>NZ_CP110854.1:2502500-2802500 GCF_027594745.1 Saprospira grandis | reverse complement strand
AGCATAAGCTTTCTCTACAGCAGCATCAAAAACGCGAACAGAAGCAGCCCAAATGTCAGGACCAATGCCGTCTCCTTCAATAAAAGGAATAATAGGTTGATTAGGCACTTGCAACTGCCCCTCTTTCATGCTAATTTTTTCTCCACTCATGGATCGTATAGTTATGCAAAATGAAATAAATGATTTAGCCCCCTTTGAGGGCGCTCAAATTTACATTTTTTATACTAGATAATGAAGCTTGCTTTCTCTTTTTCATTAGACTATAGCCCCAGCCCGCTCTCCCCTATTGGCTTTCTCCTATATCTGCCCTAAAGCCAATGGCAATAACTCAAAAGCCGATAGTTCTCGCTGCGTACTAACCCAATCCTGACTATAGCCCAGCAAAAATCCTCCGCCCCCCGCTCCACATAGTTTGAGCAAATAACTGCCTCCTGCTAAGCCTTTTTGCCAAACTTCTTTAAATTCTGCCGGAATCATCCGCTGAAAGAACCGATGCTGCAAGGCCGATATCTCCCTAAATGCAGCAGCTAAGGCCTCATCTTCCTGGCCCAAATAGGCCGAAATAGCCAAACGATGCGCCTGTGCAAGTTCTTTTTGCTCCGCCAATGGAAAATCTGCCTGCGCACAAGCTTGCAGATAATGCTGTACTAATGGGGCCGTTTGTCTCGCAATTTTTGTGTCCAACAAAAATAATTGAGCCCGATCCGCCTCTCCTAAGCTAATTTCTTGCTCCAATATTTTACTCTGACCAGCTTCCCAAAACAACCCTTTTCTCAAATAAGAAACTAAGGGGTCTATGCCCGAACTCTGCCCATGAAAAGCAGTTTCTATCTGCGCTAATGTCAATATCAATTCCTCGCCCCTCGCCTTTTCGGCCCTGGCATAACGCTCATATACTGCCGCCACCAAACTGCCCGAACTTCCCAAACCATAGCCATGCGGAATATCACTCTGCAACCAAATCCCCGCTCGCAAGTCTTGCCCCAATCGCTGCAAGTCTAAGCAACAGTTGGGCGCCATGCTATCCAATAGGAGCTGCAAACCCTGCTGCGAAGCTAATCGCTCTTTAGTGGCCGACCAAGACCAGCTAGCCCGATAGGCCCAAAAGGGTAAGGCCAAAGCCGGAGCCGCCTGCATGATGCTGTACTCTCCAAATAATAGTAGTTTCGCCGGATAAGCTTTTGTCATAATGCTCGCTGTATTTTGGGCCAAAGCTACAATTTTGCAAGAAAACCGCCAGCCCTCGCCTCCTTTTTATCCTTAACGCTTTTTTCTTTATGTTGTTTTGGGGCTGCCCCGCCCTGCGGGCGGGTCGGGCTGTTTCGCAGCTCGCTATTCGCTCGGCCCTGCAGCCCTGCGGGCTTTGGTCTGGCCCTTTGGGCCACTGCTGTCCATCCCTCAGCCGCGGGCCTGCGGCCCTTTGCGGCGGCTTCGCCGCCTGCTAAACCGCAAAAATAAAGGGGAGGACTAACTATACTCGTCGGGAGGGGGGCAGCTAGCCGTCGGGAGGATTTGGAGAGGAAATTTTTAATGGTCCAAACGCCCCCGCAGGGATTCCCTTAAGGAATCCCGTAGAGGGGTGGGTGGGCGGGGACATATTAAAGCAGGCCGAGCGAAGCGAGGCCTACCGCTTAAAAGGGGCAGCCAAAAGGCCGAAGCAGAAAGCATCAACTGAAAAACAAAAGTGGAGCAGGCCCAGCGCTGCGCAGCCGTGGCCGAAGGCCAGACCAAGGAGCAAAGCGACGAAGGGCCGAGCAGACCTGCGAGCGGCGCAGCATAGCGGCGGCCAGCTTTGCTGGCCGCGGGCCCCAAATAATAAAAAAAGCCACTCCATAAAATAGAGTGGCTCAGTGCAAAACTTCTTAGCGGCCTAATCAGGCTTATAAGTATTATTCTTTCTGTTGATATCGGCCATTCGGCTAGAAGGGTCAATTTCAATACTCAAGATATCCTTTTGTTTAATGGGCAGCTCTAGCTCATAGCTAGTATGCGTCCAGCGCCAATCGGGCATCACATTATACTCTAGGTACATATTTTCATTGGCTTTAGCCCCTCTCATAATGGCCAAGGGAATATGGAAACAAGCAGTTTTTTCCTCCTTGCCATCCATATACTTCACCACCACATCTACAGGCATGGGCATACGGCCATTCTTAATGCCCGTTTTCTTATCGGTGCTTTCTAGGCGTTGCAATTGGACCAACGTCTTTTTGCCCTTCTTCTCCACCTTATCGATAGCATAATCAATAGTATGTGTGCTATTGACCCAATACTCTCGGTACCAGTCTAGCTCTAGGCCCGATCGTTTTTCTACAATACGGATAAAATCGTTGGGATTGGGGTGCTTGAACCGCCAATTATAGTAATAATCTAGCATCGCCTCCTTAAGGACCTTTTCGCCAACAATGTACTCCAATTGATGGACAAAAACAGCTCCTTTATTATAAGAACCAGCGCCATAGGCCGCATTACTCATAAAATGGTCGGCATGAGTGCTTAGGGGCTCCTCTACCCCACTTTTAGCCAACTGCTTATAACCTGCATAAGAGTAGTAATGGGGGTTTTCGCCTTTTTTCAATTGGCCATCCAAATAAGCCGTAACAATATTGGTCGAATAAGAAGTAAAGCCTTCATCCATCCAAGCATAAAGGGCCTCATTGGTTCCCATCAGCATCTGATACCAAGTATGCATCAGCTCGTGGACCATCACGCCCTGTAGGCTAGAGGGGGCACGGTTTCCGGTAATTAGAGTAGCCATGGGGTACTCCATTCCGCCATCTCCCCCTTGAATAAAGGAATATTGGCGATAGGGATAATTGCCAAAGCGTTTCTCGATATACTCGAATGCCTTTTTCATTTTAGGCTGTACAGCTTTCCAAGTGGCCTTATAATCCTCATCATCTTGATAGAGAAAGTGAATCTTAGTCGTATCATCTAGCTGGACCACATCATGGATATAATCGGGATCGGCGCCCCAGACAAAGTCATGCACATTGGGTGCGATAAAATGCCAGGTGAGGCGCTTTTTGCCTTTGAGGTCGGCTCTTTGGCCCACATCCTCATAGCCATGTCCCATTTCATTGGGATTTTGGAGGTAGCCCGTAGCGCCTACCGTATATTCTACAGGCAGGGTAATTTTCACATCGAAATCGCCCCAAACACCATGAAACTCTCGGCCGATATAGGGGTTGGCATGCCAGCCTTGGTAGTCATACTCACAAAGTTTGGGGTACCATTGCGACATAGAATAATCGATTCCCTCGGCACTATTGCGGCCAGAGCGACGAATTTGAATGGGCACTTGGCTTTTAAATTCCATTTCTAGGGTAGTGCTGGCGCCAGGCAAAATGGGCTCGGCTAGTTCTACCTCCAAAATGGTTTCGGCCATTTCATAATTGACCTTTTTGCCATCTTGCAACAAGCTCTTAATCTTATGATAGCCCGTTTCCTTGGGCTTAAGCTGAGCGATGCGATCGCCTACACGGGGATCGGGATCGGGTAGTGTTCTAGAGCGTTCATCCATCATACTACCTGGCTGAAAGGCATTAAAGTAGAGATGATAAAATACTTTACGCAAAGTATCGGGCGAATTATTGGTATAGACCAGCTTCTGTTTACCATCAAACTGATGTTTTTTGGTATCCATATCAATTTCCATATAGTATTTGGCCGCCTGTTGCCAGCGATCGGGCCCTGTTTGGGCCAACAAGCTAGCTCCTGCCAAAAGGCCAAAAGCCAAGCTTGCAATTTTCTTTTTCAACATAAGGTATCGTTTTTCAATTTTTTGGTTGAGTAGAGCAAGACTTAAATAAAGTAAAAAAATAGCCCTTTTATCAGAAATTCTACAAAAACAGAAATTGGACCGACCAGAAACTAAACAGATAGTTCAGTCTTTCAAAAGGTCGAGTTGGTCGAAATCTAAAGGTTAAGGACTGTTAAGAGCTCGTAACTATAGCCATCTAAGTCTATTATACATAAAAAAGCAATCAAAAATTAACAGCACTGGCTGCTCCGTTCTCCGCTAGCTCAGCACAACTCTTCGGCTAGTTCCTACAATCAATTTAACCTCGATCTTAAAACCAAAAAACATGAAATTGACCCTCCTCCCCTTCTTCCTGCTCGTATGTAGCTGGAGCTGGGCACAGGGGCCTATGCCCCCCGCCCAAACCACTCTTTTAGGCCAACTCATAGATGCCGACAGCAAAAAGCCCTTAGAGTTTGCCACCGTATCCCTCTACAATCTTTCCGACTCCCTCATTACGGGAGGCATCAGCGATATGGATGGTAAATTTCGCTTGGTCAACTTGCCCTATGGAGACTACTACGCCAAGTTTAACTTTATGGGCTATGAAGAAAAACGCATAGATAGTCTTAAATTAGAACTTCCTACTCTTCAGCTAGGAAAAGTCTTGCTAAAGCCCGATGCTGCCACCCAAGAGACCGTGCAGGTAACGGCCAATAAATCGCTACTCAAATTGGGCCTAGACAAAAAGGTCTTTGATGTAGAAAACAGTGGACTTGGCAACAGCGAAAGCGCCACCGAGGTCCTTCGCTCTACACCAGGAGTAGAGGTTGACCAAGATGAGCAGATCAAAGTGCGGGGCAAGGTGGTCCAAGTATACATCAATGGAAAGCCCACGGGCCTAACTGGAGAAAACCAGGCTGCCGTCCTCCGACAACTGCCCGCAAACAGTATCAAAAGCGTAGAAATTATTACGAGTCCCTCGGCCAAAGATGCCCCCGATGGTGGCGCAGGCGGAATCATTAACATTGTGATGAAACGCAACCTCCTCTCTGGCTTTACGGGCAATGTCAATGGTCGAATTGGGACCAATGCCCGAGGTTGGCGTTCGGAGCCCGTTGGTCCAATGTTCAATAAGTTTAATACGGGTTTTGGCCTAAACTACAAATCTGAAAAGCTCAACCTTTTTTCTAATGCTAGCTGGAGCCGCCGAGGCTCCTACACCCTTTCAGAGGCCTACCGCTTCAATCAGTTGCCCGATAGTAGCTATTATTTCAACACCTACCGCGATAGCCGCCGCCAAAAAGATAACTTCTGGGGGCGCCTAGGCATGGACTACTACTTTAGCCCCACCCAAACCCTCTCTATGCAAGTACGAGGAGGTGGAGGGGCTGGCCAAAATGGCGGCCAAACCCAATACGATAACTTCGGACAAGATTCGGTATACTACAGCCAAGAGATTCGAGGCAGAGATGGCGAAACAGAGCGCTACAACTGGAGCTATAATGCCGTTTACTCCATTATTTTTCCAGAAAAAGACTCTACAGGCAAGCCTAACTTGGATAAAATTGGGGGTATGGGAGATCAACACCAGCTCGTCTTTGACTTCCAAATATCAAATAGCCAAGACCAAGACATTGACTACTACGGCAATCAGTCTTATTGGCCCAATGGCGATGCCATCAATGCCGCCCCAGACTCTCAGCGGATTGAGGACTTTGACAGCCGCAGAGAAATTTGGGCCCGTATTGATTACACCCTTCCCTTGCCCAAATTAGAAGGGCGACTAGAAGTAGGCTATCACTATCGCTACCAATTGGACCGCAGTGATTTTGGCTACTACAATTATGTTCCCCAACTCCCCACTTTAGTCAATGATAGTAGTCGCTCTAATATCTTTGAATACAGCCAACAGATTCATGCCCTTTATGGGACCTACAGCCAAAAACTTGGAGAGAAGTGGAGTGGAAAGTTTGGTCTTCGCCTAGAGCAAGCCAGTGTAGATCCGCGTTTGATTAGTACGGAGGAGAGCTATCCCTGGAGTTACTTTCAGCTCTTTCCCTCTGTTAACTTGGGCTACCAAATGAGTAAAACGGCCCAAATGACCTTTAACTACAGCCGTAGAATTGACCGCCCCGGTTCTTGGTCTACCAACCCCTTCCCTAGTTTTGAGGACCCCCGCTACCTTTATTATGGCAACCCTTATTTGCAGCCCTCATTTACCGATAAGGTAGAACTAAACTACGGCAACTACATTGGCAAATCGGGAATAAATGTTGGCTTGTATGCCAGCTATAATGATAATGAGTCTACCCGAGTGCAAACCATTGACAGCCTAACGGGCGTGATTCGCTCTCGGCCCCAAAACTTGGCCTACAACTACCAGTACGGTTTAGACTTCAACTTTAATACAAGTATTTTCCCTTGGTGGACCCTCAATATGGGGGGCAACCTCTACCAATCGCACTTTGATGCAGAAGTAGAAGGCCAAGACCTTTCTTATCAGACCTTAGGAGCTAGCGGAAACGTATTTAGCAGTATTCGTTTGCAAAAAATTGGGCTAAATATCTCTATGGGGGGATCAGTTTGGTATCAGGTTCGAGATATTCAGGGAAGCAACCGCCCCAACTTCTGGCATTGGGTATCGATCAATAAACAGCTGATGAAAAAGAAATTGCGGCTCTCTCTTTGGATCCAAAACCCCATTTATAGTAATAGCTACCGCTATCAGCGGAGCACAGACAGCTTCCGTCAAAGCGGAATTTACGAATGGGAAAACCGAGTGGTCAACTTTAGTATGAGTTATAACTTTGGTAAAATGAATGTCAAGAACAAGCGCCGTAGCCAATTAGAAAACCGCTCTGGCGGTGGAAACAGCGGTGGCGGCGGACAAGGCGGCATTTAGAGGCGGCGAAGCCGCCAGCGAGCGCAGCGAGCCACGGCCCAGCGCTGCGCAGCCGTGGCCGAAGGCCAGACCCAGTTTTTTTTGAGCGTAGCGAAAAAAAACGCAGGGCCGAGCAGACCTGCGAGCGGCGCAGCATAGCGGCGGCCGCCCCAATATAGAGGGCGGCCGCGGGCCCCAAAAGAAAAGAGTCAGTTCTCTAAGGAGTACTGGCTTTTTTTGTAGGTTCTCTGTTTTATAATATCTTCCGAAACTGTTATTTTGTGAGGGCCCCAACAAAACCCCTAAGCTCCCCCTAAACTTGAGAAGAATGAACTACCGATTTAATCACTAGATTAGGTCGGCTAAACTGTTTTTTGCAGTGGGCTTTTGGCCTATTTTTAGCCTAAGGAACTAGAAGCGCCTCAGCGCCTGTTTTTTAAGTAGTTCGCTACACACACTATATTCCAAGACAAGCAAAACCAGCAATATGCTAAAACCACTATTATATATTCGTCCCAAACCTTGGCAAATTGCCATCTCTATTTTGGGGGTTTGTTGGGGCTTGGCCACCGCCTTTACCAGCCAAAAACTCTTAAAGGAAGAGGAGCAATCTGATTTTCAGATGACCGAAAGCACTCCGCTTTGGACCGTCATGGGGAAGTTGGGAAAAATTAAAACCAACCAGCCAAAAGATTGGGCCAAGGCCAAAGACCAACTGACGATTCGGCAAGGAAAAGAGCTGATTGAACAGGGATTTACCACCAAAGAAGGTAGTAGCACCGAGCTACTCAGCAAGAAAATGAGCTGCGCCTCCTGCCACCTCAGCGTTCGGGAAGAACCTAGTTTGGATAATCTGGATCCTCAAAAACGCCTAAAATATGTAGACTCTAACCAGCTCTCTTTTCTGCCCGGCCCTAGTTTTTATGGCATGATTAACCGCATCTTCTTTTTTAATAATGATTTTGCCAAGCTCTATGACGGCCCCTATGCCCCGCTGCTCAAGGGCGCCCACTTTGACCTGCGCAAATCTATGGATGCCTGCAACCAACTCTTTGCCGATGGCCGAGAAATGGAAGATTGGGAAAAAGAAGCCATTTTGGCCTATCTCTGGACCCTAGAATTAAAAATGGGCGAACTCGAAATGAAAAAAGCCGATTGGGAAAAGGTCGAGTATTCGATTAAAAACAACCGCAGTAATGCCCGGGCCGTTAACCTCATTCGCCGCTATTACTCCGAGGTTTATCCCGCCCATTTGGTCCGCCCACCAGACGAACGCGCCCGCCAAATGATCTCTCCCGCTAGCAATAGCTTTCTCAATGGCCGAAAAATTTATGAGCGAAGCTGCCTGCATTGCCATGAAGAAAAACGCTATAGCCGATTCAAACTCGATAATCGCCAAAAAACATTTAAGCGACTAGCCGCCAACTTTGAGGGCAAGGCCAAGTTCTCTATTTATGCCGCCCACCGCTATCAATCGGGCAAAAATTGGCGAGGGATTCCCATCTTTACCAAAGAAAGAATGAGCGATGACCAACTGGCCGACCTCCGCTTTTTTATTGATAATATGGCCAAAATGGGCGATGAAGCCCTCGATTATTATAAAAATTAACCCCAAAGCGAATGCTGCAAGCTATTGTAGTATTCGCTTTTTTTCTGCTGTTTTTTGGGGCTGCCCCGCCCTGCAGGCGGGTCGGGCTGTTTCGCAGCTCGCTATTCGCTCGGCCCTGCGCGGGCTGCGCCCGCTAGGTCTGGCCTGCGGCCACTGCTGTCCATCCCTCAGCCGAGGCGCTGCGCGCCTTGGGGGCGGCTCCGCCGCCTCCTATTGGACCAAAAATCGGCAATCGGAAAAAATGTCACGGATTAGGAACCGAAAACGCCCAAAATGTCAGCTAAAGCTTTGGAAAACTGCCATTTTGCCTTAACTTCAAGAATTGGATTTGCTTTTGAAAAGAAAAGAACAAATTGTATAAATCTCCATCTACTATATTAATAAGCCCTATATATTATGTTTGATAAATTCACCGAAAAAGCCCGGCAGGCCGTACTCAAAGCACAAGAATATGTGCGTGGCCGCCAACAACAAGACGTTCAATTGGCCCATTTATTAGCCGCTATGTTAGAAGTGGATGATAATGTGGTGGGCTACCTACTCAAAAAATTATCCGTCAACCTTACAGACCTCAAGCAAAAGCTAGAGGTCATTATGGACTCCTACCCTAAAGTCTATGGCAGCAACTCGGGCAGCCACCTCTCTAAAGAGGCCAGCCTAGCCATCCAAAATGCCCAAAACCTGGCCCGCGATTTCGGCGATGAGTTTGTGGCCCTCGATATGATTTTAGCGGGTATTTTCTCCGTAGACGATAAAACCACTCGCCTACTCCGCAGCCTTGGCGCCAACGAAAAACTACTTGGCGATGCCATTAAGGAATTGCGCAAAGGCCGCACCGTCAAAAGCGAAAGTGGCGAAAATGAATTTAATGCCCTCCGCAAATATGGGGTAAACTATAACGAACAATGCCGCAACGGAAAATTGGACCGCATTATCGGCCGCGATGATGAAATTCGCCGCCTGCTCCATATCCTCTCTCGCCGCAAAAAGAATAACCCCATCCTCATTGGAGAACCCGGTGTGGGAAAAACCGCCATTGTAGAAGGCCTAGCCTGGCGTATCGTCAATAATGATGTGCCCGAAAACCTAAAAGATAAAACCGTTTTTGGCCTCGACCTAGCCGCTCTGGTTGCTGGAGCCAAATATAAAGGAGAATTTGAGGAGCGACTCAAAGCGGTGGTCAAAGAAGTGACCACCTCTAATAATGTCATCCTATTTATTGATGAAATTCATACGCTGGTTGGTGCTGGCGGAGGTGGAGGCGCCATGGATGCCGCCAATATCCTCAAGCCCGCCCTTGCCCGTGGAGAACTACGGGCCATTGGTGCCACTACCCTAGATGAGTACCAAAAGTACTTTGAAACGGATAAAGCCCTAGAAAGACGATTCCAGAAAATTGTCATCGATCAGCCTTCTATGGAAGAAACGGTAGCCATTTTGCGCGGACTCAGAGAGCGCTACGAAAACCACCACCAAGTTCGCATTCTCGATGATGCCCTCATTGCGGCAGCAGAACTTTCTCATCGCTATATTAGTGATCGTGCCCTACCCGATAAAGCAATCGACTTGATGGATGAGGCCGCCGCTAAACTTCGCTTAGAGCTAAACTCTATGCCCGAAAAACTAGATGAATTGGACCGCAAAGGCCGTCAGCTAGAAATTGAAAGAGAGGCCGTAAAACGAGATGGCGATCAAAAGCGATTGGATGCCATCAATGAGCAAATTGCCAATATCTCGGAAGAACTGACGGTCCTAAAAGCCGCCTGGGAATCTGAAAAAGAACTCATCAATATCATTCAGTCTTGTAAGTCTGAAATTGAAAAATACCGCCTAGAAGCTGAAGAAGCCCGCCGCAATAGCGATTACGCCAAAGTAGCCGAATTGGAATATGGTAAAATTAAAGAGCAGGAAACTATCTTGGCCAATGCAGAGGCCCAACTAGAAACCCTCTCTCCAGAAAAACGCCTCACCGATGGGGAGGTAGATGCTAATGATATTGCTGAAGTTGTTGCTCGCTGGACGGGTATTCCCGTGGCCAAAATGCTCGAAAGCGAAAGAGAGAAGCTACTTCGCTTAGAAGAGGAAATTGGCAAGCGAATTATTGGCCAAAGAGAGGCCGTACAAGCTGTTTCTGATGCGGTTCGCCGTAGCCGTGCGGGCCTACAAGATGCCAAAAAGCCCATTGGTTCCTTCCTATTTATGGGAACAACGGGAGTCGGTAAAACGGAATTGGCCAAAGCCCTGGCGGAACTTCTCTTTAATGATGAAACAGCGATTACCCGCTTTGATATGTCGGAGTATATGGAGAAACATGCCGTTTCTCGCCTCGTTGGTCCACCTCCCGGTTATGTAGGCTATGAGGAGGGCGGTCAATTGACCAATGCCGTTCGCCAAAAGCCCTACTCTATCATTCTACTGGATGAAATTGAGAAGGCTCATCCCGACACCTTCAATATTTTGTTGCAGGTCCTAGATGATGGCCGCCTAACCGATAACAAAGGCCGTGTAGCCGACTTTAAGAATACGATTATCATCATGACCACCAATATGGGGGCCGATGTAATCCAAGATAACTTTGATGGTTTAGATCATGTAGAGGCTAGCAAACGCCAAGCAATCATTGAAACCACCAAACTAGAAGTAGTTGAGCGCCTCAAGGACCATGTTCGTCCAGAGTTTCTCAACCGAATTGATGAAACGGTCATGTTTACCATGCTCAACCGCGAAGAGATCAAGCAGATTCTTTATCTACTGTTGAAAGGTATTCGCAAAAGAGTTTTGGGCCAAGGCTTTGATATTGAGCTTTCTGAAGCAGCCATTGACTACCTAGCCGATTTGGGTTATGAGCCCGCCTTTGGTGCCCGCCCCATGAAGCGCGTACTCCAAAGAGAATTGGTCAATGAGTTGTCTAAGGCCCTATTGGCGAGCCAATTTGCGCCTGGCGACCTTATCTATGTTGATCTTCCAAAAGGGCAAGAAAAACTCTTGTTTACTAAAAAAGAAGAAGAGAAAGAGCTAGAGTTGGAAGACTAAACTTTAGGCGCTAAGAAAAAAAAAAGCGATCCCGATGGGATCGCTTTTTTTTGGTCCAAATTTCTGCGTTCTACAGGCGGCGAAGCCGCCGCAGGCTGAGCTGCCTGTCGGGTGGCCCGAAGGGCCAGACCCAGCAAAAAAGCGCTTTGCGCTTTTTTGCGCAGGGCCGAGCAGACCTGCGAGCCCAGAAGGGAGCGACCCGACCAAAGGGAGGGGCAGCCCCAAAAAATAATAGACTAATTCAATTCCTTTGCTTCCTCAAAGAGTTGTTCTAGGCGGTTACCCCTAGAGCCCTTGACATAAATGGCGTGGCCAGAAGTGGGCAAAGCCTGCTGCAGTTGGTCCAGATGCTCAAAATGTTGGGCAAAAGGAGGCAGCGACAGGCCCAAAAAGCTAGGGCCAAAGAGAAAAAGCTGAATATTTTTTTCGCTAGCGAGTTGGTCCAAAAGAGTTTGATGTTCATTTTGGCTAAAGTTACCGAGCTCCAGCATTTCGCCAAGGACAAAGACTTTTGGGGCAGATTTCTCGGCTAGAGCGGCCTGAAGAAAGACCTGCATACTGCTAGGATTTGCATTATAGCAATCGAGTAAAACGGCTTGATTATTCCAGTTTCGGCGTTCGGAGCGGAGCGATTGCGGGCTATAGCTTTGCAGGGCCTGTTTAATAACGGCGGCGGGCAGGGCAAAATAATCGGCAATTGTGGCGGCGGCCAAGACCGTGGGCGCCCAAAACTCGCCAAAGAGATTCATCTTTACCGACAACTTTCTTTTGCCCAATTGGATTTCTAGTTTTAGATCGGGAGCTTGGAGTACTTTTGCCTGCGTATAGTCCTTAGGGCGGCCGTAAAAAATGGGATTTTTTAGTTGTTTGGCGGCCTTCATCATTACTGGATCTTGACCATAGACAAAAGCTTGGCCGCCTGTTTTGGCCAAATAATCATAGAGCTCATGATTAGCCTTCTGGATATTTTCCACCGAGCCATATTCGCCCAAATGGTCCTTCCCATGATTCGTAATCAGGCCATGAGTAGGGGCTGCAATTTCGCAGAGGGCGGCGGTTTCGCCTAAGTGATTAGCCCCAATTTCTAGGATGGCCAACTCATGTTCGTTTTTAATTTGCAGCACAGAAAGAGGGAGGCCCAAATGGTTATTAAAATTGCCGGGGGTGGCCCAACAATCATAATTTTGAGAGAGCAGCAAATAAAGCAATTGGCGGCAGGTAGTTTTGCCATTAGAGCCCACCACGGCAATTACTGGAATATCGATTTGTTTTCGGTGATATTGGGCCAGCTGCTGTAGACAAACTTCCACATCTTCGACCAAAATATAGCGTTCATCCTCTGCATATTTGGCTTTTAGCTGAGCGTCATTGATAATAGCGGCCAAAGCGCCTTTTTGCAAAGACATTTCTGCGAAATCATTGCCTTTGTGACGGCCATTTTCATCTTTTTGACCCAAGGCAAAAAACAAATCGCCCTGTTGAACTTGGCGGCTGTCGATACAAAGACCCTTAGCCGATAGAAAAGTAGTATAAATTTGAGCAAGCTGCATGATATCAATTTTGGTCTATAAAAGGATGGGCGAAAATAGCCTTTTTTTAGGCTTGTACTCCTGCAGTAAGATAAAAGAAATCAAAGTTTTTTAATATAAAATAGGGGTTTGCGGTCCATAACTAATCTAAAAGATGTATTTTTGAGGCCAATTAAGGCCCCTTTAGGGCCTTTTTAATTGATTATCAGTAACATAAGAATTTCTCAGTTATGGACTACAAAGTCAAGGAGCTAGGAAAGTTCCAATATATAGAAGAAGGACAAGGGGAAACCCTTTTGCTTTTGCACGGTCTTTTTGGGGCCCTTAGTAACTTCGGTACTATTATCGAACACTTTCGCAAGGATTACCGCATTTTGGTCCCTGTACTTCCTATCTATGAAGCACCACTAAGAGAGCTTTCTGTGGGCTATCTTAAGAATTATGTGGTCGAGTTTCTAGAAGCCAAAGGCGAGACAGAAAAAATGCACGTTTTGGGCAATTCTTTGGGTGGGCACGTCAGCCTATTTATGGCCCTAGAAGAGCAAGATCGCCTAAAAAGCCTTATTCTAACAGGTAGCTCTGGACTTTTTGAGAACACTTTGGGCAACACCTTTCCCAAGCGGAAAAGCTATACTTTTATTGAGCGCAAAGCAGAATATACCTTCTACGATCCCGCTACAGCTAGCAAAGAGTTAGTAGACAGCCTTTTCGAGATTGTCAACAATAACGAAAAAGCCATCCGCGTCGTCGCCTGTGCCCGTTCTGCAATTCGTGATAATGTAGAAAATCGCCTACATAATATTAAGGTTCCTACTTTGCTCATTTGGGGAAAGCAAGACCGCATTACGCCCCCTTTTGTTGGTGAGGATTTTCACAAAGGAATTGAGAAATCTCAGCTATATTACATCGATAAATGTGGACATGCCCCAATGATGGAGCGTCCTGATGAGTTTAACCGCATTTTGAGTGCTTTTTTGGCCCATCAGAACTAAATTTGATGGTCTTTTGACTCAAAAAAGGGCTGACTCTTCTTAGAGTCAGCCCTTTTTAACTGCAATAAGATGGATAAATTTCTCTACTTCACGCAACCCCAATGTGGGGTTTGCCATGCCCTTTTGCCCAAACTTTCGGAGTTTGTGGCCGAGCATTATCCCAAAATGGAACTAGAGGTCATTGATTGTATGACTGAGCCCGAGCGAGCCGCCCAGCACAACGCCTTTTCGGTCCCGCTGCTCCTCGTTTTTTTTGAGGGCAAAGAGTTTTACCGCTTCTTTGGGGCCTTCTCTTTAGGCGAGCTGGCCGCCCAAATGCAACGGCCCTATCAACTTCGATTTGAAGATTGATTTCCTAGCTATTTTTGGTGCTTTCTTTGTGGAGCAAAAAGTAAAAACTAAACAGTTGTTCAATGAAACTGAAATTTTACTTTTTGCTCTTTTTTTTGGCCTTTTCGGCCAGCAGTTGGGCCCAGAACAAAACCTCGGGCAGCATTTGGGAAGTACTCGCTTATCCCGTTCACGCTTTTCGGCTCAATCGGCAAGCTCCTGCCCAGGCAGAGCGGCAACGCCTTCAATATGGTCCAGAAGAGCGGCAGTATCTTTGGCTCTACGAGCCGTTGGGCGGTGCCAAACAAGCCCCCATTATTTTTTATGTGCATGGTGGCGCTTGGCGAACGGGCAAGCCCGAGCAGCATCAGCATTTGGCCCAACTATTTACCGATTTGGGTTACCGTTTGGTGATGCCCGCCTATCGCTTGGCCCCCGATTATTGCCAAGAAGATTTACAGCTCGATATTGACCAGGCTATTTTAGCCGCCAGCAAGCATTGGGGCATTTCGCTTCCCCAAAGCCAATGGATTATTGGCGGAAGCTCTGCAGGGGGAAACCTGGCCGCTCTTTTGGCCTACGACCAAGAACGGCTAGCCAATTTGGGCCTGAACAGCGCAAATATTAGCGGATTTTTTTCTATTGCTGGCGCTTTAGACCTCAATCAGATGGAGCCAAGTTTGCCCCTGCGGCAATATGCGGGAAGCAAGCAATCGGTTAATTTCAAATTGGCCAATCCCGTTTATTTAATCGATGCCCAAGACAACTTCCCCGCTCTTTTATTACATGGCAACCGAGATGGCTTGGTCGATTTTCGAGCTTCTGCCTCTTTTGCCCGCAGCCTAGAGCAAGAGGGCCTCCCCTACTCTTTTTATTGCATCCGAGGCGCCAGCCACCTGGCCGTTACCGCAAAATGGTACTACAAAGCCAAAAAGCGAAAAGGCCAAGGCGAATATTTACGCAATTGGCTACTCGCCATAAGCAAAGCGCAGGTAGAAACTACGGAATAGCTCCCCCTTATAATATATACGTATTGGCAAGAACTCGGCCGCCCGAAAAATAGCGGGATCCTCGGCATGTACTTGCATTTCTTCTTCAGAAAAAAGGAGAGGATAATCCTTGGGCTGGGGCTGTTGGCTGGCTTTCATGACCCAAATTTCCTGTGGCAAACGGAAAAGCAAAAGCCCCTCTGCCTGTCGATAGGGTTCGCCCTTAAAATCTTGCTCTAGGGTTCCGTAACTCAAGCGAAAATCGCCATTATAGTCTGCTGGAAAACGGAGCAAGACATACAAATCGGTATTGGCGTTCCATTCTGCACCCAAGGGGCCTCCGCCTTTTTCTTTCAGTAAATTTTTGGCCTGATGCCAGCCCTCTTCCTGCTGCATTTGGGCCCACCAAGCAGCAGCGGCCAAGCTATCCAGCTGATTTTGTGGGTCGTCTCCTTCAAAAAAGCAGTAGGCCTCAAAAGATTTTGCCCGATTGCTTTTCAAGGCTCTGGCGGCAGGCAATAAACTATCGCTTTCTGCTTTTGGGTGGGCTACAGTTTCTTTTTGGGGGTTTTCTGTTTGGCAGGAAAAACAAAGGGCCAAAGCCCAAATCCATATCCATTTTTGCATAATTCTTCTGTTTTTTTGGGGCCCGCGGCCGGCTAGCCTTCGGCTAGGTCGGCCGCCGCTATGCTGCGGGGCTCGCTGTTCGCTCGGCCCTTCGTTTTTTTCGCTACGCTCAAAAAACTCGGTCTGGCCTTCGGCCACCCACTCCGCAGCGCTGGGCCAAGATACGCTTGGCGGCAAACAAAATTGCAAAAAAAAGGCGCCTTCTTCAAATGGAGGCGCCAAAATAGAACTTCATTTTTACTTAAGCCATGGGTTGGACCAACACTCTATAAATATCATATTTGGCCGATTCTTGGCGCATTTCTAAAAGGTCTAGCAACCCTTGCGACTGCAAAATTTCTTCTAAGGCAGATTGCGTATGTTCATTGCGCAGCTCAATTTGGCCCTCTTGAAGTTGTTGCATTCTCCAGAGGTAAGTATTCTCCATCTCCTGCCAAGTTTTGCTTTGTTGTTGGATCGCATCAATTTCGGGAGAAACGGCCTCGGCTTCTGCAAAGGCTTGGTTATTTCGAGACAAAATAATTCCCTCGCTAATAATATAATAACCACTATGGGCCCATTGTCCTTCTTGTTCAGAAAGGAACTTAGAGTAAACCACCAGCTGCAAATCATCATTATTTTGTAGACTTTGGCGATAAAAACTCTTGCCCTTCCACTTGAGGTCCAAAACAGCAGTTTCTGCTTGGCCATTCCGTTCTCGATAAAGGACCAAATCGGCAATACCTTTAATTTTTTGGCCACAAAGTTCGCCTTCTACGGCCATTTCAGAAGCTTTCACGCTCCAGCCATTCCGCTGAATAGCCGAAATGAGGGTCCAGGCAGAAAACTTCATTTTATTGATAAAACTGATGCGGTCGGCCTCTTTGCCATACATTAGCAAAACCGCTCCTTCTCGTTCAATAATTGTCGGTAAAGTTTTATCAATCCAAGCTTCTAATTCTGTTTTGCTCCAAGTTTTAGGCTCTTCCACCATCAGATCAAAGAGGCGTTCAAAAAGCACATGCGATAAATTCCCTTTTAGGCGATTTTCGCTAGAGACCTGCAAAATAGAAGACTTATTTAGGCCAATCAGGTAGCGGAACACCCATTGGTAAGGATAATAAAACAGCTTATCTAAAGAGCTAAAGGACTCATTTTTTCGTTCGCTGAGCAGGCCAGCGCCTCCTTCTTGTTGGCCCAAACGGATATAAGGCGAGGGCGACTTAAGTGGGCTAGGCCGCAATTTTTCTTCTTGGGCCAGCTCAAAATACTGTTGAAAATAAGTAGAGCTTTTGGCCTCTTCTAGTTGAATACTAAAGCTATCGAGCAAATCGCCAAAAAGGGCCTGCATATCGCCCCAGAGCGGGTGAGGATGTTGTTCTCGGCCTTCTACTTTGGCGGGAAGGACCAAAATGAGTTGTTCTCTACAGTATAAGATTGGGCGGATGCGTTGCCAGATATTGCGCAAGTTAATTTGGCTCAAGGTCTCCAGCTCAATTGCTCTTTTTTCCAGATAAGCCCTTTCTTGCTTATACCAGCGTTCAAAGCCAATATTTCGCTGTGGGTCGACAAAATTCCACCAAAGCAGCTGAGGGCTATTGCCCACAATTGCGGCGGGTTCATAGACAAAGGGCGCATGGCCCAATTCGCTAGGGCGGAAAGGAATGGCTACGGCTTGGTTGACCTGTTTAACCAGGCGTTCGAGTTGTAGGTAGCCCACTCCTTGTTCCTTTTTGGCCAAACTTTGCAGTAAAAGCAGGAGGCGGCCAGCTTGTTCATAGAGGCGGAGAATGGGTTTTTGGGCCGCCAAAATTTCTTCTCTTTGGCGTTCTAGTTGTTGTTCCTTGGCCTCTTCTAGATCTGATTTATTGAGTTTTTTATCAATCTTATCAACTTGTTTCTTTTGCTCATCCACCAATTTGAGGGCCCAAAGGCGGAGGTAATCGAAAATTTCGACTAATTCTCGGACGGGTAATAATTGGCGAGAGTCGTAGCGGCGGCGTTCGAACCAGAAGCTATAATCTTTTTCGGCCTGGGCCAGTTCTGCTTCTAGTTTTTTGGCAATGCGGGGGCCTGCTCTTTCGATTTGGGCCTTCATATCTTGGACGAACTCCTCTTTTTTGCGAAACCAGAGGGCGCTAAAGAGGCCAGGTTTTTCAGAAATAGACTCTGCTAATTTAACCGCTAGGCCCTTATGCAGCGGAATATTGGGGAGAGACAAAAACTCCAGTAAGCGATAAGGATTGAGGGGTTGCCAGAGAAAAGAGCTAATGAGCTTAAGAATTTGCAGGCTGGGTCGGGCTAGAGAGGCTGATTCTACCCCAAAAGAGGGCAAGCCTTCTTGGACCAATGCATTATCTAAAGCTCTATTTTTATTAGAGAGTAGGCAAAGCGGTTTTAGGTCGGGCATTTGGGCAAAAAGCTTGGCCAAATAAGCGGCGGCATAGGCTTCGCTCTCTGCTTTGAGGACCAAAATAGAGCCGTCGGCTTTTTCGGTATTGGCTTTAGGGATTTCTTGGCCGAGCAGGCGGGCTTGCAATTGGCCCAACTGTTTATTGGCTAGGGGTTGGGGTTCGGCTAAATTTTCAATCAGGACGCCCTCCTGCTTCATCAGTTCAAAGAAGCGCTGCCAGTAAGGGGGCCAGAGGGTTTCGGCTTCTTGCAGCAACAACTTAGAAATGGGTTGTTTTCGGCCCTTTTCGATATAAGAAAAGACCTGGCGGAAGCGCTCGGCAAAAGCGGGGGCGAGTTGAATTTCCTCTTGGCGTTGGAGCAGCCGTTCTAATTCGGCTAGCGTACGCAAGCGGCTAGGCATTTGGGTTCTGATTGCAAAATCCCAGCTAGAGAGATAGAGTTCATCTCGGCGATCGAGCAGTGCTTGGGCGGTAGCTAATGGATCTGCAGAAAAAGAGGCGGCAAAAAAGGCCTCCTTATGTTTTTCTAGATACAAAGCGAGGAGTTGCCGATATTGCTCTACGCGCAAAAAGGCCTTATTATCAGGATAACCAATGCCCAACTGTTCCTCTAGGAACTCAATGAGTTGTTGTGGGCCACAACTATAATCGATGCCTTCTTCCCAGAGCGGAAAAATTTGCTCTTGCAGGCTCAAACCAAAACGTACAATCATAAGACTTCAGTCTAAAGAGCAGGATTTTGTAAAGGGGCAGATAAAATTGTGAAACGCCCATACCTTTATGCTGCTCAACATCTAAGAGATAAGACAAGTTAGTTATTTTATACGCAAAAAGTAAATAGATTTCCAGTTTTTAGTCAAAATAATGATAAAAACAAGGGGTTTTGGCTTAAAAAAGGGGCAAAAGGCCTTTTTTGCCTTAAAAAAAAGGAAAAGAGGGCCGAAGAAAAAGCCAAAGAGAAGGGCCAATGATGAGCGGATGAGGGATGGAAAAGGGGGCGGCGCAGCCGCAGACCAAAGTTTTTGAGCGTAGCGAAAAAACTGCAGGGCCGAGCAGACCTGCGAGCCCTGACACAGCCCGACCCAAGGCCTGAAAGGCCGCAGGGGCAGCCCCTAAAAAACAGAACAACCAACATAAATTTGGTTAAAATAAAGAGGAGTTACATAATCTAAAGCGCTGAATAGATTTATCAGCAGATAAAACAGATAAGCCATTTTTTTTTCCTAATTTGTTTGGCAAACAAACTCAGGCAACTGCTGTTGCTTTTCACGAAAAAAACTAAAGGAAATGAAAAAATTAGTATCGCGCCGTTCTAAGGAAGAGAGAGCCAAATTTTTTAAGCGAGGATTGACCAAAGTGCAATTTTCTACGGCCCAAATAGGCGGTCAGGAAGAAGAAAAACCGCTAGAAGAAGTTGCTGAAGTAGAAGCTCCTCAGGAAGAGGCAGTTGTAGAGGAAACTGTGGTGGTGGAAGAGGATGTTGTTGAAATGGCGGCGGAAGAAGAAGCGGAAGAAGAGGATTTTGACTGGGATGAGGACGATGATGACGATGACGATGATGATGACGATGATGATGATGATGATGATGACGATGATGACGAAGAAGACGACTTTGATTGGGATGATGAGGAGGAGGAAGATTAAGGAAATCTAAAAAGCCGACTTTTCGCTAAAAAATGCTTAGTTTTGCGCTAGTTTATAAGGACATCATTTATAAAAACATAGCGCTTATGATGAGCAATTTATTGACCATAGCCGTAGCATTTGGGGCACTTATTCTTGCTTTTCTCCTCATTAACATCCGCAAAATTTTTGTGGGAGAGGATTTTCGGGGGACATGTGCACAGAACAACCCTTTATTGAAGAATCAGATTGGGGAATGCACGGTATGTGGCCGCAAGCCAGAGGAGGAATGTCAGCTTCCGGAAGTAGAAGAGGCATAAGTCTTTTTGAATGCTATAGAAAGCGATTTAGCGATTGGGCTAAATCGCTTTTTTTGTATTGGGGAGGGGGCTTGGGGCAAAAAACTATTGGCTTCATCTGGCTGATCTTAAACTATATATGAAATTAGCGTTTAATTTATCTTAGCAAAAAGGAGAAAAAACTTATTTTTGCCGCCCAGAGCTTTTCAAAATTCTACAAAAAAAGAAAAACTATGACGCAAGTACGCAGTAAAATAGCTGGAATTGGGCATTATGTTCCCAAGAATGTAATCAGCAACAATGACCTGACAGAGGTGATGGAGACCAGTGATGAGTGGATTCAGGAGCGCACCGGCATTAAGGAGCGCCGTTATGTAGATCGTTATAAGGAGAACACCACCACACAGGCGGTAAAGGCTGCAGAAATTGCGATTGAGCGGGCGGGGATCACCAAAGACGATATTGACTTTATTGTTTTTGCGACCTTGAGTCCGGATTATTACTTCCCTGGTTGTGGAGTATTATTACAGCGCGAATTGGGCATCAAGAGCCATATTGGCGCCTTAGACATTCGCAACCAATGTTCTGGTTTTGTATATAGCTTATCGGTAGCCGATCAGTTTATCAAGACGGGCATGTATAAAAATATTTTGGTGGTAGGTTCTGAGACGCATTCTGCGGGTTTAGACTTTAGCACCAGAGGCCGTAATGTGACCGTTATTTTTGGCGATGGTGCGGGAGCTGTTGTTTTGCAACCCACTACCAAAGAGGGCCAAGGTATTTTGTCTACGCATTTGCATGCACAGGGAGAGCATGCCGAGCGTTTGGCTTATATTAACCCGGGTGCACATGGAGGAATTTTCACGGGAGATACCGAAGACTTCCATACGGATAGTGCTTGGGACTCTATGCTCATTACGCCGGAGATGGTAGAAGCTGGGCATATTTACCCCAATATGGACGGGCCCTTTGTCTTTAAGAATGCTGTAGTTCGTTTTCCTGAAGTAATCATGGAAGCCCTACAGGCCAACCAAAGAGGAGTAGAAGAAATTGATATGTTGATTCCGCATCAGGCGAATTTGCGCATTGCTCAGTTTGTACAAAAACGCATGGGCCTAAGCGATGATAAGGTCTACAACAACATTCAGAAATACGGGAACACCACTGCGGCTTCTATTCCAATTGCGCTTTGCGAAGCTTGGGAAGAAGGCAAGATCAAAGAAGGCGACTTGGTTTGTTTGGCCGCCTTTGGTAGTGGATTTACCTGGGCCTCTGCCTTGATTGAGTGGTAAAGCCGCTTCGGCATTAGTATAAAGACCGCCCTAAACTGTCGGTTTAGGGCGGTCTTTTGTCGGATAAGCAAAAACTCAAGGAATAAATCAAGACAAAAAAGCGTATTCTTATTGATCGCAAGATATTATCTACCTTAAATTATAATTATTATTCTAATGACTTGGAATTGGAAATCTAAAGTGGCAGGAATCGGCTTTTTGGCCCTTTCTCTTAGCCTACAGGCACAAGCCCCAGCAGAAAAAGCTCCCGAAAATTGGTTCAACTTGGACCTTACCGCAGATAAAGTACATGGAGTAAGCACCGAAAAAGCATACAAAGAGCTCCTTAAGGACAAAAAACCCAAGAAAAAAGTCTTGGTGGCCGTTATTGACTCTGGTGTAGATCCCGAACATGAGGACCTCAAGGATGTCATGTGGGTAAACCCTGATGAGATTGCTGGCAATGGTATCGATGATGACAAAAACGGCTATGTGGATGATATCCATGGCTGGAACTTCATTGGTGGAGCCGATGGCAAAAATGTCAATTATGAGAACTTGGAACTCACTCGCCTCTATCGCGAGCTCAAAGCCAAGAAAAAACTCAACAAAAAGGAGAAGGCTTTCTTTGAGAAAATCAAAGAAGAGTATGAAACTCGCCGTAAAGAGATGAAGCAACGCAAATCTCAATATAGCATGATCCTCGACGCTTTCAAGTTGGTGGAAAAAGAACTAGGTACCGACGACTTTACAGCCGAAGACCTAGAAAAAATCCCCGAAGATGCTAGCGATGACCTCAAGCAAGCTGCAGCCATGATGGCTCCCTCTTTGGCTCAAGTGCCTAGCAAAGCCATGAAAGAGCAGCTAGAAGGCGCCGTGAACTACTTCAGCATGAATGTAGATTATTTCCTCAATGAGGATTTTGACCCCCGCCCCACCGTTGGCGATAACTACAAAAAACAATCGGAACGCCGCTACGGAAACAATGATGTTTATGGCCCCGATGCCCAACACGGTACCCATGTTGCCGGTATCATTGCCGCCGTCCGTACAAATGACCTTGGTATGATGGGCGTTGCCGACAATGTAGAAATCATGTCGATCCGCACCGTTCCTAACGGAGATGAGCGCGATAAAGATGTGGCCAATGCTATCCGCTATGCCGTAGACAATGGCGCCGATATTATCAATATGAGCTTCGGTAAGGCTTATTCTTACAACAAGAAAATTGTTGACAAAGCCGTTAAGTATGCCGCCAAAAAAGGCGTTTTGTTGGTGCATGCCGCTGGTAACGACAACAAAAACACGGATGTAGAGTATAACTTCCCTACTCCTTTCTACCAAAAAGGAAAAGATCCTTACAAACGCGGCCCCAAAGAAGCCGATAACTGGATCGAAGTAGGTGCCCTTTCTTGGAAAGGCGCCGCCGAAGCTCCTGCCGTTTTCTCTAACTATGGCGCTAGCACCGTAGACATTTTTGCCCCCGGCGTAGATATCTACTCTACGGTTCCCGAAGGAGAATACGAGGCCCTCAGTGGTACCAGTATGGCCGCTCCCGTTGTGGCCGGTGTTGCCGCTTTGGTTAAAGCCTATTATCCCGAACTTTCTGGCCAAGAGCTCAAAGAATGCCTAGAAAAATCTGTTGTGCCTATCAATTATGAGGTGAACAAACCAGGTACTTCTGAACTCGTTAAGTTTACAGACCTTTGTAAAAAAGGCGGTGTAGTCAACGCTTATAAAGCACTAGAACTCGCCGAAAAAATGGTTAAAGAGAAGAAATAAACAACTTCTAAGCTAAATAATCAAGCCCTTCTGCTGCTCTGTAGAAGGGCTTTTTTTATTGTATTTTGGGGCCTCCGCCTCCCTTCGGTCGTCGGCGCTACGTTTACTCCCTTTGGTCGTCGAACTGGCGCCTCTTCGAGGCTGGTTGTCAGGGCTCGCTCTCTGCTCGGCCGTTATTCCCTTCGGTCATCGAACTGCGGCTTTCAGCCTTGTTGTCGCCAGCTTTGCTGCCTCGGTCTGGCCTAACGGCCCCCCTTCCACATCGCTAGGCCAAAGCTCGCTGCGCTCGCTTTCTAGACGCAAAAAGCCAGCTCCCCAAAAGGGAGCTGGCTTTTCTACACGCTTAATTGGCCCAACTAACGTCCTCTGCTTCTTCCTGAAGATTTAGATTTAGACTTAGAAGAAGAACGAGAAGAACTATTGCTTCGGCTACTGCTTCTTCCCGATGAACGAGAAGGAGAAGAAGAACGAGAAGAATTGTTGTAAGAACGACTGCGGTTGTTGTTCCGGCTGCGGTTATTCATGCTGCCATTATTTCTCGTCGAGTTGTTGCTGCGGTTATTATAACTACGGTTGTTGCGACTGCGACCGTTGTTAATATTTCCATTATTGCGGCTGCTGTTGTTGCGATCACTATTATAACTATTGTTATTTTCTGACCCACGACTGCGACCTGCGTTTAAGTCGCCATTGTTGCTGCTGCTGTTATTGCGACCACTATTATAACTATTGTTATTTTCTGACCCACGACTGCGGCCTGCGTTTAAGTCGCCATTGTTGCTGCTGCTGTTGTTGCGACCACTATTATAACTATTGTTATTTTCCGACCCACGACTGCGACCTGCGTTTAGATTGCCGCTATTTCCACTAGCGTGCAAGGCAGAAGGATCTACCTGCCGCTGATGCGTATCATAGCCATTTACGCCACGGCTGCGGCTTCTCTGAATATTTGGATCGCTTCCTCGGCTGTAACGAGTCGTTACATAATTGGCTGCATTGGGGGCAGAACTTTCATAGTACCAATTGTTTCCACCACCACCATTATAGTAACCATTCCAATAGCCCTGATTATATGCACTTCTGTAGGGATTATAACCCCAACCCCAATTGTTGTAGGGATTGTATCCCCAACGATTGTAAGGATTATACCAAGGATCATAAGGGTTGTAGTAAGAATTGTAGCCCCAACCATAACTGTAGTTCCAGCCCCAACGTCTCCAACGACGAGGACGATAGCTATTATAGCAATAGATATTCATCCCTGGCTGATAAGGGTTGTACCAATAGCTATCTACATAGTAGTTGCTATAATAATTAAAGCCCCGAGCAGGACGATGAAAGCGACGAATACGAGCCGCATAAGCATTATCGTAACGAGCATCTACATACTCTTGCTCCGGACGATCATAGCTATTTTGGTCATAGTTGCTTGGCGGCTGCTGATAATTCTGCTGCTGAGCCGCAGTTTCTTCCTCGCCATCAAAGTAAATATCATCGTATTGGCCCCAAGCCTGAGGCCCCAATAGAAAGATGACAAAGAAAGCCAAGAAAATAGGGAGTGCGTGATTTTTCATAGATATTTCGGTATTTTCAACTGTACTTTTAGTCCTTTTTTTAACTTTGTGGGCCTTTTGGCCGCCTAATGAATATATAGCTTTTTTAAAGCTTAAGTTTTGAAAAGCAGCCGCTTGCCTAAACTTTAACGTTCTGGCCGCCAAAAGCTCCATTAATTTAAGCATTTATCGTTCAGGTCCACTTCATTAATGGACCAAAAAATATACCAATATACCAATGGCAAAGGAGATTACCGCCCAACAAGAAGACTACTCTCAGTGGTACTTAGACATTGTTAAAAAGGCCAATCTAGCCGCCAACTCTAAGGTGCGCGGCTGTATGGTTATTAAGCCTTATGGCTATGCTGTTTGGGAAAAGATGCGCGACGATTTGGACCGCAGATTTAAAGAAACAGGCCACCAAAATGCCTATTTCCCACTCCTCATCCCCAAAAGCTTTTTGTCTAAAGAAGCCGAACATGTAGAGGGCTTTGCCAAAGAATGCGCCGTGGTCACTCACCACCGCCTCATGAATGATCCCGATGGCCAAGGCGTTGTCGTTGACCCCGAGGCCAAACTAGAAGAGGAGCTCATTATCCGCCCCACTTCCGAAACCATTATCTGGGATACTTACCGCGACTGGATTTCTTCTTATCGCGATCTTCCCCTACTCATTAATCAATGGGCCAATGTGATGCGCTGGGAAATGCGCACCCGCTTTTTCCTCCGTACTGCCGAGTTCCTCTGGCAAGAAGGACATACCGCCCACGCTAGCCAAGAGGAAGCTGTAGCCGAAGCCCGCCAAATGCTAGAGGTCTACGCCAGTTTTGCCGAGGAAATCCTCGCTATGCCCGTATATAAAGGCGAAAAAACAGCCTACGAACGCTTTGCCGGCGCCGAAGATACCTATACTATCGAGGCCCTTATGCAAGATGGTAAGGCCCTACAAGCCGGTACTTCTCACTTCCTAGGTCAAAATTTTGCCAAGGCCTTTGATGTGAAATACCTCAACGAAAAGAATAAGGAAGAATACGTTTGGGCCACCTCTTGGGGGGTGTCTACCCGCCTAATGGGCGCCCTCATTATGACGCATTCCGATGATGAAGGCCTGGTCCTTCCTCCCCGCATCGCCCCCACTCAGGTGGTCATCATTCCCATTCCCAAACCCAATGAGGAAATCGATGCCGTGGTGGCCAAAATTATGGAGGAACTCAAGGCGCTTGGCATTAGCGTGAAGTATGATAACGACCGCAAACGCCGCCCCGGCTTCAAGTTTGCCGAACATGAGATGCACGGTATTCCCGTCCGCCTCGCTCTCGGTAAACGCGACCTCGCCAACGGCCAAATTGAAGTGGCCCGCCGCGATACCAAAGAAAAAATGAGCTACCCCCTAGAAGGCCTAGCCCAAAGTATCAAAAACCTACTCGAGGAGATCCAATGCAACCTTTTCAATCAGGCAAAAGCCCGCCTAGACGAAGGAACACATATCGTGAACAACTGGGAGGAGTTTGTTGATGTAATCGAAAATAAAGGCGGTTTTGCCTATGCCTACTGGGATGGAACCACCGAAACCGAACTCAAAATTAAGGAACTCACTGGCGCCACTAGCCGCTGTATTCCACTAGAAACTCCCACTGGCGCCGAGGAAGTTGCCGAGCCCAAATGTGTGCTCACTGGCGCTCCCGCCAAAGCTAGAGTGCTTTTTGCCAAAGCTTATTAGAAGAAGGATTTGGGGCTGCCCCGCCCTGCGGGCGGGTCGGGCTGTCCGCAGCTCGCTGCTCGCTCGGCCCTGCAGGCTTTTTCGCTTCGCTTCAAAAGCCTTGGGTCTGCCGCCTGCGGCGGCCCTGCTCTCATCCCTCAGCCTGCGGCGGCTAAAGCCGCCTGTAGGACGCCCATGGACCAGAAAAGTCCAGTTGCTTTTTGCAACTGGACTTTTTTTTGGCCCTAATCCCAGCCAAAATAATTCCGAACAGCCCAAAATAAGAAAAGACAGCCCACTACCGTCTGCAAAACCGCCAAAGCCAAAAAACTAAGGGTCAAGCCCGCAGATAGGCCAGTAAGTAGCCAAGTTGGGTCATTTAAAATGGCTGCGCCTAAAATGAGCTGCCAGAAGCCATGCCAGCCCAACCAAAAGCGCATTGTTTTATCTGTATCGGCCAAGTAACGGGTCCAAAAACTAAAGCCAATAGATATGAGGCCGCCAAAAAACCAATACCAAGGCGTCAAACTAATAGACAGAAATAGGCCCAACAAACTAAATACAAAGGCTAAAATGCCTGTAATCGTACTAGGGTACTCTACAGGAGGGGGCGCAGCCATGGCCCAAAGGCCCAAAGGCAGCAAGATAAAAAGCAAGGCCGTAGCCAAAGAACGCTGATTCATTTGATTAACCAATTAGGTGGAGAAAATAAAGGGAATAAAACCATAAAATAGAGCTTTTGGGACAAAGCGCAAAGCCCTGGCTATCAAGCACCCAAGCCAATGCAAAGCCGTAGCCTTTTAAACGGTCCGGAAGGCGCGAAGCGCCTTGGCTGAGGGATGGATAGCAGTGGCCGAAGGCCAGACCCAGCCGCCAAAGGCGGCGCAGGGCCGAGCAGACCTGCGAGCTGCGGCACAGCCCGACCCAGCCGAAGGCTGGGGCAGCCCCCAAAAAACATCCTGCAGGCCTTAGAAAAGAAAAGGAGAAGAGTCTGGGCAAAATCTCAAGTTTTTTTATTAAACTTGTTGCGTACGAAACCTACATCCACATTTTTTACTGAACTAAAATTAGTTCGCCACCCAACTAAAAGTATTAAAAACAGATGGAAATTACTTATGACTTAATCAAGCCGATTATCCTAGAAGAAAAGGCTGAAAATAGCACCATGGTTTGCAAATTCCAAGTAGAAGGCGAGGTCTTTGAAGGAAAAGGAACCATTCGTATTGACTCAAAAGACACCGGTAGCAAGGTAAAAAATATGGTCCGTCGTACCGTGATGAGCCGTATGCGCTCTTCTTTGATGCGTATGGTCCGTGGCGCTGTTGGTGGCGGTATGGCAGGTAACATTGCCTCTATGGCCGGTAACGAAGTAGTGCGTGCCAACACCTCTCACAATAGCTTTTCGGCTGCCGAGAAAAAGGCCGCTGTAGTAAAAGCCTTTGAGCGTGTGGCTTTCAATTTTTACTATGATGAGGACAGCAGAAGCTGGAAAATTGCTCGTCGTTTGTCTGAGTTTGAAAAGCGCCTAAAAGCAACGCCTCTATCTTCTGCCTACGACAAGAAAACCTTGGCCCGTATGCTTATTGAAATGGCAAAAGCCGATGGCCAAATTGCTGCCGAAGAAAAAGAATTCTTCCAGAGCTTTTTGGATGATGATACCGGTAGCTTTGCTCAGGTAATGCGTGAAGCCCCCCTATCTAGAGTAGAATTGGAAGAGCTATCTGCGGAAGGTCGCGAAAATATTTTCATGATTACGGTAGCCGTAGCCCTTTCTGATAAGGACTTTGACCAATCTGAAAAAGATAAGCTCTACGAATATGCCGAAATGATGAGCTTTGAAGAGAAAAAGCGCGATGATCTCATCAAATTGGCCCAAGATTATACCATCGAAAATGCGATTCATGCCTCTGGCAATATGTCTCGCGAAGAAGTATATCAGTTTGCTGACCAAATTGGAATGGACCGCTCTGAGGCCGAACGTGCACAAATCCGCATGTCTAAGCGCCTAGGCTAAACCCATAATTTGGCCCAAAACAAAAAAGCCCGCTTTTCAAGCGGGCTTTTTTTATGCCGCCATTCTATTTTTAGATTAATCTAAATTAATTTGTAGGGTACACTATTTTAATCTAGCTTTGTATCAAAATACGAGAAACTTATTTTTAGCCTACACTAAAATAGATCATTATGTCAGCTGCAAAGCAGTACTTAGTTTTACTTCTATCCTTCTTCAGCCTAGCTATTTCCGCCCAGACGGCTAGTCTTCAAGGTTATTTATTGGACCAAAAAGGGCGGCCGATTCCCTTTGCGGGTATTGGTCTGCTCGAGCAGCAAAAAGGCAGCTCAACAGATGAATCGGGTTACTTTCAGCTTAGTGAATTAGCTGCGGGAAGCTTTGAGTTGCAAATTCAAGCCATTGGTTATCAGTCGCAGACGCTTATGATTGAGCTCAAGGAGAATGAAGTCCTTGAGCTAGACAGTATTTTTTTAAAAGAGGATATTTTGGGCCTAGAGGAAGTGGTGGTTTCGGGCCAACTCAAAGAGAGCTTTCTAAAAAACTCTCCGGTAAAAATCCAGGTTTATCGGGCAGAATACCTAGAGAAAACGGCTGCACCGACTAACCTCATGCAGTCGCTACAGCTCATTAATGGTGTACAAGAGGTGGTTGGCTGTGGCGTTTGTCAGACCAACTCGATTAGTATTAACGGCTTGGCTGGGCCCTATACGGCCATTTTGATAGATGGCTGTCCCGCCTATGGTAATTTGGCTTCTATTTATGGGTTGAATGGCATTCCCAAAAATATGATTGACCGCATTGAGGTCATTAAGGGGCCCAACTCGACGCTTTATGGCTCGGAGGCTATGGCTGGGGTCATTAACATTATTACCAAAGCGCCGAGCAAGCAGCCAAGGATTTCTTTAGACCTCATGGGGACCACTCATGCCGAGGCCTACTCCAATTTGGCCCTATCGCAGAAGTTTGGAAAACTAAACAGTACTTTTGGCCTACAACATGCCTACCTCAACCGATTTGAGGATAGCAACCAAGACGGCTTTGGGGATAATATTGCCATGGACCGCCTTGCTCTTTTTGGAAAATTTACCTTTGATCGGCCCAAAAACAAAAAGGCCAGCCTTTTTGCCAAATACTACTATGAAGACCGCCGAAATGGCGTAGAACAATACATGAAAGATCGAGCCTATCGAGAAATTCGGGGTAGCGACTCTATTTATGGTGAGAGCATTTATACCCAACGCTTTGAGCTGATGGGCAGCTATGAACTTCCGACAAATGCCCCTATCCGACTCGATTATAGTTTTAGCCAGCATCATCAGGATAGCTACTATGGGGCAGATGGTTATTTTGCCGAGCAGCGCATTGCCTACCTCAATGCCCTTTATATGTCCAATTTGGGCCCAAAACATAATTTAACAGCTGGTTTGACGGCCAGATATCAATTTTATGACGACAATAGCTCGGTGACGCCTCAGGCAGATAAGCAATTTATTCCAGGCATTTGGGCACAGCACGAATGGAAACCCCATGGCGAAAAATGGAGTCTGCTCAGCGGCCTTCGGCTTGATTATTATGAGGCCCATGGCCTCATCCCCTCGCCTAGGCTGGCCCTAAAATACGAGCCTCGCCCCTACTGGAAAATTCGCTTGAATACGGGAACGGGCTTTCGTTTGGTCAACCTTTTTGCCGAAGACCACGCCTTTGTTACAGGCAACCGACAACTGATTTTGGCCGAAAAACTAGCGCCAGAAAGGGCCCTTAGCAGCAGCCTGAATATCCAACGCATATTTAATTTGGGCCAAGGGCAGGGAAGCATTGATTTGGATGCCTTTTACACGCATTTTACCAATGCCATTATCCCCAATTATGAGCAGGCCAATAGCATTATTTATGAAAACCTAGATGGCTATGCCCAAAGCCGAGGACTCGCCCTGAACCTCAACTACGGCCTGCCTTCGGGGCTGGCAATTAACCTAGGCCTCAACTATCTCGATGCCTTTGAATACCGCAGCAATGAACTGGACCAAAAAGAACGACAGGACCTCCTCTTTAGTCCTGTTTTTTCTGGCGTTTTCAGCCTCAACTACAGCTATAAGCCTTGGAATATATCGGCCGCTTATTCGGCTAATTTCACGGGCCCCATGCAGCTGCCCGAGGTCTATGATCTGGACCAAAATGGCCAGCCCCTCCCCCAAGCTCGCAGCACAAAATCAAAGGCCTTTAGTATTCATAATTTGCAGCTGAACAAACAATTTCCCAAAGCCCAAATCGATATCTATTTGGGGCTGCAAAACATATTGGACTATCGCCAGGCCATTTCTCCTGTTTCGGGCTACAACGACCCCAATGCCCTGCCTGGCTTTAGCGAATACTTTGATGCGGCCTATGCCTATAGCCCTTTGCATGGCCGAGAGTTTTATCTGGGCCTTCGCTGGAATTTTCAATAATTGGATTTTGGGCCTCCTACCTGCGGCAGGCGGTTACTCCCTTTGGTCGTCGAACTGCGGCCTAACGGCCTTGTTGTCGCTTTGGGGCTCGCAGGTCTGCTCGGCCCTTCAGGCTTCACTTCGTTTCGCCTTCGGTCTGGCCTTCGGCCACCCCGCCGCATCGCTAGGCCAATTGCTCCTGGCCCTTTTTTAATGCCTAGGCAGTTTACCCCCTCTAATCAGCAACTAGATGGTCCAGAGCTTTAACTTTGGACCTTTTTTTATGCTCAAGCCACCAAAGCGAAGAAATTGCCCTCGGCTGAGGGGCTGTAGCAGGGCCGCCGAAGGCGGCAGACCAAAGCGGCGCAGCCGCTGCAGGGCCGAGCAGACCTGCGAGCTGCGCAATGGCCCGACCCAAGGCCCAAAGGGCCGAAGGGGCAGCCCCAAAAAATAAAAATTAGCTTAAAAGCAGTTGCTCCAGCTGTAAAAGGAATTTATTTTGCTATGATATTTCGAGCTAAGTTCTTTATCTTTAGGCTGTTTTGTCCAACCCTAATTAGCTAATACTTATGTGGAACAAGATATTTTTATTATTTTTTTTACTGCCGCTCAGTTTGGGGGCCACCACCTATATAGAAGGGCCCATTTTGGAAGATACCGAATGGTTGCGGGCCAATAGCCCTTATATTATTACGCAAAACCTACTCATTGCCGAGGGGGCCTGTTTGCGGATTGAGGCGGGAGTAGAGCTGCAATTTGCGCATGAAACCCAAATCTTGGTCAAAGGTGGACTTTCGGCCATAGGCAGCAAACGCAAGCCGATTCGTTTTTTGGGGCATAATCATGCACCTTGGAACGGTTTGCGCTTCTATCATAACTGCCTGCATTATGAAGAGGGCCAAGTTCGGAGCACACAATTTGAATATTGTGAGTTTTTGGGCATTGGCGAAGCCCCCGCCCAGCTTTTGCGGACCGAAGGCTGTCATTTGAGCATTAGAAACTGTAAAATAGAAAACTGCTATACGGCCATTCAGTCGGAGCGGCAAGCAAAGATTCAGTTGATTGACTCGGAGATTAGAAACTGCGATAGGGCCTTGAATGTGCGCAACAGCAGCATGGCCAAAGTGATGGGCAATGAAATAGAAAACTGCAACTCGATTATGTTGGGGGGCAGCACTGATTTTGAGAACAACCAGCTCAAAAAGTTTACAAACTACGGTCGACACTCGGGTCTGGTGGTTTGGATGCTAGGCGGCGGCCTAATTAACATCCGAAACAATGAATTTGAGCAATTTGAGGGAGTGGCCATCAAGTTGCAGAAAATGAGTCGGCGGTCTAGCCTAAATATTCGACAGAATCAATTTAAGGGCAATTCGACAAACCTCAAGCTTTCTTGCCAATATGCCAATAAAGGTAAGACTTTGGTAGAAGAAAATAACTTTATGGACTGCAAGCGCTATCAATTGGCCCTTTTTTCGCCTTGTTCGGATGAGCCTGCACCCATTGTTATTGGGCCCAACTATTGGGGAAAATCAGATGAAAATGCCTTTTTAGACCAAGAGCAGGACCTGAATATATCGGCAAAATTACAGGTTGCCGCAGGTCCAAAGAAGCCTTATCGCTAATTTTCACGTATTATTATAGGCTAAACCTATCAGAGACAAAACAAAAAATTAACCTAGCTCGTTTGCAGAAAACGACTTCAACAAAAATATAAATTTATGACATTGAACAACTACAAAAAATGGCTGCTCAGTAGTAGCTTTCTATTGCTTGGCCTAAGTAGCTGGGCACAGCACAATAATGAGCTCTATAATGATGGCGCCCTGATTAAGGTCCAAGCTGGAGCCGATGTTTATGTAATGGGAGATGTTCATCAAATTGGCGCAACCGCCCTGATGGACCATGACGGCTACCTAGAAGTACAGGGAAATATGTACTCCGATAACCTCTTTCAGCAAAGAGGAACTGGAACAACCAAACTCATCAATGATGATGTTAATGCTGGACAAACGCAGTTCATTAGCGGTAGTTATGCCGTTCGAGGTGGACAGGCCGCCACTGGCGTAGATGATGGCTCTTTTTATGACCTTCAATTGGCCAATGACCAAGGTGTGGTTTGGCTCAATGGAACAGGAAATGTAGCCGATGTACGCAATACCGTAGATTTTAACGGCCCCGGAGCCGCTACGGCCAACCGAATTATCACCGCAGATCCCTCTGCCCTACCCACTAATGGAGCTGCTTATCCCGCCGTTTTTGGCCTAATGAACCCCACAGCTGGCCTAGCCAATATGCTCGACAATACCGTAAATACCAACGGAAATATGTCGGCCTTTGATAATGGCTATGTACAAGGAAAACTCCGCCGAGCTATTTCTGCCGCTGGCGGAACCTACGGCTATGTATTGGGCCTAGAACCCGCCGCAGCGGGCGCCCAAAGAGGAATGCAGTACATTCATCTCGATTTTTCTGGTGCCAATAATTATGATGTCATCACGGGCTACTTCCAAACTGGCCTAGACAATAGCTTTGGCAGCCAGCTAGAATGTAGCGGCTACCAAATTGACTACTGGGGCGGCCTAGATCATGGCCAATGGGTCTTTGATGATTTTACGGGCGCTGGCTCTGGCGATTATGCCGTAAGAGTTTGGCCTCAAGATGATAATTTCCTCTCCAAAACCGTTTGGCTAGTGACTAAAGATAATGCCGTTGCCGGTACGCCCGACGATTGTGGCGGTAGCCCCGTCTCTCTAGAGCGCACAGGCTTCAATGGCTTCTCTCAGTTTGGGGTGGCCGCTGCCGACATCCTTTTGGCCCAAAATAAGTTGTTGGACCTAGAGGCTACGCCTATCGAAAATAACTACATTCAGCTAGATTGGAGCACCGAAGAAGAGGATGATCTCGCTCATTTTGAGGTAGAACGCAGCCTAGATAATAGCCAATTTAGCTTTTTGGCTCAGGTTTCTGCCCAAGGCAATAGCCAACTCATCCAAAATTACCAACTAGATGACTATGAGGTCTTGCCTAATGTCAATTATTACTACCGCCTTCGCCTAGTCAATAATGATGGCACCTTCAGCTATAGCCCCACGGTGGTCGCTCGCCTCTATGGCGAAACAGCAGAGGAAAATATTCGCATTTTCCCCAATCCCGCTAGCGGTAACGCCCAAATCGATATCTTGTCTAGCCAAGAGCGCGATCTACAAATCCGCGTTTTTGATGCTATCGGCCAATTGATTTATGAGCAAGATGCCCAAACTCAAATTGGACATCAGTTGATTCAACTTCCCGCTCAAGATTGGCCCGCTGGCTTGTACCTCATCCAAGTCGCTGCTCCCGATTTCCAACAAACTAAAGAGCTGATCAAAACGCACTAAGCCTTTGGTGCAGCATAAAAAAATGCCATTCCTCTTCTCGGGGAATGGCATTTTTGTTTTATCAATACCTATAATAACTAGGATTTGGGGCCCGCGGCCGGCTAGGCTTCGCCTCGGTCGGCCGCCGCTATGCTGCGCCGCTCGCTCTCTGCTCGGCCCTGCAGCCGCCTGCGGCGGCTTGGGTCTGGCCCTGCGGGCCACGGCTGCGCAGCGCTGGGCCAAGCCTACTCTATGATCGAGAGCTGAATCCTTTTGCGGCCTAGCTCCAAACCCACAATAGTAACTTCTAACTCCTGGCCCAATTTGACAAAACGGCCAGGATCATCTACTCTTTGATGGCTCATCTGAGACTTATGCAAAAGCCCGTTTTCCTTAATTCCAATATCCACAAAGGCCCCAAAGGCCGTAATATTGGTCACGATGCCCGGCAACTTCATCCCCTCTTTGAGGTCCTCTATCTGATGCACATCGGCAAACTGGAAAACTTGGCGGGGCGGACGAGGATCGCGGCCAGGTTTCTCCAACTCTTTCATAATATCATGCAAAGAAGGGAGCCCTATTTCGCCCTGTACATAATCTTTGAGCTGAATCTTTTTGCGCAAACTCTTATCCGCAATAAGGTCCGCAATGCTGGCATTGAGATCCTTGGCCATCTGCTCTACAATCGGATAGGCTTCTGGATGCACCCCCGTATTATCCAATGGATGAATCCCTTTTCGAATACGCAAGAAGCCCGCTGCCTGCTCAAAGGCTTTTTCGCCCAAACGCTTGACCGAACGCAGTTCTTGCCGACTCTTAAAGGCCCCTTTCGAGCGACGATAATCGACAATGTTGCGGGCCAAGGCAGGCCCCAAACCCGAAACATAGGTAAGTAGATATTCACTGGCGGTATTGAGGTCCACCCCTACCGCATTTACGCAGCTTTCGACTACCGCCCCCAATTTATTTTGCAGCTGTTTTTGGTCCACATCATGCTGGTACTGCCCCACCCCAATAGATTTAGGATCAATTTTCACCAACTCGGCCAAGGGGTCCATCAAACGGCGCCCAATAGAAACCGCTCCACGAACCGTAATATCTTTATCGGGAAACTCCTGACGAGCAATTTCAGAGGCCGAGTAAATTGAGGCCCCACTTTCATTGACCAAGAAAATGGCTGGGGGCGTTCCCTCAAAGGGCAGTTGGCGAATAAACTGCTCTGTTTCTCGCCCTGCCGTTCCATTCCCAATCGCAATCGCTTCTATCCGATGCTTTTCGATTAGGTCCAAAACCGTATCGGTTGCCTGAAACTTGCGGTTACGAGGCGGGGTGGGATAAATGACAGTATCTTCAAGTAGTTCGCCAGTGGCCGACAAACAAACCAGCTTACAACCAGTGGCATAGCCAGGGTCAATGGCCATCATTCTTTTGTTGCCCAAAGGAGAGGCCAAGAGCAATTGGCGGAGGTTATCGGCAAAAATCTGTATGGAGGCCAAATCGGCCTGCGCCTTGGCTTGCTTAACAAACTCATTGCTAATAGAGGGCTTCATCAGCCGTTTATAGGCATCTTCTATGGCCATATCCAGTTGTTCGGCCCAACGATCAGGGCAACTTCTGCGGATAAACTGCCCACAAAGATCATTGAGTACATAATCTTCATTGGGGGCCAATTGGACCTTGAGCAGGCCCTCTTTTTCGGCCCGCAAAACCGCCAATATCTGATGCGCTTGCAGTTGCTTGAGCGGACGGTCCAGCTCAAAGTAGTTTTTATATTTTTGGGCCTCTTCTTCTTTGCCCGCTACCACTTCCGCCTTAAAGCGAGCCCGCTTCTGATAATGCTGGCGAACGGTGGCCCGAGCTGTTTCATCTTGGTTAATCCGCTCGGCAATAATATCTCTGGCCCCTTCTAGGGCATCCTCTTCATCCAAAACTTCTTCAGAGAGTAGAGGCTCTACAATGGCATCTAGATCAAAATCTTTTTGGGCCCAAAGCAGCTCCGACAAGGGCTCTAGACCAAACTCACGGGCCTTATCGGCTCTGGTTTTTCGCTTTTTCTTATAGGGCAAATAAAGATCTTCGAGCAGATGCAGCTCAAAGCAGTTCTTAATTTTCTTGGCCAGCTCATCTGTTAGCTTGCCTTGCTCCTCAATTTTTTCTAGGATAAAAGCCTGCCGCTTTTCTATTTCCTGTTGTTTTTCCCATTCGTCTTTAATCGCCATGAGGTCTACCTCATTAAGGCCCCCACTGGCCTCTTTTCGATAACGAGCAATAAAGGGGATGGTGGCCCCAGATTCAAAGAGCTCAATGACTCTAGATACAGCCTGAGCATGGATGTTTAGCAGTTTCGCAATACGTTCGATCATAAAAGTAGCGCTTTGAGTTAAGGGGCATAAGATAATGGCTTTTTGGGGAGCTTGCAAACGCCTTTTGTTTGGCGGGCCAGAAAAGCGTACTTTTGCCCCATATTTTCTGATTTGAGCTTGGCTAAGACGGTTATTCTACTCTCCTTGCCCCCCTCCTTTTGGCCCAAGAATGCGGTCTGGCTGAAGTTCAGTAAACAAGCAATTATGTTAATTTTTATTGGGGTCATGGCCGTTATTTTTCTTGCTTCTTTGGTCAAATCTACTTTTGGTTTTGGCGAGGGGATGGTCAATATGTCTTTGCTGACCTTATTATTGGGCTTAGATCAGGCGGTGCCCTTGGTGGCCATTTTGGCCTTGGGTGGCAGCGCCTATATTATTATTCAAGATTATAAAACCATGGATTGGCGCGAGCTCCTGCCCCTTTTAATCGGGGCCTTGATGGCCGCCCCTTTGGGCCTTTCGGTTGCTCAATTTTTGCCCGCCATCTGGATGCGCAAGCTGCTCGGCCTGCTCATTATGGCCTTTGCCTTCTATAAGTTGTATCAGAGTTATCAATTGGCCGAGGATGTAGGCGAACCCAAAGGGCCCGCTGGCCGAAAATGGGGCTACCTCTATGGCTTTTTTGGGGGATTGTTTGGCGCTGCCTATAATGTGGCCGGCCCCGCTGGGGTGCTCTATGGCAATTTTAGAGCCTGGCAGCCCGCTGTTTTTAGGGTCACTTTGCAGGGCTATTATTTGCTTTTGGGGGTGGCTGTCGTTTCTGGACACGGCTATATGGGCCGCTATACTAGCGATATTCTGCAAATGGCGGCCTTTGCCCTGATTCCTATCATTTTGGGGGTGGTTTTGGGCCGCTTTTTCAATAGCAAATTGTCTAATCCCGCCCTCTTCAATAAGCTGGTTTATGGCTTGCTCATTATCCTCGGACTCATTCTGATTTTTAAGTAGTTTTTTTGGGGGCCTCCTGCCTGCGGCAGGCGCTACGTTGCGCAGCTCGCTATTCGCTCGGCCCTGCGGCGGCTTTGCCGCCTTGGTCTGCGGCTGCGCCGCACTGCTGCACATCGCTAGGCCGCTCCTCCTGTTTTTTTTAGTCTAGGCCTCCTGCTCCGGCCCTACATCTATCTTTGTTTGAAAGTATTGGGACTCTTTAAGCTTTTGTGTTTACCCTTTTTGTTGCCTAGAGATAAGCCCTTAGGCGATGATTGGCTGCTCTCTTTCCTGCCTTTAGGAACAGGAAGCTGTTTAGGACCATGGGCTGAAGCCCATGGTTGCGAGTCTATGCAAACTAGCGGGCTGAAGCCCTTGTTTGCTATTGAGACTTGGGATCATTTTCTTACTATAGTAAATAACCTTAGAATAGAAAAGTCCCCTTTAGGAGACTGTTTAAAATTTTGTGCTTCCCCTTTTTGCTGCCTAGGGACAAGCCCCTAAGCGACTATTAACCAAATCCTACAAGCTAAAGGCCCAAATTTTATTCTGATACACAAAATCCTGAACAGTCCCTCCCCCGCTTTACAATTGCCATTTCACAAATTGCGAATAGCTTCCCCCGCTTTACAATTGCCATTTCACAAATTACGAATAGCATCCCCTGCTTTACAATTGCCGTTTCACAAATTGCGAATAGCATCCCCCGCTTTACAATTGCCGTTTCACAAATTGCAAATAGCATCCCCTGCTTTACAATTGCCGTTTCACAAATTGCAAATAGCTTACCCTGCTTTACAATTGCCGTTTCACAAATTGCGAATAGCATCCCCTGCTTTACAATTGCCATTTCACAAATTGCGAATAGCATCCCCTGCTTTACAATTGCCATTTCACAAATTGCGAATAGCATCCCCTGCTTTACAATTGCCGTTTCACAAATTGCGAATAGCATCCCCTGCTTTACAATTGCCATTTCACAAATTGCGAAGGGCTTAGCCCAAATGAAATGCCCTATTCTGCAGCTGCAGAATAGGGCATAAAGGTTTTGAGGAGCTGTTTGGCCTTTGGCCATAGCGGCTTTGCCGCTAGCTGCAGCCCTAAAGGCCGTAGATCCTAGAGCTGTAGGTTGAAACCCTCCATAAATAAACATCTTCTGGGCGGTTTAAATCGTAAAAACGGCTGTTAAAAGCTGTGGAGATAATAAGGGGGTATAGATTAGGCGGGGAAGGAGTTAATTGTATGAGGGTTTCAACCCTCATACGTATATCATTGCGGAGCAATACCAACCGTTGCCTGGCTGTAGGTTTCAACCTACAGGCCCAGATAGCAGGCCCGAAGGGCCGCAGGCCTAGCGATGCGAAAGGGGGCGGCGAAGCCGCAGACCGAGGAGCCGAAGGCGACGAAGGGCCGAGCAGACCTGCGAGCCCTGAAGCGTAGCGCCGACGACCGAAGGGAGGCGGAGGCCCCTAATCCTCCTCCTCCTTAATGGCTTGATATTGAATAGCCAGCAGCAGTAATTGGGCCTTAAAATCTTCTAGTAGTAGGGCTAATTTTGGGCTCTGCGGACTTAAGTGGGGCCAGCTATCAAAATAGGCATAAAGCGCTTGAGGATCGAGGTAGCTGCTCAGTCGACTGTTTATATTTAGGGGTTCTTCGGCTAGGGTTTTGGCCAGTAACTCATTGCATTTGGCGATTAGAGTCTCGAAAAGCTGGTTATCTGTTGGGGCCTGTATACTGGCGCAGAGGCCATCGATAAAATAAGGGCTTCGGAGGAAAAAATGCAGATAAGTGGGGAGATGATAATAGCGCTCTAGGGGCAATATTCCGCTTTCCTCCTGTTCAAAAAGCTGTTTTGCATCTTGCCAGAGTGCTCTATTGAGGGCATCGGGCAAATCATCTTGTTGTAAAAAGCGGTCTTGTAGTTCTAGAATAGGCGCCGACCATTTTTTCTCTCGCAGGCCGCCAATAATTTCTTGCCAATCCTCCTCATTCAGCTCCTTATCTAGCCAGAGCTCCCAATCGACCTCTGGGCCTTGCAAATAATAGAAATAGCGTTGGGGTTGGGCCTTCATCCAACTGAGGCCATAGGTACTTGCCAGCACAGCGGCGGCGATCAGGCTGCCGGTCCACCAAGGCGAGAGCGGGACATAATAGATGAGGAAGCCCCAGCCGATAAAGGCGGCAAAGAGGGCCAGATGCAGCCAGGGAGAGGGGGAATAAGCCAATAGTTTTCGCCATTCTCCAATTTGGCCCAAAATAAACACTGAGCTAACTGAATAGGCTAGTGTCCAGCGCCAATTCCAGTAGAGCAAGGCCAGCGGCAGGGCGAGGGCCAGCAAAAGGGGAATCAGCTTAATCAGCAGATAAAAAAGGAAGTCGACAAGGCGAGGAAATGAAGGCATAGGCAAAAAAAAGGGCCCTAGGACCAAAAACCTAGGGCTCACACACAACACATCTGATAAATCAGATGACTCTTCTGTCTGAAAAAACATAATTAAAATTGCTGCAAACACCTTAATAGATGTTGGGAAGCAAAAAAGAGGTGTGTGGAGCTAAAAAAAATGATTAAAAATTTCGTTCAGTTGGTCTGGCGCTTCTAAAAAGCCCATATGGCCAATTTGCGGAATTGTTTTGCACTGCCAATTGGGAGACAGTTGTTGTTGGGCTTGGGCGGCAGAAAAAGCGGGGGGAATCACCTCATCGAGTTCGCCAATCAGGGCCAATACGGGGCCTTCATATTGGGCCAAAACAGCAGAGCGATCGGGTCGAGACCACATCGCTTTGAGGGCGGCCAGCACGCCTTGGGCGCTATGTCCGCTTTGTTCTTGCAAAAAGGCTTGGACCAATTTTGTTTTACGGAGTTCTGCGGGAAAAAGTTGGGGAATCAGTTGTTGAAGGTAAGTAGTTACCCCATGCTTCTCAATAAAAGCGGCTGATTTTTTTCGTTTGGCCTGTTTGGCGGGGGGATCGGCAAAGGGGTGGCTATGCAGCAGGCAGATCCTTTCAATAGCTTGGGGGCGTTTTTCGAGCATCGCCAGGGCCAGATAACCGCCCATAGAATGGCCCAGCAGGCTAACTTCTTCTACCTTCAAATCGTCTAGCCATTGCCAGAGGATCTCGGCCAATTGGCCGAGATCCTCTGCGGCCCCTGTTGATTGGCCAAAGCCGGGCAGGTCGGGCAGCAACTGCCGATACTTTTGGCCCAGTTGTTCTTGAAAGGGGGCAAAAATGCGGTGATCCTCACAAAAGCCGTGTAGACAGACTAAAACGGGGCCCTTTTCTTGGCCAGTCTCTTGATAAAAAAGCTTAGGCATCATCTTCCGTTGGATGTTCTTTTTTGGCGGCTTGCTGGGCCTTTAAAAACTTCATTAGATCTTTGGCTCCTTGTATACCTAGAACGATGGACGTCCCTAAGAAAAAGCCTAAAAAGAGGCCAATAAATAGGAACAGGCGGGGGTTGGGTCGTTCGGCATAGAGTGGATAAAGTGGGCGGTCAATAACCTGCAGCAAGGGGGTTTGTTGTTCTAGGGCCAATTTGGCCGTTTCCACATTCTTGATAGCCAGAAAATAGCCCTCCATTTCGCCAGAGAGTTTTCGGGCCAAATACTGCGTGCGGATACTTTCGGCATAGCGGCCTTGAGCGGTAGCATTATGTTGGTTGAGGTATTTGATATAATCCTCTTCGGCCCGATCCATTTCCTGTTCTAGGGAATCTCTACGGCTGCGGGCGGCCTCAAAGATTCGGCGTTGTTTTTCTACCGACTGGTTGCTATAATAAGTATTGAGTTTATCGTAGAGCAGATTGATAAAATCATGAGAGAGCACCTCTGAATTGCTCACAAAGCGAATATTCAGAATTTCGGAGGGGCTAAGCTCTTGGGTCAGCTGTTGTTGGATTCGGCCCACAACCGCTTGCAAGACTACATTTTCTTGGCGAGAGAACTGTTCAAAATTTTTGTGTTGAAAATAGAGCTCAGCCAAACTAGATTCATTTTCTGCCCATTGTTTCCGCATACCTTGTAGTTCTAGATAATGGTGGATCATAAAGTCCTTCTTAGGGCCTTCGGGGTATATCATTTCGACCTCTTCAAAGAGGGCCATTTGCAAAAGGCGGCGGGTAGACAGCAACTCTTGCAAGCGGCCCATATTTCCAGAGGCCAATTCAGAGCTTCCGCCTAGGCCCGCAAAAAGGCCTCTTCCTAGCACCTGCTGCAGGTAGCCTTGGTCCGCTCCGCCTCCTTCATTCATGCTAAAAGAGAGGCGGGCGACATATCGGGTAGGGAGTTTTGCTTTAGACTGATAGAGATAATAGCCCAAGGCGGCCGCTAAAATGAGGACCAACCAAGACCATTTTAGCCAAAGCCAAGCATAGCGCTTGAGTTGTTTCTGTATATTTTCAGCCGTGAGCAACTGAGAAAAATCCATAGTAGCTTAGTTGTTTAGGGCTCGGATAGCGAGCAAGAGGGTCAAGGTAGAAGAAGTAATGGCTACCCCATTTTGGATGATACGGTTCCATTCGATGGGCTGTCGTTTCTTCTTGGGAATATTTTGTTTATCGGTTTTAGTTTTGGTATCTACATACACCATAGCGCCCTTAGTCACTTTGGGGTAGCATTTAAAGAAGAAATAGTTGCGTGTTTTCTTCACGGCACCAGAGGGGTAGCGAACATAGACCAGGCGTTTGCGGCCACCATTAGCTCGGTCAATTCCCCCAGCATATTCTTTGAGGTAATAATTGGCACGTTTGCCTTTATGAAAAGGCACATTGATGCGGTCGGGCTTAATTTTTCGGCTAATGGCTTCTTCGGCCTGAATTTCTTCTCTTTCGATCTTATTCTCAGTTTTTAGCAACTTCAATTTCAGTTCGATTTCAGCAATTTCCGATTTATTTTTCACCTCGGGGTGGTTAATCCGGCCTGCGATGGCCACTAAATCTTTAACCACCGGAATAGAGAGTTGGTCGCCGGGGCGCAAAATATAGTTAAAGCGAGAATCTGGGTTCTTCACCACATCTTTAAGGTCGAGGACTACAAAGCCTTCGCCTTGGCGAATCAGGCGAGCCCCTTCTAGAAAAGCCAGAGGGGTAGTCCCTCCTGCTCTAGCCAAGAGGTCGGCAATCCGTTCGCCATTATCTTGCAAGGTATAGGCACCAGGATAAGCAATTTCCCCTTGGATGCTTACATTTTTGGGGAGCTTATAATTTTTGGCTAGGCGGACAAAAATTTGGTCTCGGGGTTCTAGGGTCAGGTCTTCGGCCCCAACCACCTCTAGGTCTTCATTGATATCATAGCTCATCAGCTCTACCTTAGAGCTTCCGTCAGCTTGAGGGACCAATCTAGAGATTTCTAGAATAGAGTTGGCCGCTTCTTTTTCGATGCCATTGGCCAGATAGAGCAGATCGGCTAAAGTAAGGCTATCACTATGGGCGTAGGCTCCTGATTTGCGCACGGCGCCATAAATTTGCACCTGATACTCATCTACAAATTCCGATTTGAATTTCACCTCAATTTTATCGAGGGCCCGCAAAGCGATATTGGCCTCTTCTTGGCCAGCCAAAATGCTATCAATGCTCACATCGATGTATTCAATAGAGAAATCGGGACGAAGGCGGCGCACATAAATTTTTTCTTTAACTGCAGAGAGCATAATGCCCGACTTCTGCAAAACTTCTAGGATCCGGGTCTCGGCCCCCAATTCGTATTCTCCTAGCAGCTTTACGGCCCCTTCTACGGTCACATAATTAGAGTAGGCCTCAGAAATGGGCGAAAGCTCAATAATATCCCCATTCATCAAAGGGAAGTTCTCTTCATTGGCTATAATTTGGGCCAGATTCACATCAATAATTCGCTCTTCATCATTGGCGTAGCGCTTAATCTGAATATTGCGTAAATAGGCATCTGCCTTTACTCCTCCTGCAAAGGCCAAGGCCTCTAGGAGTTGTTCGCCCTCTAGTAATTCGTAGTAAAAAGGGCGCTTAACAGATCCTCGGACCTCCACTACTTTTTCGGCTAGGGGCACAAAAATATAGTCGTTATTGTCTAAGAAAAATTCCTCAGAAACATTGGGGTTGCTGGCAAACTTATAGACATCTAGCTGTCTGGTCGGATGATCGCTACTAATCACTTTGATCCGACGGACGCTACTAATCTGCGAGGGGCCGCCAGAAGCTACTAGGGCATTAAAGGCCGTGTTGGTGGCCGGAATAGTATAGCTTCCTGGGCTAAATACCTCTCCTGTAATATTGACCGTAATACTTCTAGAGTAATTCAGTTGCACATCATAATTAGAGCCTTTCATATTCATATGCCGAGAAAGCCGCTGATAAATAGCATCTCGAACATCTTTAAATTGCATGCCCTTGATGTACAATCTGGGCACTAACAAATCGGGAATAGAAAGGTCAATATAGCCATTGTCATTTACGCTCACGCTTTTACTAAAATCTACGGCTCCCCAAACGGTCACTTTAATTTCGTCGCCAGAGGCCACCCGATAGCTTTCTATCGCTCTTTGATTTTTAGAACGGTCAAAGAGCTTGATACTTTGGTCTCTAAAAAACTGCTGTCCCCAAATTTTGGGTTCGGGCAATTCTTCTTGGCGTTTGCGGGCCAAAATATCTTTTTCTTCTTCTTTTTTGCGCTGCTCTTTCCGCTCTTCTTCAATTTGCTCCTTTACTTTTTGCTCCTCGGCATTCATTTCACTAGCCTTAGGATCTACTTTGGGCGCTTCTATGGTTCCGCCATTTCCATTTCCACCGGGATCTACTTGGCCCGGATCAATAACAGGAGGCACAATAGGAGGAATTTGGGCCTGCAGATTTAGGGCAAACAGGCTACAACAAATCAGGATAAACAAGCTAATCTGCTCTCGCATACTGGTCAAAAGGTTTGATTTTACTTAGAATTGCTAAGGTACAAGTTTTCTATTAAGTGACTATTATTTTTTTGGGGCCTCCTGCCTACGGCAGGCGCTACGTTTCGCAGCTCGCTATTCGCTCGGCCCTTCGCCGCTTGCAGCGGCTTGGTCTGGCCCTGCGGGCCACTGCTGCACATCGCTAGGCCGGCCCGCCCTTGGCTTTTTTCTTTGGCTCTAACGAAAAAAAGCCCGCTATAGCGGGCTTTTAGAGGCTCTTTTTTTTCATTTTTTGTTTGTAGGCCAACTCCTTAATCAGGCTGGGCCGACAATTAAACTCTAGGCGCTGGCTAATCGGCCGAGTTTTCTTCTCTTTCCTAAGGGCCCGAAGGATCCAAGAAGAAAGTAGATATATAGGCTTTTTTGTCCGCTGTTTGTCCATAACTTTAGTCTTAGTTATTTAACTAAGTTACTGATTTTCTGTTATAAAGCGCTCAGTTTTGGACAAAAAGCAAAAAAAAAGAGACCAACAAAATTGTTGGTCTCTTTGTGGAGAATATCGGAGTCGAACCGATGACCTCTTGCATGCCATGCAAGCGCTCTAGCCAGCTGAGCTAATCCCCCATTCAACTTAACATTGCATTCCTTTGAGTGCGTTGCAAATATAAGACGGCTTTTTTGTTTTGCCAAACTTTTTTTAGCTAAAAAATGAGCTTTTTTCACTAGAGGCCTCTTTTCAATTGATTGTCAAAAATTTAGCTGCCCATTTTTTTTTAGCGAAGCCTTTCCGTTTGCGGCGGGCAGGCCCAGCGCTGCGGAGCGGGTGGCCGAAGGCCAGACCGAGTTTTTTGAGCGCAGCGAAAAAAAAACGAAGGGCCGAGCAGACCTGCGAGCCCCGCAGCATAGCGGCGGCCGAGCTAGGCGAAGCCTAGCCGGCCGCGGGCCCCAAATTTTTCTAATTATTATGCGCTTCTTCTTCCGTTAGATCTACTTCAGGCAAGTGCTTGTACATAAAATTCAGGGCATTTTTATACATAATCCGATCGACCACTTCCTCGGCAGAAAAATTATACATAAAAGTTTGAATTTCTTCGGCGGTATAGAGGCCTTCGATATCGTGGGGGGTTTCAAAAAATGCGATCAGGTCGCGATAAAGCTGCTCCATATCATCGGAGCTATCATAGACCTCTAGGGGGCGGGCGTACATATCGAAAGAGGAAGAAATGCTGAGCATTTCCCAGGCATCGATAGATTGGGCCACATAAATAAAGCGGCAAATATTGGCCACAATGGCCTCTACAGCTACGGCTCTTCGGTTGGCGGAGCCGGGCACGGTAGAATTATATCGGGTTTGGAAGGCCTTGCCCATCAGGCGGTCTCTATCTAGCGAAATGCCCACCAGGCCCTTTGATTTGACGATTGCCTTAATATCTTGGCGGCACAAATTGGCTTGGCGATTATTGAAAAAAGACTGTTGATTTTTGACCGGTTCATCGCTTCCGCTATAGGCATTATCTTTATAAGAAAGGCCGCTGATGCCCACATTGAGGGCTAGGGCGGGGATCGTATCTTTTCGGAAGCGTTCTTCTTTGAGGTAGCCATAAAACCAGAGGCGGCCGTCTAGGCTCATATCGGCTACATCGACTAAGATACGGCGGCCCACCTTTTTATCGAGTAGGCGGCGGCAGACCCATTGGCCCAGTTCGGTAAAGCCTTTACCGAGGCTATTTTGTTCGCCAAAAACCTCTTCTTGGGCGCTATTAAACCTGGAGACCTTGCCCACGATACCATCTTCAAAATAATTGCCGAAGCTAATGGAGAAAATCGGAACACTGAGGTACTCTCCTGTTTTTTGGCGGATGGGCAAAATGCCTTTGAGTTGGTTGACACTATTGAGGACCAGCTGGCCAAACTCTTGTCGGCCCAAGACTTCCAGATTCGTTTCTCCGCTTTCTTCATCGGGCCGCAGGGCAAAGAGGTCGCTAAACACATGGCCGCCACGCAGGCTGTAGGTCAGGCCAATTTCGTTGGGATGGCTCATCACGCTATCGAGATCGGCCTTGGTTCTGATCATGCGGCACTTATAATTGCCCCAGGGCGTAGCGTAAGGCAAAGGGGAGTCGAAAGAGCTTTCGCCGTAGAGTTCGCTACGGGCGTAGGCAATATCTCGGCTCAGGTCCTCGATATAGAGAAAATGGCTTTGTTGAAAATCTTTTTCGGCCAAGGTACAGCCCGTCAGACATTCGAAGAGCTCCTTACTGATTCCGGGGCGAAAATACTCGGAGGCCATCAGTTGTCTTTCGATGGGTTGGATCACCTGATTAGAGATTTTGACGCCTCCTTTGACCAAATTGAGCAAACTAGCTTGAGACTGTTTGGGCACGCCTAAAAAGGCATTATCTAACTCAAAGGGCAATTCGATTTCGCAATTATGTTCGATGGGTTTCCAGGGATTTTTTCGGTATCCGCTTTTGGAGGATTCGGCAGCTTTTTTCATAGAGGCCACCGTCATATCAATGGTATAATAGCGTTTAGGGGCTTGTTCTTTATCCTCTTTTGTTTGGGCGCTCAGGTTATTGGCACAGAGGCAGGCCCAAAGCAATAAAAAAATAGATTGGGGATAATTCATATGTTCATTTTTTGCAGCCGTTCAGTAATTTGCTGAAGATAATAGCGCCGCAGTGGTTCTAAATAAAGCTGCCCCCAGGGGCTAAAAAACAAGAGTTCTTCTAGAAAATGATATTGCAGTTTCAGCCAGGCTGTATCGCTATATTGCCTTTGGTTTTCTAGTTGCCATTCTGTTCGGAGCAATTCTCCGCGGCTCCAGAAATGGCTACTCAAGCTATAGGAAATATCGGCATCTTTTAGGTAGGCGCCTAAATTTGTCTTTGGTTTTTGGCCCAATTGGGTTGCTTCAATGGCTAGACAAATTTCTTGAATTTGTTTTTGCTTAAAGCCCCATTTGGGCAGCTGTTTTTGCCCCCAAGCTATGGCTATAGCCTCATGTCCTTGGGCCGATTGTTCGTAGCCTAAATCGTGGATATAGGCGGCTGGAACCAGGATTTCGGGAGTGATATGCAGGGCGGCCACAGCGGCTACAACGCCTTTGGTGTGGGCCAAATTATGGTAGCAAAGGCTACTTCTTTGTTGTTGCAGCTGCTGTTGGCAGGCTGTAATTAGGGGGTGCAATTGCATTAGCGGAGCGATAATTTTTGGAAGCCCACCTTAAGGCCTCTATTATAGAGTTGTAAGCTATACTCTCCCTTTTCAAAGGTCCATTTACTGCCTACTGCGGGGCTCCAACTCAGGCAGAGCTCCTCTTTATCGGGATAATACTCAAAGCTTTTTACGATAGTGTAAGGCAGTTTATTCCCGTCTGCATCGGAGAAATAGCCGCCGCCCATCTTTTCTTCGACAATAATATGGCCATTGGGATCTATAATTTGCATATAAAACTTATTGGGGCCAGGCTGCACCACCTCATTTTTTACCATCTTAAAGCAGGCCTGAAAAAACTCGGCTCGTTTTCGGCGGTTGGTGGCCTTAGTTTCTCCTCCCCTAGTCAGTTTGGCCGCAATAAACTCTAAATTAGAGATCCGGAGGATAGCCCCTTTATCGAGTTGTTTATTGAGCTCTTCGGTGGTTGCTTTTAGGTTGGCAGCTTTTTGGGCCAAGGAGTCTTTTAGATCTTGTTCTTGCTCATAGAGTTTTCGGTATTCGCTGCGTTCCTCTACTAGTTGGGCATTTTGCCGACGCAATTCGGCCAAATCTAGGGTTTGTTCATCTACAAAAGCTCTCAGCTTTTTGAGTTCTTCTTGTAGGGCCTCTACTTGGCTAGCCAATTTGCGCGCATTATCTTTTTGCTGATCAGCTTGGGCCAAAAGGTTTTTAATCTTTAGGTACTGCTTATCTAGCTCGGCCTCTTTATCTAGAAGGGCGGGATAGAGACTATCGGCCTTTTCTCGATAAAAAGCCAACTCGCTTTGCAAGGCGGTATATAAACTATCTGTTTCCTTGGCGATTTCGCCTACATTCATCTTTGGCTCCTCCGATGAACAGCTCAGCAATAGGCCTAGGCCACATCCTAATAAAATACGCTTGACTCCTAACATTTTAAATAAATTGATCTCGTTTAATTTTTTGATTTGCAAATTTACAAAATTTGGAAGAAGTCGAAACGCTGCCCATGCATCATTACTTTATTTCCTCGAATATAATCTTTTAGGGGGCGGCCCCAGGGCAACCAAGCCGCAGAAGGCTGCGGTTTATAGCCTTTGGCTAGGCCCCAGCCTAGGCTATAGACATAAATCTCTTGGCCGGCCAGCCGATAATGCCGAACAGAGAAGGGTTTCCAGGCCTGAAAAAAGTTGAGGCGTTCTTCTGCCGCCAGTTTGCCCATTTCCCGATAATTGAGTCGAGTGAGGTTTTCAAACTTGCTCAAAACGGGGCCCGGAAAATGAGCTTTGACGCCCTTCTGGCCCGGCAAGGCCGCCCAAAGGGCCAAACTATCGGCCTCTAGTTGCATTTGGCCACAACTGCGGTCATAATCGCAAATGGCCTCTTCCAATAGCTGGGCGGGCTGAAAAAAAGGCAGCTCCTCGGCCAAATTTTGGGCCTTTTCAAAATGAGGGGCCAGATACGCTTGATAATCTTCATCGGCCAAATCTACCCAGGCAATATGCTTATACTGCTCTAATTGATCCACCTTCTGCCCTTTTTTCAATTTGAGCTGCCCCTTCCAGCGAGTCTGCCCCAAATTTTTGCTTCGCCCCATGGGCTGAAAATTGGGCAAACTGCCCGCTCCCCCACTCACATAGCGCTCTAGTTCTAGCTCCAACCAAATGAGCTCTCCCGAACTGCTGCCCAATAAAAATAGACTATACTGATAGGCATAACTACAAGCAGCTAGCTCTTTGCCTGCAAAGAAAACAAACAGCAATAGGATCCATAATTTCTTCATCTGCTACCAAAAATTTGAGCCCTGCCGAGGCTTCCAGCCCTTGGGCCGAGCTCTATATTCTATAATAATTTTACTATCTATCCCCTCCGACTTATTTCGGTCTCGCTGATAAATTAGGCGGCCAGAACGATTATATTTTAAGATAGACACCGAAATCCGCTTTTTCTTCTTAGACGATAACACCTTTTTTACCCGCTTCAGCTCCCCATTTCGCCAATAGCTATAGCGGCTGGTTAATCGAGGGGTTTCTGGCTTTTCTTCTCCATCTGGAAAATAACGGGTGGTGGTATAATCTAAGCGGCCCTTTTTATCATAAAAAAAGTATTCTTCTTCTACAATCAAGCGATCGCGGTTACGACTAGCCGTTTTCAGCAAAAAAGAGTCTGGAGAAAACAAAAAGTCTACCTGCTTTTGCAAGCCATCGGCCTTGCTATAAAAAATAGCCTTATCCAGGCTACCATCGGCCTTATAAAAAAGTGTGTCCCATTTTTCATCCCAATCATAGCGCCTAAACACCTTAGATAATTGTTTGCGGGCATTATAAGAAAACAGCAGACTATCGGTACTACAGTTATCTCCCCAATACCAAACTTCCATTTTCCTGCGGCCATCAGGATGAAAGAGAAAAACGGCACTATCCACCACCTCCCCTTTTTGCTGAAAGATGTTAATTTCTTTGGTCGAGTCGGGATAAAAGGCCACAATTTTCGACTCTAAACTAGCGTCTGGCTTAAAAAACAAATTGAGGGAGCGGCGGCCTTGTTCATTATACTCTTCTCTCGAAAATAAATACTTCTCCTTAAACTTTGAGTCCTTAGATTTATTGATGACATAGGTCTCTTTCAGGCGAATATTTGTTACCTCTTGCGGGGCCAATTTTAGGCCCAAATAAGCATAGGCATCTACTTGTGCCTGCAGGGGACCTACAACTAAAAGCGCAAAAAGTAATACAATTTGATTCATAGTTTTTTTCTTTTGGGGCCTCAGCAGCAAAGCTGCTGCGGTTACTCCCTTCGGTCGTCGAACTGCGGCCTAAAGGCCTTGTTGTCGCTTTGGGGCTCGCAGGTCTGCTCGGCCCTTCAGGCTTCACTTCGTTTCGCCTTCGGTCTGGCCCTATGGGCCACCCCTCCGCATCGGTTACTCCCTTTGGTCGTCGAACTGCGGCCTAAAGGCCTTGTTGTGGCCTGCGGCCCTCCGGGCCTGCAAGACGCAAAACAAGCTGGCCCTAAACATAAAAAACCCCTAAACGCAAAATAGTCGTTTAGGGGTTTTCGGCTAACTGAAAAGCTATTTTACAATATCTGCGCTAATATAGTACAGCAGAAGGTCACCTTCTACATTTCCATAAAGCTCTACAGCAGATTCGTAGCCTTTTTTAATATCGGCCTTAGAAGAGTCAAACTTAATTTTGACATAGCCTTTTTGGCCCGGGGCAATGGCTTTGCGGCTCCATGAAGTAGGCTCCGTACAGCTACATCCGCCTTGCACAAACTCAATCTTCAAGTCTTCGGTCCCGGTATTGACAAATTCAATAGTCGCTTCCTTAACTTCTCCATATTTGAGTTCTCCCAGCTTCAGTTCTGGCTCAATAAACTTTACTGTTGTCTTCGGCCGCTTATTCTCTTGAATAGGAGCTGCCGATTCAGTTAGTTTTTTTTTTCTGTTTCTACAGCGCCAACATTACCTTCAATAATCTTGAACTCTACACGACGGTTGAGCTGACGACCTTCAGGGTTATCGCTACCATCTTCGTTTTCGTTGGGTGCAACAGGCTCCGCTTCACCAAAACCTTTAGCAATCAAGCGCTCAGCAGCAATGCCTTTTTCTACTAGGTAGTCAATAGCTGCTTTAGAACGACGCTTAGAAAGACGGTCGTTATAGCTATCAGAACCAATAGCATCGGTAAAACCACGTACTTCTACTACCATTTCGGGGTAGTCAGTCATTACTTCAGCAATGCGGTCCAAGGTATCGGCTGCACCAGTACGGATATTTGACTTATTAAAGTCGAACAATACATTTACAAACAAGGGAGGAGGAGCCAAATACAATTTGTGCATCTCTTTAGCCTCAGTGGCTTTTACGGTCTTAAAGTCGCCGATATAGCCTTCTAGACGAGCTTTGATTTTGTACTCTTTGTTGTTGTCCAAGATAAAGCTAAACTGATTGCCATCAGTCATTGTCTTTTCGTCTACCAACTTATCGCCATCATAAACCATTACGGTTACGCCATTCAAAGGAGCTTTGCTGTTGCGGTCAAAAGTTTGCACCATCAAGCCAGCTTCTTTCAAGGTGGTGGTTTCTTCCCATTCCATGGGGCCAGAAACGCTACCAAAGCGATTTTCTAGAGCGGGGCGGCGAGTGTCGGCAGAAGTGCTAGAGCCAGTTTCCCAACCTTCTTTACTAGCCACTACTTCATACTCTTTACCTTGTTCTAGAGGAAATACAAATTTGTTATTCTCTGTATTGGTTTGTTCGGCAACTACTTCACCAGTTTCTTTGTCTACAATTTTCACTGTAGCACCTACTACTTCTTCTCCTGTTTTATCATCAGTTACCTTAACGATTAGATCAACATCACAACGTTCGGGCATCAAGATAGAGAAGATATCATCGGTAGAAGTTTGGCTTTGTACGGCTCCGCTACTTCCCTCACGGTTAGAGATCAGGTAGCCAAAGCAATCATCGCGGCCTTCGCGAGTCACGATAAAGCCAAATTCATCTACGCTAGTATTAAAGCCAGGTCCCATATTTTCTACGGCAGACCAAGCTCCAGCTTCATTGCGCTCTGTTTGGAAAAGGTCGATACCGCCCATACCGGGGTGGCCATTAGACGCAAAATAGAGACGATTATCGCGCTCATCGAAGAAGGGGTGGCTTTCGTCACCTACCGTATTTACGGCTTCTAGGTTGAGGGGAGTGCGAGTAGTTCCGTCGGCATTGATTTCTGCATACCAGATATCGAAGCCCCCTTTACCGCCGGGCATATTAGAAGCGAAGAAAAGTACTTCTTGGCCATCTAGCATACCGACTGCGGGGTTTTTGCAGCTATATTCTCCATCATTAAAATCAAGAGCAGTAGGCTCAGTAACATTAGTACCGTCATAGCCTGCGCCATAAATCTTACTATTTTCGAGTAGGTTACCCACCAACTGCGCTTTAGAGAAGAAAAAGCGGCTCATATCCTGATTAAAGGTAGGGTTAACCACATGAAAGCCTTCAGCGGCTAGTGTAGAAGCGCTAAAGGGCTCTACTTTCTCCCATTTTTCGCCATCTTCTGCTTTTTCGGCTACAAAGATGCGGGCAAACTTGGCCTCTTCTTCAGCATCTTCCAAAACGATAATGCTATCGCCACGGAGGGCAGAGAAGACCAATTTATTACGGCCAATAGGGTAAGCGTAGTTCTCCATAAGTGGAGAGTTAACGGTTTTATCTAGGGGCTTAATAATGAGTTCTTCTTTGGGAGAAGTCATTGTTTGGGCCCATTTGGCTCCTGCGATTTCCACATCGGCCAAAGTTTTCATGCGGTCGGCATCTTCGCCATTGTATTTGCTTTTGAAGCTTTCAAAGGCGGGGATACAATCGCTGTACTTGCCGGCTAGCTTTAGGCTTTGGGCATAATACCAGCCAGCCATAGGCATAAAGTTTTCCTTATCGAGTTCGATGAGCTGCTGAAATTCTTTTTCGGCAGAAGAATAATCGCGAAGAAGGAAATAAGTATAAGCTACATCATAGTTGGCCTTTACATCATTGGGTTTGCGTTCGCGGACCTGTTTGAAGTAATCCAAGGCGTTCCAAGTATCGTAGCGTTCGAGGTTACTAGAGGCAATTTCTTCTAGTTTTTCTGTGGGTTGGTTGTTGCCCACAGGTTGTCCCCAGACGAATGGCATGGCTAGTAAAACTAGCAAGGCCGATAGGAAATAGTTTTTCATTGCTATTTTTCTAAATTTTAAGGGAGATGCTTTTTAAAATATGCGGGCTGTTTGTTTGGGGGGCCGGAGCGCTTCCTTGGGCGGAGGCTTTGGTGGAGCGGCCTAGCGATGCGGAGCGGGTGGCCCGCAGGGCCAGACCGAGGCGCTTTAGCGCCGAAGGGCCGAGCGAATAGCGAGCCCCGTAGCGTAGCGCCGCAGCTTTGCTGCGGAGGCCCCAAAACAGCAGAACAGCATTAGAAACGAGGGTTAAAGAGAATTTCTTTGACCACAGGAGTTCTGTAAATTTTGGCAATATAAGTAAGGCCCAATTCGAAGCCTTGGCCACGAAGATTGCTACCCGTGTAGTTGCTATTAGACAAGCCAGAGAGGTTAAAGTCATAGGCTACGCCAAAAGAAAGGCCGCGGTATTCTAGACCGAGGCGAGCAAAGGCAGCATCAGAAAGGCGGTAACCAGCACCTGCCAATAGATTAAAGTCCTTAGTGTCATTGAAGTGGATAGCGGCAAGGGCCTGCAAGTTGGCCTCAAAGGCCTTATCCATGTACTGAACAAAAGCCATAGGGCGAACAGACAACTTGCGCGTTAGGCTAATATTAGAGCGAACACTACCGATAATATTAGAAGGCAACTTATAGACATCGTTGGTGATCGTCAATTCGGGCGAATTGAGGTGGTTATACGCTACTCCCGCCTCGATATTCCAGCCAGCAGCCACATGAGAGAGCATCAAACCGGCCGAGAAATCCATTCCGCTAGCGGTTCCGCTGGCAAAAGTTTCGGGCGTCCCCCCAGTAATATCATTCTCAAAAGTATAGTCGCTAGCATCGCCAACCGACTGTTGCAGGATACCTCCTTTAAAGCCAAAAGAGAGGCGAGTATTGCCTCTAGCGCCAAGTCCAGCATGAAAAGCTAGGGCCAATTCTGCTTTTAGGGTCGACAAATAAGAAACTTGGTCGTTATAGAAGTTGATTCCCGCACCAAACCAATGTTTGGGAGCACCAAATTTGTCTTTGCCCTTAATGCCAATAATCGGGGCATCAATAAAAGCAGAGGGCGTTTTGTAGCCCGAAAAAGAAGTGGGGTAGGCATTGCCTGTAGCGCCCTGGGGAAGCAGACTGTTGGTGCCCAAACCTTGCCATTGGCTACGGTAGATACCTCCCACCCGGAAGGTCCCCTCGTAGAAGCCCGTATAGGCAGGGTTGAGGTTCACTGGCGACATGTCGAACATACTAAAGTGAACGTCCTGCGCCTGCAGTTGCCCCCAGCTTGCGAGGATGCAAAAAAGGAGTATAGGTTTTAAAATTTTCATCTGACTGATAATTTTGTACAATGTTAATGCTTCAGAGTTTTCGCTTTCTTTTGGCCCAGTCAAGGCTACTGGAGCCGGAATAATTATTTAGCGTTAAATATAGTTATTTTTTAACTAAACTAAGTACTCCTAAAGGGCTTAACTCTTTGGCTTAAATGCTTTAAAATAATCTGCCCCAAAAGAAGGGGGCCCCAAAATTATAGGTTTATGCGCGTAAAATTAGCATTTTTTCTCTTTCTCTTTTCTTTTTTCCTCCTAAGCTGCCAAAGTTCTACGAAAAAACGGGACTTATCAAAAGTTAAGCTTTTGCCCCTGCCCGCTTTGGCCCTCGATCAAGATAGTAGCATCCAAATGCGTGGCTTCAATTACCAAAATGGCCGCCTCAGCATGATTGTCCAAAACCTTTTGTTGGGCCAAGCCGTTGATAGCCTGCGCAAAAGAGGCCAAAAGTATATTCCTCTGGGGCTACACCTGCATTTAGTGCTCAACGATAGCCTGCATGCCGCCCAAAATGACCGCAATTTCCAAATTGATATTCCCGATGGCCCCCAGCTTTTCAAGGCCTTCCTCTCGGCCCCCAACGGCCAAGTCATCCGCGCCCCACAGGCCTTCGTTTGCCGAGATATAGAAACCCTCAAGCAATCGATCCGAAAAAGCATCCCCAACCGCCAAGCCCAAATTGCCTACGCCAGCCCGCTCGGCCAATTTAGCCCCCAAGAAAGCCAAAATGTAATTGTCGATTTTTATCGCTATAATTGCGAAATTGGCCCCAAAAATTATCAGGTCCTGCTCGAGCTCGACCAAAAACGAAGCTGGTGGATCCAAAACTGGCAGGCCCATAGCCTCCAAAACCTCCCCCCAGGCCCACACCAAATTCAACTCAGCCTCTACAATGCCCAAAAAGAAAAAGTGTATGGCCCTATCGCTGAAGACATTCTAATTCTAGAAGAAGAATAATTTGGGGCTGCCCACTCGCTTCGCTCGGGTCGGGCCATTGCGCAGCTCGCTGCTCGCTCGGCCCTGCAGCGCTTTCAGCGCTTTGCTCTGCCGCCTGCGGCGGCCCTGCTACAGCCCCTCAGCCTGCGGCGGCTCCGCCGCCTGTCCCCTCCAAAAAAAATATAGACCAGAAAAAGCCCCAAAAGCCCATTTTATGGGGCCAAAAAAAGGAGTTCCAAAGAACAAATTTTTTATTCCCTTTTTTTCTTAGCAAATTTGCCCTCCGCAAATCAGACAAGCACCACCAATTAAGACCTCATCTAATTGATATACAATTATTTGAAAGACTCGCCTGCTATGAATTTTAATAAGACTGACCAAAAGAAAAATCTCAAGAGCTTCAAGCAAACCCAAGGCAACAACGCCTTTGGGAAAGTGCAACCCCAAGCCCCCGCCCTCGAAGAGGCCGTCTTGGGCGCACTCATGCTCGATAAAGATGCCCTGGCCATCGTCATCGATATCCTTTCTCCCGAAAGCTTCTATGTCGAACGCCACCAACATATTTATAAGGCCATCTGCAAACTCTTTGAAGATAGTAACCCCGTCGATTTGCTGACCGTTACCGAAGAGCTCCGCAAAATGGGCAAACTAGAGGCCGTAGGCGGCCCCTACCAATTGGTAGAACTGACCAACCGCGTAGCCTCTTCCGCCAACGTAGAATACCACGCCCGCATCATTTCCCAAAAGTTCATCCAAAGAGAACTCATTCGGGTGTCTACAGAAACCATCAATGAGGCCTATGAAGATACCGCCGATGTTTTTGACCTTCTCGATAAGGCCGAACAAGGCCTCTTTGGCATTACCGAACAAAACCTCAGCCGAGGCTCTATGGGGATGAGTACCCTGGTCAATATGGCCATCAAACAATTTGAAGAGCTATCGGAAAAGGAAGATGGACTCACTGGTGTCCCTTCTGGCTTTACCGCCCTCGACCGAGTAACCTCTGGCTGGCAACCCAGTGATTTGGTCATCGTTGCCGCCCGTCCCGGTATGGGTAAAACCAGTTTCACCCTAGCCGTGGCCAAAAATGCAGCCGCACAGTTTAGCTCGGGGGTCGCCTTTTTCTCTTTAGAGATGTCTAGCGTGCAGCTGGTCAACCGGATCATCTCTATGCAGACCCAAATCTCTTCAGAAAAACTCCGCAAGGGCCAACTCGAAGATTATGAGTGGCAACAACTCTATGCGCAGGTGGACCAATTGGGCAAAATGCCCATCTTTATTGATGATACCCCAGGGATTAGCATCTTTGAACTGCGCGCCAAATGCCGCCGCCTCAAAATGCAACACGATATCCAACTCGTTATTATCGATTACCTCCAACTGATGACCGCAGGCGGTGGCGATAAAAACGGAAACCGAGAACAAGAGATTTCAACCATCTCTCGTGGACTCAAGGCCCTGGCCAAAGAACTCAATGTGCCCGTGATCGCCCTCTCGCAGCTGAGCCGTGCCGTAGAAACCCGTGGCGGCTCCAAACGCCCCATGCTTTCCGACCTTCGGGAATCTGGTGCCATCGAGCAAGATGCCGATATCGTGACCTTTATTTATCGCCCAGAATATTATGATATTCTAGAAGATGAAGAAGGCAACTCGCTTCAAAATATTGGCGAAATTATCATCGCCAAACACCGTAATGGTTCGCTAGAAACCGTTCGCCTGCGCTGGGATGGCCAATATGCTCTCTTCTCTAATTTGGAGGACCAAGACTTTAATGGCCTACAACAGGCCGGCGGCAATTTCCAACTCCCCTCCAACCTAGGCGGCGAACCCAGCCCCCTTTCCTCTAAAATGAATAATGACAATGGCAGCATAGATGATATTCCCTTCTAAAAAAGGGGAACTTCTTGCCCCTTTTTTTCCTTTTGAGGGTCTGCAGCAGCCTAAAAGACTGTTTTTTAATATCTAGGCTGTAAAAATTATTATTTTATTGAAAATTGCCTATTTTTGCAGGCGTTTCCAAAAAAAGCGGAGACATGAAACATCTTAGAGCCTACGCAATCAACTTTCTGAGTTTGGCCGATGGTCAACATCAATTTGATTATGAGCTCAATGAAAAGTTCTTAAGTGCCTTTGAGGATGCCCCTCTAGATCAGGCCCAAGTCGTAGTTAAACTGCAAATGCTCAAAAAGCAGCAGTTTATGCAGCTTGACTTTCAGCTTTCTGGCCATGTTCCGGCCCAATGCGACCTTTGTGGACAAGATTTTGACTTGCCCATTGCGCTAGATGAGCAAATGATTGTTAAGTTTGTGCATGAATTGCCTGAGTTCCCTGAGCCCGAGCTGATTTATCTGCAACATGGCGCTAGTCAGCTAGATTTGGCCAATACGCTCTATGAGTTGTTGGTGCTCGCTATCCCAATTCGAAAGGTCCACCCCGATGAGGGTTGCCCTGCCGAAATTTTGGATTTGCTGGACCAATACAGCCAACTTCCTGAAGAAGAAGAGGAGGATGATGAAACTCCAAATTCTTCTGTCTGGGATGCTCTCAAAGATTTAGACTTAGAATAACCCTTCACATTTATTATTGAAAAAATAGTACTTTATAAAATTCTGTAGAAATGGCACATCCTAAGAGTAGAATATCAAAACAGCGTAAGCGTAAGCGTCGTACCCACTATAAAATCGAGGCTCCTAACGTAATCGACTGCCAAAACTGTGGCGCTCCTAAATTGCCTCACCACGTTTGTGGCGAGTGTGGCTTTTACCGTGGCCGCCTTATGGTAGCTCCTAAGGTTAAAGAAGTAGCTGCTCCCGTAGTAGACTTTGGCAATGAAGGCCTAGACGATTAAGTCTATCCCCCTTTTTGCTTTATATCTCAGGCTCTAGTTGCTCGGCAGCTAGAGCCTAAGCTATGTTGTTTTAGACCAAAATAAAAAGCGCAGTTATCTAAATTGATAACTGCGCTTTTTTAACTTCAACTCCTGCCCTACTCTTTGGGCAAGCGAACCGTATAGCTTTTTCGCTTGGCATTGGTCAATTTGCTACTGAGAATCCAAGGGTTGTGCAATTTGAGGGTCCGATAACTTACGCCCTGCTCCTTACAAAAAGAAGCCCAGTTGGTTGGTCCATTAACGGTCACTAAACGATAATCGGGAAAAGCGGGATAAAGATCATCCTGCTCATAGAAAAACCCATAGCTTTCTGGATTAGACAAAATACATTTGGTGGCAAAAATACGAGGCAAATAACGCATCGTTTCCGCAGGCAATTCCAACTCATAATAGGCCGTTCCGCCCTGCGCTCGCTGCCGCTGCTGTACTCTACCCTCTCCACAATTGTAGGCTGCCGCCGCCAAGGTCCAACTGCCAAATTTATTTTTTAGTCGCTTGAGCAACTTACAGGCGGCCTCGGTCACCAAATAGAAATTTAGACGCTCATCCACCTCCTTACTGACCTCCAAACCATACATACGAGCCGTAGCAGGCATAAACTGCCAAATCCCCTTGGCCCCAGCAGGCGAGGTCGCATTTAGCAAATTACTTTCGGTAACGGCCAAATACTTGAAATCTTCAGGTACCCCATTTTTTTTGAGCACCTCCTCCATCATCGGAAAATAACGGTTGGCCAATTTCATACTATGAATAGTGGCCGAATGTCGAAAACAAATCGACAATTGCTCTCGGTCAAAACGCTCCCGCATATCCATATCCTGAATAGGCACAGCCTCGCCAGCAAAACTCAATGAATCGGGAATTTTGGGCATTTGCACCTGCTGCACATGCTCTAAACGAGGGGCCTGAGGGGCCGCCTCGGGCTGGTCCTTGGGGTCCGTATAAGAGGTCAGGACCAAAAAGGCCAAAAAGGCAGTCGTGCCCAAGCTGTAAACCAATAAGGAGGATAGCGTTTTCATCTTATTTCTTCTTTTTTTGCTTATAAATCGGAACGGTCGAACAGGCTTCTCCAAACATAATGCTTTTGGCCACTGGCTGCAAAATCCGCGTGATTTCCATATAGGCCGCCACCGGCACCGGCTTATCACTACAGCCTTTAATCACCACGGGCTTGCCCTCAAAATCGGCCAAATCTAATTGGCCCAAAACAGCCTGATAATGCCCCGCCAAAAACTCTTCTTGGCTCCCAAAACGAACAGCCAAAGCATAGGGCGCCGCCAAACTGACCACCAACTGATAGGCCCAAGTCGGCACAATCGCATCCGCAGAACAATAAACCCGCAAGTTTTTGCCCGCATATTGGCTCCAATCCATCTCTTTGAGCGCCTGTCGAAAATCTTTCTCCCTCAAAATTAAGCCTTTAAAGAGATAATCTTTGATATCAAAGACCAAAATTTCGGCCTGCGGATAATAATCTTCCAAATTAAAGTTGATAAGGCTACTTTTGGCCACTCTATTGACTAGGGGTTGGTTTTTCATGTTCTTTTCTTCTTTTTTATATTTTTTTGGGGCTGCCCCGCCCTGCGGGCGGGTCGGGCTGTGTCAGGGCTCGCAAGTCTGCTCGGCCCTGCGCTTTTTTCGCTTTGCTCAAAAAGCTGGGTCTGGCCTTCGGCCACCCTTTTCCATCCCTCAGCCGGGGCGGCTTCGCCGCCTAACTGGCCCAATTTATAAATGTCGCTCCCAATGGTTTTGTTCTTGGATTTCTTCCATAATTGACAAATAGCTTTGGTAGCGCAGCTCATGTACTTCGCCTGTTTCTAGGCCTGCTTTTACGGCACAATCTGGCTCATTGATATGCAAGCAGTTATTGTATTTACAATTTTTAGAGGCCTCAAAAATTTCGGGAAAATTATGGGCCACATCTTGGGGCTCCAAATTGAGGAAGCCCAGCTCCTTGATACCCGGAGTGTCAATAATTTCGCCGCCCTGGGGCAAAGTAAATAGCTCGGCAAAAGTAGTGGTGTGCATCCCCTTTTGGCTATAATCCGATACTTCGCTGGTGCGTAGGCCAAGGCCAGGCGCCAAGGCGTTAATCAAAGAAGACTTGCCCACTCCAGAGTGGCCCGAAAAAAGGCTGCGCTTATCTTTGAGCAACAATTGCAGTTCCTCTAGGCCCTCTCCAGTTTCTGCAGAAACCAAGCGAGTTTGGTAGCCTACTCGGCCATAGAGAATTTTGAGGCCCTCGTACATTTCGAGGTCTCCCTCATCATAGAGGTCGGCCTTATTGAGAATAATATAAGTGGGAATAGAATAGGCTTCGGTAGTCAGCAAAAAGCGATCAATAAAGCCCAGCTTCACATTGGGTTCTCGGAGCGTGACCACCAAAAGGGCTTGGTCCAAATTGCAGGCAATGAGGTGTTGGTGGTGCTTTTGGCGGGTAGAACGGCGGAGCACATAATTTTGGCGGGGCAAAATCTTGTGAATCATGCCTGTTTCTAGGCCTTTCTCCTGTTCAAAGAGGACCTCATCGCCTACGGCGACGGGATTGGTCAGTTTATAGCCTTTGAGTCTAAACTTTCCTTTAATTCGACAATCATAAACTTTATGGTCGGGCGTTTGGACGCGGTACCAAGTGCCGGTAGATTTAATTACAGTTCCTTGCATAAAAGGTATTAGATCTAAATTCTAAAAATTGGTCCATATTTAATGGCAGGCGGCCACCATTTCGGCCATGAGTTGGGGGGCTTTTTCTAGGGCATTGCCCACCACCACCAGATCGGCTCCAGCTTGAATATTTTGGGCCACTTTTTCGGCGTTGCGGATGCCCCCGCCCACAATGAGCGGAAGCTCTATGGCAGAAGAAACCGCCTCGATCATTTGGCTAGAAATGGGCTGAAGGGCTCCAGATCCGGCATCCATATAAATCAGTTTGAGGCCTAGGAGTTGGCCTGCTAGTGCGGTACAGATAGCAATATCTTCTTTATTGGCGGGAATAGGTTGGGTATTACTAATATAAGAAACCGAAGTGGGTTTTCCGCCATCAATGAGCATATAGCCTGTGGGTAGAATTTCTAGTGGGCTTTTGCGCAAATAGGCGGCGGCCTCTACATGTTGGCCAATCAGCAGATCGGGATTGCGGCCAGAAATGAGTGAAAGCAGCAGTAAGGCATCGGCATTATGGCTAATTTGGCGCAGCGAGCCGGGGAAAAGAAAAACGGGAATATCCGTCTGGCTTTTGAGCAGGGCCACCACCTCTTCTAGGGCATCATTGAGCAGTAGGCTTCCTCCCACAAAGAAATAATCTACACCAGCCCAAACCGCTCGTTCAATCGTTTCGTTCAATTCCTTCGTCTTAAGTTTATCGGGGTCGATAAGCAGGGCAAAGCCCTTTTGTTTTTGGGCCTTAGCCGCCAATAAATTTTGGTAAAGCGGAAAGTTCGCCAATCCTTTTAGCATAATCCTCGTTTAATCTTTGGGCGAAAGATAGTGAACTTTTGGCGACTGCCCCTAGCTTTTGGCTGAAGTTGTTGGCTTGGCCCTTGGGCATATTACAAAAGCGTACTTTTATGCTGCTATTGCGGTATAGGTAACTGCTGCCACAGACTAATTGGTCCAGCTTTTTTATCTTATAATAAGAAATTTTGGGGCCGGAGAAAAAAGGCAGGCGCAAAGCCGTTTGTTGAGCGGCCTAGCGATGTGCAGGGGTGGCCGAAGGCCAGACCGAGCCGCTGCAAGCGGCGAAGGGCCGAGCAGACTTGCGAGCCCCGCAACGTAGCGCCTGCCGCAGGCAGGAGGCCCCAAAAGAATAGAATCAGACTTGTTTATTCACTTAATTTTGACTTATGCGTTATTTATCAGCATTTTTAATTTTGGCTTTAGTGGGTTGGGCCGCATCTTGTAAAAAAGACCCTGTAGATCCTCCGGTGGAGGAGACAAAAAACCTGACCTTAAACTTCAAGGCGCAATTTGATGGGCAGGCCTTGCCGATGTTTACGGATGTTACGGCCCCGAATGGCGAAAACTTTCAGTTGCAAGTATTTAATTTTTTTCTTTCTTATATAGAAGTGCAGAAAGAAAATGGCGATTGGGTATTGGTGGACAGTTCGGCCTACGTTAATTTTAATAGCTTGGTAGACTTGGCGGATGCTGAGGCTGGAGTTGATTTGAGTTATAGTTTGGCGGAGACGGGGAATTTTACGGCCATTCGTTTTGGTTTGGGGGTAGCGCCTGATTTGAATGCCATGGATCCTGCGGACTTTAGCAGTGCGGTGGCCTTGGGGGATGCTGGAAATTACTGGACCGCTTGGGACAGCTATATTTTTACGCGAACCGAGGGTAAAATTGATAGTTTGCCAGCTGCAGCGGGTGGAGATGTTAATTTTCTCTATCACTCTGGGGTAGATGGCATGTATCAGCAAAAGAATTTCAGTAAACAATTCAATTTGGAGCAAGCGACCAGCTTGAATTTTACGATTGATATAAAAGAGGTATTTTACAAAACGGGGCAAGAAATTCCGATTGCGGACAACAACGTCAGTCATTCTGGAGACCCCAGCACTACGGAATACGCCATTGTAAAAACCGTTATTACGAATATGGGCCAGGCCCTAGAATTGCAATAAACTATGTTTAAAAAACCTCTTCTTTACTTGAGCTTAGGCTTGGGCAGCTTGTTACTTTTGGAAACGGCCTGCGACCCCAAGCCCGATGACATTGGTCCGGTTTCTCCTACTGTGGGGAGCTTGGATAGCATTCCGTATAACCCAGTAGCCTATGACTACCCTGAGATTAACGGCTTACCGACCATGGAAGAGCCCAGTGACAATAGAGCGACAGAAGCGGGGGTTAAACTGGGTCGATATTTATTTTACGAGCGCAAACTCTCTATAGACAGCAGTATTTCTTGTGCCAGCTGTCATCATCAGGATCGGGCCTTTACCGATGGGAACCCTGTGGGTATAGGGGTTGGTGGTGCTGTGGGGACCAGAAACAGCATGTCCTTAATCAATGTGGGCTACAACTGGAAACAAAACAGCCAGCACAACTTCAACTGGGACGGCAAATTTGCCAGCTTAGAGGAGCAGGTGCTTTCGCCAGTAGAGCACCCCTTAGAAATGATGAGTAATTGGGAGGATGTGATGCAGCGTTTGAAAGCGCATGAGCATTATCCTCGGATGTTTCGTCAGGCCTTTGGGATAGAACATATTGATGAGATGAGCAAAGAATTGGCGGCCAAGGCCCTTGCTCAATTTCTACGGACCCTCAACTCGGCAGATTCTGAATATGACCGAGACGAATGGGTACCTTTTCAGTATATGAGTGAAGCGGCTCAAAGAGGGAAGCTGCTCTTTTTGGGAGATGCGTTGGGCAGTGCCAGCACCAAGGATGCGGAATGTGCGCATTGTCATAGCTTTACTCGGGATGCGGCTATTTTTGCCCGCAATAGTTTTTCTAATAATGCCATTGACTCGGTGAGCAGCTTTATGGAATTTAGTGATAACGGATTGGGAGATGTTACGGGTTCCGTAGTAGACAATGGTCGATTTAGAGAAGTGAGTTTGCGAAATGTGGGCCTTACGGCTCCTTATATGCATGATGGTCGCTTTGCTACCTTAGAAGAAGTCTTGGACCATTACACCGAGCATACCTCGGGGAGTAGAGGGCCGAATGTGGCCAATGAGCTCAGCACTGCGCCAGAGCTGCCTCATTTGACGGCCCAAGAAAAACAGGACATCATTGCCTTTTTACATGCCCTGACCGATACTAGTTATGTCAATAAGGCCGAATGGGCTGACCCATTTTTGCAAGCAGACCCTTGGGCCGAATAAAATGCAGTTTTTAGCGCTTTTTTTAGATGAACGGAAGCTTATTTAGGCTAAAATCATACGGTTTAATAATAAAGCTGCTGTTTTTAGAACTAAAAATCTCTATTAAGATGCCTTTTTTATGAATTAAGCTTGTATTTTTACTAATGAAGTTTATCATCTCTGACTGATACTTTTAAAGCTGTAGGTAGACCAAACACTACCCCATATGAGTGAAATTTTCCAAGGCTTACGCTCGTTTGATAAGATGAACTTATACCTACAGCAAGCAGATTGTCTAATTGGCAATCTGCTTTTTTTATGTCTACGAATCTCCTTATTTTGGAGAAAATCAGCTAAGCATGTTACGCATTTTTAGAAACTTTTTCCGGCTCTATCTTCGTCCGATTTATTTGGTTATTCAGGCCACAATAAATAGCTATGGGCAAGACCGAGTACAGCGGATGGGGGCCGCCTTGGCCTATTATACTATTTTCTCCTTACCGGCCATTTTGATTATCATTATTGGTTTGGTGGGCTTCTTTTTGGGGGAAGCTGCTGTAGAGGGTCGTATTTACGACACCATTGTTGAGTTTGTGGGGGAGGCTGCGGCTGAGCAGATTCAGAATGCGGTAAAAAATATTGGCAGTCCGAGTACCAATTGGTTAGCGACCATTTTGGGTTTGGGCTTTCTGATCTTTTTATCTACTCATATATTCTATGCCTTACAAGAGGCCCTAAACACCATTTTTGGGGTAAGGGAGGTCGCTCGAAAGATGCAGATTGTGCAAATGATCATCAATCGGATTTTATCTTTTGGGATGATTCTCAGCATTGGGGGGCTCTTGGTCCTTTCTATCTTACTCAACGGACTAATTTTGGGGCTGAGCACCTATATCAAAGGGCATCAGGATTGGGTGGCCAGTCATTTGCCCGATCAATTGGCGCCAGCGGTAAGCTATTTTACCTCCAATTTTTTGGTCTTTCTCAATTTGGGCGTATCTATTCTCATCATTGCGATTTTCTTTATGTTGATGTATAAGATTTTGCCTGCGGCCCGTCTTCGTTGGCGCTACATCTGGTGGGGCTCGATATTTTCGGCCATTTTGTTTTGGTTGGGTCAGTTACTGATGGGCTACTACCTCAGCCATACGAGTATTGTGAGTGCCTATGGGGCCACGGGCTCGCTCATTATTATTTTGCTTTGGGTTTATTATTCGGCCCAATTGATTTTTATTGGAGCCGAGTTTATCAAGGCTATTTGTGAATACAGAGGGGTCATTATTCAGCCCAAGGCCTTTGCCAAGAAGATGCAAAAAGAGCGGCAATGGGTCAAGAAAAGTCGTCGAAAAGACGATAAGGGTCGGGTCATAGAACTCTATGAAAGTCCTTTACCCAACGAATTGATTTAAAGCAGCAGGGCCCCCAATCTTTTCAGATTGGGGGCCCTTTGTGCTAGAATAGTTTATTGGGGGATTTTGATTTTGGCTCCTACGAAAAAGCCTTCTACCCTACCCCAACGTTGTAATTGGCTCTTATTTAGCGCCTTGATGGCGGCTATACTCACATTGAATTTACGGGCCAAAACGCCTAGGCTATCGCCTCTTTGCACCCTATAGATTTTGGGTGTTTTGGGGGGGTCTGGACGAACCGGCGTTTCTTTGGGGGGCTGCCCCTCTCCTACTTTTAGCTTTTGGCCCAAAGACAAACGCGCCCAGTTCACGCCCGGATTGGCCGCGGATAACTTGCTAAAGGAAATCCCTAGCTTTCGAGCAATGCCATAGCCGGTATCTCCAGATACCACCGAATAATATTGAGTTGTAGCTTGTGGTGTGGGTGTAGGTGTGGGCTCCTCTTCTTGAGGGCTTGTTGTATTGTTATTGCTTGCTGTGTTATTAGTTGGGCTAGTTGTTCCCCGAAAAACATCTAGAAAACTAAAGACTTTGCTAGCGTACTGGCTAATTTCTTTATACTTAGCGGCGGTATCCCAGCTCAGATTAAAGCGGGTCACTACATCTTGAATAGCGCCCTGCAGATGCGCCCGCTCTAAAAAGTCCATTTGTGGGTTGGAGCTAGCAGCAGCTTGGGCGCGTTTGAAGGCCTTCATTACGGTATATTCGCCAGCATTGTAGGCCGTGAGCAACATAGGGGCATCCTTGGGATCATTGGCCGAAATGGCCAGGCCTGTCATACGGCTCAGGCTACGGGCCTTTAGGATGAGGGCTAGGGTACCAATCAAGGTATTTAAAGAAGCATCGGCCCAAACATCATTTTTATCTCGGTCCAAATACTCGCTCAATTTGGTATTTCGGTAGCGCAAATCTGGATATTGCTTAATCGTGGCGATCCAAGTCTGCCGAGTGATTTGCATCAGGCCCTTGGCGCCGCTATAGCGCCCCTCTCCTGCTCGGGCATTGCCCGAAGACTCTACGGCTACGATAGCTTTGAGCAAGGCGGCCTCTACCTTGAGCTGTTGTCCGTAATAATCTAGTACGGGCTCATAACGCCGAATATTGGCTAGGCGGCCAGCTATATCTTCCTGACTAAATGTGTGTCGAGCTATCATATTTTAAGGGGATTTTTTGAATGAATGATAATTTGGGGCCTCAGCTGCGGCTTCGCCTTGCTGCGCTACGTTTCGGGGCTCGCAGGTCTGCTCGGCCCTTCACCGGCAAAGCCGCCTCGGTCTGGCCCTACGGGCCACCCCTGCACATCGCTAGGCCAATTGCGCCAGCCCTCGGTTACTCCCTTTGGTCGTCGAACTGCAGCCTAAAGGCTTTGTTGTGGCCAATTGTGCGCCCTAAAGGGCGAAAAAGGGGCTTTGCCCCTCAAAATAAAAAAAGCTTTCTCCAACCCAAGGGTCAAAGAAAGCTTTTTTATATCATTGATGTGAAATTTCCTAAGAAACCACTTCTACTTCTGCAGGAATGATATTCACGAAAGTGCGATTTTTATAGCCTTTCTTGAATTCTACGATACCATCGCAGAGTGCAAAAAGAGTAAAGTCTCTACCTTTACCCATATTTTCGCCGGGGTGGAATTTTGTACCACGCTGACGAACGATAATGTTTCCAGAGCGAACGAGTTGACCGCCGTATTTCTTTACACCGAGTCGTTTACTGTTACTATCCCGTCCGTTGTCCGTACTACCTACACCTTTCTTGTGTGCCATGACTTTATATGTTTAGCGTACTAATTTAACAAATAATGAACTTCGCATAGCTATAAGCCTATGCAATGCTGTCAATCTTGATTTTTGTGAAAGATTGACGGTGACCGTTTTTCTTGCGATAGCCCTTACGACGTTTCTTTTTGAAAACGATTACCTTGTCACCTTTTAGGTGCTCTAATACTGTGCTGTTAACTTTAGCCTCTACGGTAGGCTGACCAACTTGGTAAGTGTCGTCTTTTGCTAGGAGGAGTACTTTATCAAAAGTAACTTGATCGCCCTCTTTAGCATCCAGACGATGAACAAAGATCTCTTGACCCTCGCTCACCTTAAACTGTTGTCCTTTAATTTCTACGATTGCGTACATCTTACCTGGATGAGTGAAAATGAATAATTAATAAAATTGTGTACTTGCCTTTTGGCAGCGGGCAAAAATAATATTCTTTTGAGAAAGAAAGAAATTTTGACCCAAAAAAATAAAGCCTGATGGTTAACCATCAGGCTTTTGTGGCGGAGGTTGAGGGATTCGAACCCCCGGACCCCGTGAAGGGTCTTCGGTTTTCAAGACCGACGCATTCGACCACTCTGCCAAACCTCCTGCGTAGAAGAACGATATCGTTCCGTCCTTGCGATTGCAAATATAGGGCAGCTATTTGGTTTGTCCAAACTTTTCTATAAAAAAAACCTAACTTTTTTGAAGTAAAAACGGCAACTCCCTCATTTTCAGCCTAAAGAAATTTTATTTTTTTGCGTCTAGAAAGGCGCGCAGCGCCTTGGCTGAGGGATGGGCAGCAGTGCGGCGAAGCCGCAGACCCAGCCAGCTTGCTGGCGCAGGGCCGAGCGAACAGCGAGCTGCGAGACAGCCCGACCCGACCGCAGGGAGGGGCAGCCCCAAAAAAGACTACTCCCCTAATTTTTCGGCTAAAATAGCTTGCATATCATCTTGATGAGCTTGGTAAAAGATGGGATTATGATAGACATTTAGTTTTTGGAGCAGGTAATGCAGCTGCTGTTGTTCCTTGGGGCTGAGGGGGGCAATTGCCAATTGGCCGAGCTGTCCCATTTGTGGTAAAAGCTGCATAATGAGGGCCTCCCCCTTTTGTGTTAAGGAGACCAACTTTGCCCGGCCATCGCTGGGGTCGGGGCGGCTGCTAATGAACTGGCCTCTTTTCAGGCGGCGGATAATTTCCATGCCCGAGCTAAACTCCATCGTATTTTTATCGATGAGTTGTTTTTTTTACATGGTTCCATCGACCAATAGGCTGGCCAAAAAGCCAAACTCATCTATGGTAGAGATGGGCTCATCTTTAAACTTTTTCTTGAGGTAAAAGCGAAGATATTTATAATTAAGGGTAACTAACTGAGTAATTTGGGCGGCTAGGTCGCCTTGCAGAGGCATAGCTGGCTCTAAATCGGTTACATTATCCACCTCAATATCCTGTTCTAGAATCCAGTAGGCAAAATCCTTGGCGGTCCAATCGGCCTTAGGTCCCTCCTCTTCGAATGCGGCCAAATAAGGCAACAAACGAATCAACTGATCGTATTTCATCATACTATAAAAGCATATTTGTTGAATGATTCAGCGGTAAATCTTCAACAAAATTAAACAAATCAAAAAGTGTTGTGTTTCCGCTGCATATTAAACGCTAAAACTGTATAGAAAGAGCATGAACGCACTAAAAAACTTTAGTTTAGGGAGTATTTGGATGGTTTCCATTCTTTTGTCGCTGCCTATTTGGGGACAAAACGGCTTGATTAAAGGACGAATTTTAGATGCCAAAAACAGCCAACCTATTATGGGGGCTAGTGTGGGTATCCCTAGTTTGGGCCTTGGCGGTATCAGTAATTTGGAGGGGGAGTATGAAATTGCCAATTTGGAGCCTGGCTTTTATACGCTTACTGTAAGTTATTTGGGTTATGAGAGCCAGACCAAATCAGAAATTCAAGTGACCAACTCTCGGCCTGCTAATATCGACTTTTTTTTAGAAGAAGAAAGCGAAGCCGTAGAAGAAGTGGTGATTAAGGCCTCTCCCTTTAAGCAAAAAGCGGAGAGTCCGACCTCTTTGCAGACCATTGGAACGGCGGAGATTCAGCGGAATCCGGGGGGAAACCGAGATATTTCTAAGGTCATTCGGATTTTGCCTGGGGTGACCACCACCAATTCTTTTCGCAACGATCTAATTATTCGGGGGGGAGCGCCTAATGAGAACCGCTTCTTTTTGGATGATATTGAGGTACCGAACATTAACCATTATGCTACTCAGGGGGCTTCGGGTGGGCCACAGGGTTTGCTCAATGTGGATTTGATTTCGGAGGTAGACTTTTTTAGTGGGGCTTTTCCGGCCAATCGGGGCAATAGTTTGAGCTCGGTCTTTAATTTTCGGCAAAAGAATGCCCGAGACGACCGTTTGGGGCTAACGGCTAGTGTGGGCGCCACGGATGTTTCCTTGGCCTTAGAGGGGCCTTTAGACAAAAACAAGAACCACAGCCTATTGCTTTCGGCTCGTCAGTCTTATCTCCAATTTTTATTTGATGCCATTGGGCTTTCTTTTTTGCCCACCTACAATGATTTTCAGTTTAAGTGGCAATACAAGCTGCCCAATAAGGACCTATTTTATGTAACGGGTTTGGGGGCCATTGACCGTTTCAAGCTCAATTTGGATGCTAATGAAACCCCAGAGCAGCGCTATCAACTGGATAATATTCCGGTGAACAACCAATGGAACTATGCCATTGGCGCGGTCTATAAGAAGTTTCAGAAGAATGGCTATTATACCTTTGTTTTGAGTAGAAATATGCTCAACAATGATATTTTCAAGCATGAGGAAAATGACGAGAGTCTGCCCAGAACCTTTGATTACAACTCTCAGGAGAGTGAGAATAAATTGCGTTTAGAGCATAGTCTTCGCTTGAAGGGCGACTACAAGCTGAGTTATGGTTTGGGCTATCAATACGTTCGTTACTTTAACCGCAGCAATTTGCAAGCCTTGGTGGGCGGCTCGCCTCAGCTAGTGAGTTATCAGACGGAGCTGTTTTTTCATAAGTATGCGGCTTTTGGTCAAATTAGCAAGCAGTTTTTGCAGGACCGCCTAAATCTTTCTGTAGGGATGCGCTTGGATGGCAATAGTTATTCGGAGCTGATGGCCAATCCCCTAGAGCAGTTTTCGCCTCGTTTGGCCCTTTCTTATGCCATTACGCCTCAGATTAGCTTTAATGCCAATGCGGGGATTTTCTATCAGCTGCCGGCCTATACGGCTCTTGGTTTTAGAAGCAATGATGGGAGTTTGGCCAATCAGGATCGCCTGAAGTTTATCCGCAATCAGCAGTTGGTGGCGGGTTTTAGTTATTTGAGTGAAACGGCCAGCAAGATTTCGGTAGAGGCCTATTATAAGAAGTATAACAATTATCCCTTTTTGCTCAATGAGCAGATTGCCTTGGCCAACTTTGGGGCTGATTTTGGCGTGGTGGGCGCTGCCCCTCTAGATGATCGTGGAGAGGGCCGTAGTTATGGACTAGAGTTCTTGTTTCAACAGCGCCTCTACAAAGGCTTTTATGGCATTTTGGCCTATACTTTGGGCCGCTCTGAGTTTAAAAATCAGGCGGGAGATTATGTGGTTTCTTCTTGGGATAGCCGTCATATTGTGAATGCGGCCTTGGGCAAAACGATTCCGATGATGAACCAAAAGATTCGCAAGGCCCGCAATGAAAAGCGAGAAGCCAAGGGAAAATCGGCCATTACTAAGGCGCTGGTTAATCAGGAATTGCAATTGGGTTTAAATATCCGTATGCAGACGGGCTTACCTTATACGCCTTATAATGACAGCCTTTCTGCTTTGGTCCAAAACTGGAACAGCTTTAATGAGGGACTTAGAGATTACAGCCAACTCAATAGCGAGCGGACCAATTTATTTTATGGAGTTGATTTTCGGGTAGATTATAAATGGTATTTTCCCAAATGGAGCCTACAGCTCTACTTTGATTTGCAGAATTTCCCCTCTCAGGCGGCTAGTCAGCCCCGCCTAATTTTGGAGCAGGGCGATGATGGCGATCAGCCCGTAACGATTATCAATGAGGGACAGCCCGATGCTGCTTATTTGCTCAGAAGCATAGACAATACGAGCTCGGTAACGGTGCCTTCTATTGGGGTCATTATTCAGTACTAATTAGATGCGATATTTATTTTTCTTATTGATTTGTTGGGCCTGCCAAGCGCAGGCTCCACTTTCTACAGAAAGTGATGAGGGCCTTTTGATGGAGCGGCGAGAATTTGAGGGTTACAGCCAGTCCTTTGCCTATGCTCGTTTGTCGGCCAAGCAATTGGGGCGCCTAAAACTGCTGTCGGCAGAGGGGCGTTCTTTGGCCCAACTTTTTAAGGAGGAGCCCCCCATTTTGGCCCTGAATGCGGGCATGTTTCATCCCAATTATGAGGCGGTGGGCCTATTGGTCCTAGCGGGCGAAGAGCGCCGTCCTTTGGTTTTAGGCGAAGGGCGGGGCAACTTCTTTTTACAGCCCAATGGGGTATTTTGGCTAGACCGTTTGGGGCGGGCAGGCATTGCCCCTAGTCCCGACTATGCCCAAATGCAGCCCGAGGCCTTTTGGGCCAGTCAATCGGGCCCCTTATTGCTCTATCAGGGAGAGATCCATCCTGCTTTTCGCCCTTCGTCTAAGAACAAATTTATCCGAAATGGCTTGGGCATCGATAGCTTGGGCCGTTTGCATCTGATCCAGTCTTTGGCCCCCATTAACTTCTATCGTTTTGCGCAGTTGTTTCAAGAGTTGGAGTGCCATTCTGCCCTCTATTTTGATGGGGTAATTTCACAGATGTATATGCAGGGGATCGGTCGTTTAGCTGATTATCGGCGGCCTTTGGGCCCTGTTTTATATCTTCCTGCCAATTAGTTTTTTTGGGGCTGCCCCTTCCGCCGGGTTGAAACCCAGCGCAAAGCGGCATCGCTTTGCGAGCTTATACAAAATGAGGGTTAAAACCCTCATGAATTATCGGTCGGGTCGGGCTGTGTCAGGGCTCGCAGGTCTGCTCGGCCCTTCAGCCCTTCGGGCTTCGGTCTGGCCTTCGGCCCCCCTTATCCATCCCTCAGCCTGCGGCCCTTCGGGCCTGTAAAACCGTTTAAGGCAGAGAGAAAACCCATTACTTTAAAGCTTAATTGCTTTCCTGATTTAGAGAGGAGGGTCAAAACTATGGTTTTGGCCCTCCTTTTTTGGGCCTGTTTAACGTTTTTTCTGCGCCTAACCCCTAGGCCCTGATTGATATTTTATCCTAGCTGTAGGTTGAAACCTACAGCAACAAAAGCGGCCATACTAACTGCAATAAAAATGGGCCGATGGTTAAAACCATCGGCCCATAAGGAATTCTAATAAAAGTAAGCAAGGGCTTTAATTCGATCTTTGTATTGCCCCCATAAAATCTATAGGAGATTTAGGGACAAGCCCCTAGGCGACTACTAGCTGAATCTGGACAAGCTAAAGGCCCAAGTTTTATTTGGACACACAAAATTATGAATAGTCATCGGGAGGGGTTCCTCTACCCCTCAAAAGGGGTTCCTCTACCCCTCAAAAGGGGTTCCTCTACCCCTCGAAAGGGGTTCCTCTACCCCTCGAAAGGGGTTCCTCTACCCCTCGAAAGGGGTTCCTCTACCCCTCGAAAGGGGTTCCTCTACCCCTCGAAAGGGGTTCCTCTACCCCTCGAAAGGGGTTCTTCTACCCATCAGGAGGAGTATCCCTAGCCATTGGGAGGGCTAGTCTAGTTTTTTGGGTCAGTAGCCTAATTTTCGGGAGCATTCAGGGCCTTCTTTTGTCGGCATATTAGGGGAGAGCAGCAAAGCCGCCGAAGAAAAAAGCTCGGCTAAAAAATTGGCTGTGCGGCTGAGGGATAGAAAGCAGTGGCCCGCAGGGCCAGACCCAGGCAGCTTTGCTGCCGCAGGGCCGAGCGAACAGCGAGCTGCGACATAGCCCGACCCGACCGCAGGGAGGGGCAGCCCCAAAACGGCAAACTAGTTGAACAAAAATGCAGGAGCTCCATAAAAAACACTATCTTATAAAGGCCTATAGGTGAAGCTATTAAAAGGCTTGTCACAAAGGGCCGCGAACTATAGCAACATTCCTCCATTTTTAACCCAGAAACAACCACTCTATGAGTTTTATAGAAAAAAGGGCTGCTTTAGAGCAACTATTTGAGCAGCAAGAATTTGAGGCTTTAGTCAAGCAGGGGGCGCCCTTAATTTTTGAGTATGAGCAGGAGCTAGACATTGACTTCTTATTGCTTTTGGCCAAGGCGGCCAAGGCGGCTCAGAAAAACGGAAAATATGAGTATTTTTTGTTTAAGGCCCAGGAAAAAGAGCCAGACAACCTAGCCGTATTGCTTCTTTTGGCCGAGCATGAAATTCTTTTTGGCAGTAAGCTTAGCGCTAGAAATCATTTGGAGGCTATTTTGGAAATTGATCCGGCCCATGCCAAGGCGAATTCTTATTTGGGAGATATTCTATTGGATCAACTATTTTATGACAAAGCCTTGCTCCATTATCAAAAAGCGATGCAGGCGGATCAATTGGCCAAGAATGAGCAAGAGCAGATTGCGGTATCGGTAGTAGATATTTATCAGCGGTCTAGGTCTACAGCGGAGGCTTTGGCCTTTTTGGAGCAGTACTTTCCGAAAGAAAAATTCCAGCTCAATATAGAGAAGCTTCGCTTAAGGTTGTATCAAACAGATTCGGCCTACAAAGGGGAGTACAAGGCGAGTTTAGCGCTTTTGCATCAGCATTTGCCAGAAGAAATAATTTACATCTTGAATTTGGCGGCCATTGAGCCAGATGCAAAGGCGGCCATTGCGCTTTATGACAAAGCCATGGCTTTGGAGCTGAGTGAAAAAGAGAAAACCACCGTCTTAAAAAAGCGGGCCTATCGTTTGGTACAGGCCGAGGAATGGGCCAAAGCGGTAGCGGATTATGATGCTTTGATTGCGGGAGAAGAGCAGCCTTTATACTTTGAGATGCGGGCGGAGGCCAAAGAGCAATTGAAAGACCTCAAGGGAGCTTTGCAGGACTATAGTCAGGCCTTAAAACTGGATGGTGCGGCTAGTCGCTTACTTAAAGCTAGAGGTTTACTGTTTGCCAAGGCCAAGCAATATGATCGAGCTGCGGCGGATTTGACTGCTGCGATTAAGGAAACGGGCAGCATGGGTCTGGCTGAGCTCTACTATCATTTGGGGGTAGTCTATACTAAAAACGGGGATCGGAACAATGCCGTTAAGATGCTCATCAGGGCCGACCAACAGGGCTTTGCCAAGGCAACCGTCTATTTAGAAGAAAAATATCCGGAGCAACTACAGAAAGTGCGGGCCAACAGTGCCGATAAAATCCGGGCAAAATATGAGGCAGAATTTGCGCGTAATGCAGAGTCGCCAATTTTGCAACAAGCTTTTGGTCAGCTTTGGACGCCAAATATGTCAAAAATCATAGCGGCCTCAGAAAAAGAGCTTCTAGAGCTGCCTGCCTTTTTGAGCAAGCAAGTACTGGACAAAATGTCTAAGGAAATGCTATTGATCACTCCAGAGGGATTACTTTTCTTTGAAAATGGGGCCGAAGTTCCCTTAGAAGCCTATTACCGTGTAGAAGTAGAGTCGGAGCATGCTATTTTGTTAACTCTTCAGCCGGTCAAGGGCGGCAGTTCGAGCAGTATGCGCATCTCCTTTTTTGAGGGAGAATTGCTCTTGCACTACCCCGTGCTAGAAGTAGATTCGGCGGCCAAGTACTACTATCCGGTAGAGCAGCCTTCGGCGGATCAGCTAGAGAAATTGAACAAAAAGGCCTTGGCCTTAAACTACATGCCAGCTATTGAAGCTGCTATTGCCGAAATGAATACCTAATTAACATTCCCCATTTGAGGCGGAGTCCTCATTAAAGTAAAATTACATTATGAGCCAAGAAGTAAAAGAATTTGAAGCTAAGCTGCAAGAATTTGAGACTGCGGCGAATAAGCTGCAAACTTATTTAAATGACTGTCAGCAATACTTGGATGAAAAGATCCAGGAGGAAAAAGGAAACATCCAGCAACAGCTACAGACCTTAGAGAGCTACTTAGCAGGAAACCCTGTCGAAAGGCTGAGTCAGGCGTCTGATCCTGGGGCTGAATTTACTAGAGTTTTGCAAAAAGCCAAGCAGTTAGAGAACGACATTCGGTCTAAGGAATCCTTCATACAATCCTATGTAGAAGAAGCCCTAGGAGACAAGCTCAATGCGGTAAAGTCGCCCTTTATGACGTACAGTCTTTATCGTAAGATGATAGAGCGAGAAATCAAGGAAGATAAAGTTTTTGTTGCGGCCAACACCAGCCAGCTACTCAAGACGCTTGAAAAAATGGTTGCCGTTGAAAGCAATAAAGATAAAAAGGAAGCGCTTACTGTGGCGACCAACCACCTCAAGCAATTTTTGAGCAGCTTGAAAGCCATAGACTACAGATCCCTTCAACAGAGTGATATTGATCTGCTGACTGCACAGTTTAAAGATGCGGCAGAGAACTATCATCATAGCGAGGGATTTTTCAGTCGTTCGGCCACCAAGGGTTCTTTAAAGAAGCTGACCAAAGACAACTTAGGACCATTAGCGGATTCTTTTGGTTTGGCTCTTTTGTATGGGGAAGCGCATCAGCCCAATGGTACTTTGAGTAAGTGCGACCAATTTCAGGAAGAGCTAGATGACAAAGTGAAAGCCCTGAGCAATAAGGGGCAGGCGGATGCTTCGGTTAAGGCCAGTTTAGAGAAATTTGACATTTTATATATAGAGCCCTTAAAAGATGCCTTTAAGGAAGCTGATCCTGAGGGTGCCCAAGCGGTTATTGAGCAGGTAGAAGCTACAGCAGTACCTGATCAGATTGACTGGATTCGCAAGACCTTTGGTTTGGCCAATTGGGTCTATGAAAACTTTGGGGCTGCTGCCGGGAAATATTTGATAGAGAAAGCCAATGGCCAAGCTACAGAAGAAGGGCAACAGCCTACTATTTCTACAGGAGACCTATTAAAGTATAAAATATCGACTCCTGACTATGAGGTCAACCTAGATGTTCCACTCTTTGATGTGGGCTTTGTGGATGCAGGCTTAGAATTGGGAGCGGCCTTCAAGGCAGCTTTTGAGGTAGCTGGTGCATTGACCCTACACAACTTCTTTGATCCCAATATTGAAAAAGTCGTTAGTGGAAACATTGGGGCTTCGGCTACTGCAGAGGCCAAAGCCTTTTTGGGCATCTATGTGGCTATCTTAAAAATCGTCAAGGCATCGGCTAGAGCCGTTTTGGCTGCAGAGGCGGCAATTGGAGGAGAGGCTGCGGTTAGTTTGAATAAGGGCAACATTGCTGCGGCGACTAATTTTGCCTTTGATGCTGAACTAAAAGGTGGCTTGAGCTTTAAGGGCTACTTAGAATTTGCGATTGGCGCGACAGCTATCATCAAGGCTATTTTGGATACGATCGGCATTCCTGCCGAGGCCAAGCTACAATATCCAGAAAAAGGCAATGAACTCGTTATTTTGAATGTAGAGCGGGCGGCTAGTATGCACGCTCATATTCCGTTCCAGAAAAAAGACGTTCCTTTTCCCGCCAAAGAGTTTGATATCAGCAAGGGCGAATGGTTGGTGGAATACCCATTCATTGAAGATATGCAAAAGTTCTTCAGTGATAAGTTTTCAAAACTAACGAGCAAAACCATTGATATGGAGCCGCTTACGGCCCAGGAGCTAGAAACCCTAAAGGCTGAGTACGCCAAATTTTAACGCCTCATCCCACTTAAAATCAACTGATTATGAAAGCGAAGTTTAAAAGTCCAGATTTCTTAAAAGAGAAAGGAACAGATTTTAATATTAAGTTGCTCAAGCAAGCTGTTAAGGGCGACCTAAGTAGCCCAGTCAAGTTTTTCTATGACACGGAATTTGATTTTGGAGAAGAGAAATCGCCGCTGATGTATATTGGCGAGGGGGTTCCTTCTGCCTGGAAAAAATACATCAAGGAACAAAAAAAATCGGCTTCTTTTGTTGCGGGCCAATGCCGTTTAGATGCGGAGGGCAACCTTCAGTTATTGGCAGAGTTGGGCAAGGGCCAAAAGCCTGCGGTACTCAAAGCGCTCAATAAGAGTTTACTTAAAAAATGTAAGCTGCAAGCCTATTTTGTTGATAGTCTAGAGGAGGCCGCGGCAGAAGGGGCCGCAGTAGCCGCCGCTAGTTCAGATACGGCTTTAGAAGATAATAGCATGGCCTTGCGTTTGGCGGCCCTCATCGAGAATGGCCAAGCCTTGATTAAACGCATTGATCCTGTGATTGCCGAGCTAGAGCAACCACTAGCCGATATTCGTTCTACTATCGTGACAGACACCCTCATTCAGTCTGTACAATCAGGACTTAAGGTCATCAATTCGGTCAATCTTGCAGCTTATGTTGCCAATGCCCAGGCCGCTTTGGCCGAGGCTAAAGAGGAGGCCGAGGTTCAAGAGCTAGACCAAGTTGTTGCTGAAGTTAAGGCCAAACTACCGATTTTAGACCAAATTGCTACCAACAGCGCTAAGGTTGATAAGGTCAAAGACCCTATGGATAGCGATTTCGCCCCCATCAGCGATGATCCTTTCCGTACTTTCTTAGGGCAGCTCTAAGGAGCTCATCCTACTAATTTTTAGCTAAGAGACTCTTTTTAAGGGTCTCTTTTTTTTGGGGCCTGCCGCCTTCGGCGGCCGGGCCCTTGCGGGGCTCGCAAGTCTGCTCGGCCCTTCGCCGCTTTCAGCGGCTCGGTCTGGCCTGCGGCCACCCCTACAGGCCCCTAGGCCAACCCTCCCCTACTGCTCAGCTACAAGCCGCTTCGCGCCTTCAAGCTTCGCAGGCTCGCGCCAAGCGCGCCCGGCCGGCGGCTGGCGGCAGCCACAACATTCTCTGCACCTGAGCTAATCTAACCCTCAATATATTCCATTTCAGGCCCAGTCCTCCCCTGCGCCGCCCCCGCCTGGGGGCTGGGCTCCTTTGGCCTTGGAGGCCAAAGCGCCCAGCATTACGATGCCCCCCTCCGGGGCGCATCCCCCATAAAAAAAGGGCTGTCGGGAAAACCCGACAACCCTTTACTTACATCATCAACTCAGCACTAACGAAGCAAATTCACTGCGCCCTTAATCACTGCCGTCTCTCCATCAATATAGAGCACCTCAGCATACCAAGCATAAGCCCCAGAATTCATTGGCTTGCCCTTAAAGCTACCATCCCAACCCTGTTGAGGATCATTAGGATCTAGCTCCAGACCTTCATACACCAACTCCCCCCAGCGGTCATACACTCTAAACACCAAAATCTGCTCCACCTTCTCATCGCCCTGAATAAAGAAACGGTCATTATTCCCGTCATTATTCGGCGTAAAGGCCGTAGGTGCAGCGGCATTTCTAGGCTTCTCCATCTTCACCACAATCGAGCTATCCTGCACACAGCCAGAAGCATTCATAGCCGTAAACTGATAAATGCCCGACTCATAAGGCGTCAATGAAGTCTCCAAACTGCTATCTAGCAATACCCCAGCGTTAATCTCGGTCCACCACCAGCTCGCTGCAGTCGTATCATTCAAGTCCGCAAACAGCGTCAAGGTATCGCCATACTCTAGCACATACTCCACTTCACCCGAATCTAAGGCCGGACCAAAGCTCGTGATAAAGAAGGGATCTGCCGCTTCTACCGTCACCAAAGTATCAAAGAGACAACCATTGTTATCTTGGACATACAAAGGATAAATCCCTGCTTCCAAGCCCACAAAGAGGTCCCCCCCCTGGAACGTCAAGCTATCTAGACTATAAGTATAGCCACCCAACAAAGTCGATCCGCCCGTTCCATCCAACTGAATGCTTCCGTTCGCATCGCCCACACAGGCTACGCCTGTGATATTGAGGTTGCCAATACCTACTTCCGTCGGATTCACCAAGCTAATGCTTGTATCTACCTTACAGCCGTTAGCATCTTCCACATTAAGCGTATAGTTGCCTGCCGCTATGCTATCCAAACTAGGCGTTAGCGCCCCATTGGACCATAGATAACTATAAGGCGCTGTTCCACCAGCTACCGTAGAGCCCAAAGCTCCTGTACTGTTGTTGTAGCAATCCACCGCGCGAACTTGGTTCAAGCTCAACTCTAGTTCCGCAGGCTGACCCACTTGGTAGCTAAAGCTATCCACACAACCACTAATCGATTGGACCACCACGCCATATTGGCCAGCAGCTACAGCCGTAATGCTTGTGCCCACAACTCCATTGCTCCAGTAACTGGCCTGCAAAGGCTCATTCGAGTTCGTAATGCTAATCGAACCCGTAGAGGCTCCATAACAATCTACATCATCAATCGCTACCGTAATGCTCAAGGCCAAGGCCTCACCCACTACTGCCGTATCTACCTGCGTACAGCCATTAAGGTCGGTTACACTTACATAATAAGTACCTGCAGAAAGACCAGTCGCTACATTCGTCGTCTGACCCAAAGGATCTGACCACTGATAACTCAAGGTTCCTATTCCGCCTGAAGCCATCACCTGAGCGCTTCCGTCTGCGCTGCCACTACAGCTAGCATCTGTTACATTCACAATTTGGCTCGTGATTCCTGAGCTTTCATTTACCGTTGCCGTACGGACCAGAGAACAGCCGTTAGCATCTGTAATCGTCACGCTATAGCTACCTACTGTCAAGTTCGAGTTCACATCGCTGCTCGCTCCATTCGACCAAGCATAAGTATAGTCTCCATTGCTGTTTGGCGTTCCACCACTCACAATAGCCGTAATTTGACCAGAGGCCCCACCAAAGCAAAGCGCATCCGCAGTATTTAGGGTTGCCACTAGCTCACTAGCGGGTTCCGTCACTATAATCTGACTGTTGGTCACACAACCATTGGCATCCGTTACGCTGACCACATAAGTCCCTGCGGCCAAACCGCTAATACTTTGGCCCGTCATTCCGTTGGACCAAGCAAAGCTGTAAGGTAGGGTTCCGCCACTCAAGAAGACCGTGGCAGTTCCATCGGCTCCCCCTTTACAGTTCACCGCCGTCATTCGAATCGTATCGACGACTAGTGCCGCAGGTTCTACCATATTGACATCCAAGGTCGTGCTACAGCCATTGGCATCTGTTGCCGTTACTGTATTTATGCCAGCGCCTAGGCTTGTTGCCGTTGCTGTGGTCTCGCCATTGGGCCAGAGATAAGTATAAGGGGCATTCCCTCCGCTAGCCACTACTGTAGCCGTTCCATCTTGATCGCCATTACAGCTAGGGTTACTGCTCGATACAAAGCTCAATACTACAGGATCTGGATTTTGTAGCAAGACCTGTTCTGTAACAGAACAGCCTTGACTATCTACCACCACCACAGAGTAAGCGCCTGGCGCTAGGTTCATTGCAGTAGCTGTAGTTTGTCCATCCGACCAAAGGTAAGTATAAGGAGCTGTTCCACCGGTGGGAACGGCCGTAGCGCTACCGCTATTCGCTCCAGCACAGGCGGCTGTATTTGTGGTAATCGTTGTGCTCAACAAGCTAGGCTCGCCAATCACAATACTTTCTACGAGCTGACAAGCATTGGCATCGGTTACCGTTACGCTATGCGTTCCTGCCGATAGCCCTACTGCGGTCGCCGTTCCTTGGCCATCTGACCAGAAGTAAGTATAAGGCATTGTTCCACCTTGTACGCTTACCGTAGCATTACCATCTGTACTTCCGTTACAGCTAGGTTCATTGGCGCTCATGCTAGCCGTTAGGGCGGCGGGCTCTTCTACTTCTGTAGTAGATACCATATCACAACCATTGGCATCGGTGACCGTCACCTCATAAGTACCGGCCATTAGGCCCGTAATAGTGGTGCCCGTCATACCATTATCCCAGTTGTAGCTATAAGGAGGCGTTCCACCGCTAGCGCTTACGCTAGCCGTTCCATCGCTTCCGCCTGCACAAGATACATCCGTATCGCTTAGGCTCAACTGAATGGCCGTAGGCTCCGTAATCGTTACCGAAATGGGCAATACACAGTTGTTTCCATCTCGGACCTCTACCGTGTAGGTCCCTGCGCAGAGCCCCGTAAAGTTATTATTGCTGCTAAACACATTGCCTGTTTGACCAGGACCTAAAATGCGGTATTCATAGCCATTTACGCCCAAAGTACCCGTTCCAGATACGGCGGTAGCGATAATTTGGCCATCGCAATCATTGGCACAGAATACATTCACTTGCTGGATCGTCGCATCCAAAGGTACTGGATCGGCTAAGCTGATGCTATCAATAGCGGTACAGCCAGAAGCATCCGTTACCGTTACGGCATAAGTCCCTGCTGCCAAGTTGCTAGCAATTGTACCATTTTGAGCTTGGGCGCCAGACCAGGCATAAGTATAAGGGGCAATGCCACCACTAGCCGTAACCTGAGCCGCTCCATCTGCTGCACCGGGGCAGCTAATTGCTGCGCCGTTATAGTTCGAGTATTGTTGAACGTTGAGCACAATTGCTGAAGGTGCCGTAATTGTTGCAGAAGCCGAAGAAGTACATCCTCTAGCATCCGTTGCCGTCACTGCATATGTACCTGGCGCTAAACCATCGGCAGTAGCTGTAGTTTGTCCATCAGACCAGATAAAGGTATAGTTTGGGGTGCCACCCAAAGCGTCGGCAGTCATTTCGCCATCACTATCTCCAGCACAAATAGGATTCACTGGGTTGATAATATTGACCACCACAGCCGAAGCGGGTTCGCCTACAAAAGTACTAAGGGTAACAGAACAGCCATTGGCATCAGTTACTGTCACATCATAAGGACCAGTAAGCAAATTGCTAATTTGGAAGCCAGACTGCCCATTAGACCAGTTATAGGTATAAGGAGGCTGTCCGCCAGTTGTTGTTGCTGTAATTTGACCATCATTAAGGCCATAACAGCTAATAGAATCGGTAACTAGTGTAGAGACTACAGCTGTTGGCTCTACAATATTGACACTGTCAATAATAAAGCAACCATTGGCATCAGTAATCGTTACGGACTCCATCCCTGCAGCTAAGGCAGTAGCCGTTGCGGTAGTCTGGCCATTCTCCCAAAGGTAAGTATAAGGAGCGGTTCCACCAGAGGTGCTCACCGTAGCTGTTCCATCCGTCAACCCATTACAGCTAATTGTACTGCTATTAAAGATAGGAGTGGTTAGTGCGGTAGGTTGGTTAACCGTTACGGTAGTATCTACAGCGCAGCCATTGGCATCAGTTACCGTCACCGTATGTGGGCCAGCAACTAGGCCAGTAGCCGTAGCAGTAGTTTGGCCCATAGCAGACCAGAGATAAGTATATCCTGTAGCGCCTCCTGTAGCCATTACCGTTGCGCTACCGTCAGCACTACCAAAGCAGAGCGCGGGGCTAGTTGTTGCAGCCAACTGAATGGCAATACCATCTGCTACAGTTTCGCAGATACTAAAGGTACAGCCTTGCACATCAGTTACCGTCACACAATAATTTCCAGCGACTAATCCGGTTGCGGTAGCCGTAGTTTGGCTTCCTGCAGTGGCATCCCAGAGATAAGTATAAGGTCCAGTCCCCCCTGTAGGAAGAACCGTTACGGTTCCATCTGCACTACCAAAGCAGAGTGCATCGGTTGTGCTTGTGGTTGCACTAACAGCAGTAGCAGGTTCTCCTACTGTGGCTGTTTCTATAATATTACAGCCATTGTCATCTGTAATCGTCACCGTATAAGTTCCAGCGCTAAGGCCAGTGGCCGTAGCAGTAGTTTGTGTGGGGCTTGTGCTCCAGCTATAGCTATAATCAACAGCTGCCGTTCCACCAGAGGGAATAACGGTTGCGGTACCATCGGCACCAGCAAAGCAAAGAGCATCTGTAGTTGAGCTAGTAGCAGAAAGCGCCACAGGCTCTGTTAGTGTAATACAATTTGTAGCGGTACAGCCATTGACATCAGTGACTGTTACACAATAAGAGGTATTAGCAGCTAGTGAAGTAGCGCTAGCAGTTGTTTGGTTGCCCGTGTTAGCATCCCAAAGGTAGGTATATCCACCTGATCCGCCAGTGGCGGTAGCAATCGCTTCTCCATCGCTACTTCCGTTACAGCTAACATCTTGACCATTATAGTTAGAGCTAACGGCCAAAGAAACTGTTACGGCAGTGGGTTCATTGATGACTACAGAATCTAGGGTTTGGCAACCATTGGCATCTTCAACAGTGACAAAATATTGTCCTGCTGCTAGGTTGCTTGCAGTTGCGGTTGTTTGTGCTGCAGCATCGCTCCAGCTATAGGTGTAAGGAGCTGTTCCATCTGTTGCACTAACCGTAGCTGCACCATCAGATCCTGCATTACAGCTTACATCTGTACTCGCCTGCATAGTGGACAATAGCGGCAGTGGTTCATTTACCGTTACGCTAGCTATAGCTGAGCAGCCTAAGCTATCGGTAACTGTTACAGCATAAGTGCCCGCACAGAGGTTCGTGGCGATAGCCGTAGTTTGGCCATCAGGCCAGAGGTATAGATAACCAGCAGCAGATGGTGTTCCACCTGTGGGTAGGGCCTCTACTTCGCCATCACAGTTGCCTGCGCAGCTAATATCTTGGCCATTATAGTTAGAGATTACTCCTGCGGTTAAGCTTAGCGCAGCGGCGGGTTCTACTACAGTGACTGTTTCTGTAATATTACAGCCATTATCATCTGTAATAGTTACCGTATAAGTTCCAGCACTAAGGCCAGTGGCCGTAGCGGTAGACTGAGCTGGCGTTGTGCTCCAGCTATAGCTATGATCAACAGCTACAGTTCCGCCAGAGGCGGCAACGGTTGCCGTACCGTCGGCTCCGCCAAAGCAATTTACATCTGTAGTTGAGCTAGTGGCAGAAAGCGCCGTAGGCTCAGTCAGTGTAATACAACTTGTAGCGGTACAGCCATTAACATCAGTGACCGTTACACAGTAAGAAATATTAGCGGCTAGTGAAGTAGCGCTAGCAGTTGTTTGGTTGCCCGTGTTAGCATCCCAAAGGTAGGTATATCCACTTGATCCTCCAGTAGCGGTAGCAATAGCTTCTCCATCGCTACTTCCGTTACAGCTAACATCTTGACCATTATAGTTAGAGCTAACGGCCAAAGAAACGGTTACTGCAGTGGGTTCATTGATAACTACAGAATCTAGGGTTTGGCAACCATTGGCATCTTCAACAGTGACAAAATATTGTCCTGCAGCTAGGTTGCTTGCAGTGGCTGTCGTTTGTGCTGCAGCATCGCTCCAGCTATAGGTGTAAGGAGCTGTTCCATCTGTTGCACTAACCGTAGCTGTACCATCAGATCCTGCATTACAGCTTACATCTGTACTCGCCTGCATAATAGACAAAAGCGGCAGTGGTTCATTTACCGTTACGCTGGCTACGGCAGAGCAGCCTAAGCTATCGGTAACTGTTACGGCATAAGTGCCTGCACAGAGATTTGTGGCGATAGCCGTAGTTTGGCCATCAGGCCAGAGGTATAGATAACCAGCTGCGGCGGGAGTTCCTCCAACAGGAAGGACCTCTGCTTCGCCATCGCAGCTGCCTGCGCAACTAATATCTTGGCCATTATAGTTAGAAATGACTACAGCCGTAGCGGTTACTGTTGCCGTTGGCTCAATCACCGTACTACTTTCTGTAATGCTACAGTTATTATCATCTGTAATGGTCACGGTATAAGTTCCAGCGCTAAGGCCGGTGGCCGTAGCGGTAGTCTGAGTTGGCGTTGTACTCCAGCTATAAGTATAATCAACGGCTACAGTTCCTCCGGTGGCGGTCACCGTTGCCGTACCATCGGCTCCGCCAAAGCAATTTACATCTGTAGTTGAGCTAGTAGCAGTAATCGCGCTAGGATCTGTAAGCGTTTCACAAGCGGTAGCGGTACAGCCATTATTATCGGTGACCGTTACACAATAAGTGCCTGCGGCCAAGCCTGTAGCCACAGCCGTAGTTTGGCCATCGGGCCAGAGATAGCTATAAGGCGAGGTTCCTCCACTGGCAGCGGCAGTCAATTCTCCATCGGCTGCGCCTACACAAGAAATATTTTGGCCATTATAATCTGAACTAATCGTATTGCTCAGTTGCAAGACTGTAGGTTCTGATACCGTTACGGTTGCGGTAGCGGTACAGCCCGTTGCTTCAGAAATGGTCACAGTATAGGTTCCCGCGGCTAGGTTAGTTGCTGTTGCTGTTGTTTGCGATGCGGCATTGGCATCCCACTGATAAACAATGGGGGGCGTAGCAAAAGCCAGCGCTACAGTTGCAGAACCATCGGAAGTTCCATTACAGCTAGTTGCGGTACTAGAAGTAATGGGGTTAATACAGCCAGAGGCACAGCAAGAATGTGTAGTCGAAGGTCCATCTGCGCAACTTCCTCCAGAAAGGGCATAAATGGTTAAGTCTACACATTGGCCAGGAGTGAGTCCTCCTACAGAATAGGTTGTATTCGTAACGGCCTGAGTAAAAGCGGGGCCACCATTAACGCTAATACTATATCCTCCTGAGCCAAAAATAGGCTGCCAAGAGAAATAGACATCTGTAGCTGTTACCGAATCACAAACAATAATTGGCGCTGGATAAGCGGTATCAATTACAGCATTAAAGTTCGTTGTATCGCTACAGCCAAATGTATTTTGAGCAATCACCTGATACTGCGTGTCTACAGTTGGAGAGATGATGCTACTATCACAATTTGTACAGCTAATATTATAGTTAGGTGACCAATAAAAGCTAGCGGCAGATTGGTCATTAAAGGTAATGCTCCAGTTGGTTACGGTACAAGGTACCCCACCCAAACTAGGGGCAAGATTATGTTGAATCCGCAAAACCCATTGTCCATTAGCTGCGCAGCCGTTGAGCCCTCCAAAGCCATTTGCACCAACGGGGATAAAGTCTGTATTATTAGGAATATCAGAAAAGGGCGTGTTATAAGCCGTGATTGCCTGTGTGGCATCTGGGGTAAAACAAGCTCCAGTTAATCCTCTATCGTTAATTCCACCTTGGCCACTCATGAGGGGTAAGACACAGCCAGTAGGAGAAATCAAGAAAAGATTGAGGTCACGGACAAAACCGTTTCCGCAAGTCATATCTAGGCAGACAGACTGAATAGAGGTAGAGAGAATATCTACAGGAGCGATTCCTGAAGTAGTAATTGGAATATCGAGAATAGAGTCTGGCTGAATGGTTGCCGTTCCGCTAAGTGTAAAGGTCTGTGGTCCAGGTCCGGGTTGTACAGAAGCGAAGACCTGAGCCGAATTTCCATTACAAACTGTTACATCTGGAATGGGGTTGATTACTGCAGGGAAAGGAGCGCTTACATCTACGGTATCATGTTGAACACAAGAGCCATCGGTATAGGTACAAATTAGGTCTACAGTGTCGAGGACATAAGCTGTAGGATTATGCACATTGGGGTTATCGAAGAGGGCGGCTGGCGACCAGGAGTAGGTCCCCGGAGCTGCAGCCCCACCAAAGCCCAGCGCTTCTAGCTGAATCGTATCTATGCTATTGGGGCAGATAAACTCTTTACTTAACTCTAGCTGAAGGTTTTCCAGATCCAGTCTATAAGAGATAGCCTGCTGTGCCGAAATGGGGCAGGCATTATCTTCTATAAAGGTGACAAAGGTATAGGATCCTGTAGCTACACTATCTGTAGGAATTGTAAAGCAAACAATGGCCTCATTAAAGTTAGCTGTAGGATAAGTAACGGTATAAGTAGCTCCGGGGATAATATTTCCAATATTCGAGCTAATCGACAAAGAGTCAATAATATCGGGGTCCGAAACATTGAGGCAGAGGTCCAATTGGTTACCTCCACAAACATTGATGGCGGTTACTAGTCCTGTAGTATCTAAAACGCCTTGGTTTACTGTAAAACTGTCTATTTGAGAAGAAGTATTTGTACAGTTATTAAGGACCACAATAACCACCTCTCTTCGGCTAGTATTGATGAGCACGCCATTGCGGTACTCCTCAATGGTGAAACCGACTACAGCATACTGTGATTGGTTGGCACAGGGGGTAAAGGCGATTTGCCCGGTACTAGGATCTAGCGTAAAGGTATTATTCGTACAAAAAGGCTCTGTAGCGGTAAATCCAGCGCTATAGGCAATACTACTAGAGGCCCCATCTAGGGGTTCAGAAATAGAAAACACCAAAGAGTCTCCATCGGGATCTTGGGCGTCATGGCTATAAAAAGCGGGCTGTCCGGCACAGGTATAAAGTACGGGAATCCGACCAAACTGGGGGCTACTATTACAAGGTGCGCCCCATTGAGGGTGGTTCGAGTTAATGACCGTTTCTACATAAGTGGTTCCGGTGCTACTCAGGTTAGTGATGGCCGAAGTTCGGCAGCATTCGCTAAAGCTGACCACTAGGTTAGAGCAACCGGTACCGATTGTGGCTACCCCTTGATAGATATACTGTTCTACCCCGGGTTGGCTACCGCCATTACAACTAGAAGTAGAAGGGTCACAAAGTTGTGATTGGTCCGTTACGGAGACCTGCGAAAGGGTAATATTAGTGGTTACCCCACAGCCATTTCCTCCTGTAACAGAAAGAGAGGTTGCCGAGGGCGTAATTCCGTCGCAATCTCGATAATAGACCAAAGTAAATTGGTATTGGCCCACAGCGGGGTCAATGCATTCATAGGTTAAGTCTACCGCTACTCCATGCGAGGCATAGAGTTGAGGCAGGCAAAACAGGCTGAGAAGCATAACGGCAAAATACCGAAAAACTAATCGTAAAGGGGAGCTCATTTAAGTTGCTTTTGATTTTAAAATAAAATCAGTTTTCCAAGGCTGATTCTGTACTTTTCTTTTGTAATTCTGGCCAAAAGTAGTTGATATTTGGGCATAGGCCCAAAAATTCAGCGAACATTCAATCTAGGCTTATAAAAACCTTAACAGTTTAGGCGGCTTGGCCTTAAGCTTTTGATAGCACTGGCTTGACTTTGGCTTAACTTCAGAACGCAGTATTTGCCTATTTTGTATATTTTTTATCCGCTTTTTCCCTTGCTTTTTATCGAGTTTTAACGTTTAGGTTTTTATTTTTTTATAATCTCCTGATGTTCTTAGGGCTATTTTGGGGAGACAAAAATGCTCTGAGCGGGCCGTTCTGCCCTGGCCTAGCGATGTGAAGGGGGGCGGCGCAGCCGCAGACCGAGGCAGCTTGCTGCCGAAGGGCCGAGCAGACCTGCGAGCCCCGAAACGTAGCGCCGCAAGGCCGAAGGCCGCTGCGGAGGCCCCAAAAAAATCCCTCTCTAGCTATTCTACTAAAGAGGGATTCATTTATCTAGATGCTTAACTTATCAGCCAGCAATAGCCTTCATCATCAGGGCACAAATAATGGCCCCATAAGTACCTAAGGCATAGCCCAAAACGGCCATCAGTACGCCTACTGGCGCCAAGGCGGGACTAAAAGCAGAGGCCACAACTGGGGCAGAAGCAGCGCCCCCAACATTGGCTTGGCTGCCCACGGCCACAAAGAAAAATGGCGCTCGGATGAGTTTGGCGACCAAAAGCAAAACGCCGACATGCACGAGCATCCAGCAAATGCCAATGGCAAAAAGACCGAGGTTTTTAACCACTTCGCCTAGGTTCATTTTCATGCCGATGGTCGCCACCAAAATATAAATGAACAAGGAGCCCCAGCGGCTAGCGCCCAAGCCCTCTAGTTTTCGGGCGGGCGTAAAGGAAAGAAACAGGCCGTAGGTGGTGGCCAAAACGATCAGCCAGAAGAAGGCCGAAAGCAAAGAACTCAGGCCAATTTCATTCAGTGTTTTCTCAAAAGGTTTTAATAGCGGAACGATCCAATCGGCTCCGGCATGGGCCAAGGCTAGGCCGCCAAAGCCCACCGCCGCCATAATAAATAGGCTGTAGGTGCTTGGCATTTTGGCCACACTCATTCGGTAATCGCTCACCCGCTCTTCCAATTCCTTGATAGCCGAAGAATCGGCCTTGAGCCAGCGATCTACCTTATCCGAAATCTTGACGCCATAGAGCAAAAAGCCCATCCAGATATTGGCCACAATTACATCGACCACAATCATGGCGGCAAAAATATTATCGGGCACCTCAAAGACCTCTTTCATGGCCGTTTGGTTGGCCCCGCCGCCAATCCAGCTTCCCGCCACCGTAGATAATCCTCTCCAGAGCTCGTCGGGGCTCATATCGACCAAGCCGGGGAAAATATAGCTGGTGAGTAATAAGGCCGCTGGTCCGCCCAAAATGATTCCTACACTAGCCGCAAAAAACATAATTAAGGCCTTGGGGCCCAAATTGATAAGCCCCTTAATATCAATACTTAAGCAAAGCAAAATCAAACTAACGGGCAAGAGGTAGCGAGAGGCCATAAAGTACAAATTGGAATGCTTGGCCGTGGCCATATAGGCCGATTCTTCCAAATTGGTTTTTTCTTCCAGCCAAGTTTTCACGGCCTCATAGGTCCAGCTTCCCCAACCCTCTGGAGGGGCAATTTCGGCCGCTTTTAGTACGGCCTCCAGCGGCTCCTGCTCAAAATAATGCGGGGCAATTAGGCCCAGCGGATAATGCAAAAGGGCTGGAATAAAATAGCAGAGCAACAAAGAAGGCACAAAAGTATAAAAGCGCTTCCAGCCCTTGCTTTCTAGCTTTTCGGTAAAAAAGACTGCCCCTAAAACGACAATCAGCAGGCCCAAAACAACAGCCTCATTCGTAAATATCGGTTCCATTTTTCTTTTCCATTAAAGCTGACGAACAGCAAATTCTCCTAATAAGATTCCGGTGGCTACGGCGGCATTTAAAGACTCGGCCCCGCCAAATCTCGGTATACTCAGGGCGGTAGTCAATTGCGCCTGCAGCTCCTCCGATAAACCTTGGCTCTCATTTCCAATCAATAAGAAGGCGCCTTTTTTCAAGGGAGTATCATAAACATTTTCGCCCGACAAAAGCGCGCCATAGCGGGGCAAATCGGCCCAATCCTCAAATAATTGATTCAAGTCTACATAATGTACATTCACCCGCAAAAAGCTTCCCATACTCGCCTGAATCACCTTGGGGTTATACAGCTCTACACAGTCGGGACTACAAAAAATATTTTTCACCCCAAACCAATCGGCCATACGGATGATGGTCCCCAAATTCCCTGGATTTTGCAGGCGGTCCAAGACCAAAGACAAGCCTTGCTCCAGGCCCTCAATTGGGGGGGCTTCTCTTTTGGCCACCACCGCCAGCACCTTATTAGCTTGCTTGAGGCCCGACATCCGCTCCAGCTCCTTTCCGCTCAATCCATATTGCTCGGGCTCCTGCGCCCAATCTTCAAAGGGCAGTTCGGCCCAATATTCTTCAATGCCCATCAAGCCCTCTACCACAAAATGCTCTTGCAAAAGCAATTCTCGCACAATTTTTTCTCCCTCTACCACAAAACGCCCTTGCAAATCGCGCTGTTTTTTCTGCTGCAAGCTCTTAATGGCCTTCAGCTCATTTTTACTGATTCGTTTCATATATTTTTATTTTTTTGGGGCCTCCGCAGCAAAGCTGCGGCGCTACGCTTTGGGGCTCGCAAGCTTGCTCGGCCCTGCAGTTTTTTCGCTTCGCTCAAAAACTTTGGTCTGGCCCTGCGGGCCACCCCGCCGCATCGCTAGGCCGTTCGGCCCTTCGGGCCGCTAAACAGCTAAAGGAGTGCAACAAAAGATGTATCTTTAGCCCGCCCAAAGCAAAGGCCACAATCTACAAAAAAAAACGCCGCAATCTACCCAAAATATGGCTCCCTTTCTTCGCTCTTGGCCCCTCGGCCTGCTCTTTCCCCTGCTCTTGCTGCTTGCATTGGGCCAACATAGCTGCCAAAACCGCAAGTACCTCCGTGCCCACTCCAACCCTAAGCACAAAAAAAGAAGAGTCTATGAAGAGCAACTCTTGGTCAGTAATACGATCAAGCTAAACAAAAAAAAGAATAAAGATCGAGCCGATGGCGCGCTGCTCTGTGCCGACTCTATTCTGGTCCCCCAACAAAGCTATGAGCTTTCTGCCGAACAGCAGGAGCTTTTTGCCTATGAGCTCTTTTATACCCTGCGCCAAAAACCCAATCGGAAGATTCTTTTTAGCTACCCCTTTCTCTGGATTCATAACCGAGCCAAGGAAAAACGCATCAAGTACGTTTATGACCGCAATTATCGGCATCTAGACGAAAATGGCCAATGGAAAAAAGGCGGCATCCGCCCCGATTCGCTCAATTTTGTCCAAACCACAGACTCTAGCTATTTTAAAGATAATCGCTGGCGAAAGTTTTTGCGCAATAAGGTGGGTGAAGCCCCTAGTATATTTGACTCCGCAGAGGCCAAATATGCCGCGCTCTCTATGCAAAATTATCTCATCCAACAAGGCTACCTAGACGCTAAGGTGGGCTATCAGGTAGAGTATAACCGCTATAAGGCAAAGGTCAATTATTATTATAGTACCGGCCGCCCCCTCCTTATCGATACCGTCATCTTTGAATCAAAAGATCCACAAATTCATAAGATTCTCCAACAAACTAAGTATAAGTCTAAGCTCAAAGCCGGAAACCCACTAGCCAAATCGGCCTTTTTGGAGGAAAAAACCCGACTCACCTACGAAATCCGAAACCAAGGCTATCAAGAGTTCAACTGGAACTATATCGCCTTTGAAGCCGATACCGTCAATGCCGATACGCTAGATTTTAAGGGCCGCCCCTCCAAAAGTCCCCGAGCCAATATCTATGTCAATGTCCTCCCCCCTAGCGATAGTAGCCTGCACCAACAGTATAGTATCCACAATGTGTTTATCGTCCTCGATGAACCCCGACTCGAAATTCATAAAAGTAGCCGCAGCTACCAAATGGATAGTAGCTATGTGGTGCTTCGCCCCCCCAATAAAGGCCACCGCCAACTCTATCGCAGCGAACTCTATGAGGGCGACAGCCTAAATTATTGGACGCTCTTTGGACAGGGAGAGGAAAATCTGCTGGCCCGCATTTCTAACCAAAAGAATAGAAGCATTTTAGTCCTCGCTGGCGGAAAATTCCCCTATCTGCTTCGCCTTAGCCTCAAGGAAAAGGCTCCAAAAAATGCAGAATGGGGCAAGATCGAGCAAATCGCTCGCAACGAAATCAAAATTAGCTTCCCCAAAAAAGAAAACAAGAAATCTTTCTACCAAAACCGAATCAAACAGCAGTTCTATGCCGAAAACCCCCTCAATGGCAAAATCTATAAGCTGAGCTTCCACCCCTACCGCCAACGCTTTATTCGCAAATCCTATCAGGAGGTCCAAGAAATTAGCCCCACCGATATTCATATCCATACGGTCTTGCGCAAACCCGCCAAAACAGCTGAGACCGATTCTATTAAGATGGCCAAAGATATTGCTAAGCGCAAAAAGCAAAACTTTATCATTAAGGATGCGGCCATTTCCAGAAATGTCCAATTGACCAACGGAAGTATCTATAATTTTGATGCAGGTAAGGAGAGTATCGACCGCATCTCAGATCTCAATGTCTTTAATTTTCCTCGCCTAGAATATGTGCCCTCTAAATCTGGCCAAGCCAATGAATTAGATGCTTATGTATTTATGCAAAAAGCCCCCAAACTACAACTGGGGGTCGATACGGAGGTCAATACGGGTAGTAATAACCTAGGCGCCGCTGTTAATCTCTCGGCCCGAAATCGCAATATTTTCCGAGGAGGAGAGTCTTTTGCCTTTAATGTAGAAAGTGGTATCGATTTCCAAATCCGAAACCGAGATAGTGTGCTCAATAGTACCGAAGGCTTTCTCAGTTGGGTCAATCTACTCGATATTAGCACGGGTTTCGAGCTGAAGTTCCCCCGTATGCTGGGCTTTAGAAACTGGACCCTAGGCGTAGATAAACCCAATAGCAAGATTAACCTGAATTATAATTATCTCCAACAGGCCAGCGATTTCCGCATTAGCTCTTTTGATGCTAGCTTTTCCTACAATTGGCAAAAAGGCAAGCACCAAAGTTTTAGCTGGTCGCCCCTACAAGTCAACCTCACCCTCGAGCCCCAACTAGATGCCACCTTTAGCGAACGCCTAGCCGAAAGTAACCTCGGCCTTTGGCTCTCTCTACAAGAACGCTATTTTATTCCCGCTAGCAATTTTCAATATAGCCGAAGCAATATCCGCATCGCCAAAAATCAATTGGGCTACTTTAGGGCCCTGCTAGAAATAACGGGCTCTAGCGTCTGGCTGCTCGACCAAATCAATGGCAATAACGATATTCAGTTTTTTGGGATCCCCTACACCCAATATAGTAAGGTCGATCTGGACCTCGGCCACAATTGGCGCATCGCCAAAAAGTATAGTCTAGCTAGCCGACTCATGCTGGGGGCCGCCCTACCCTATGCCAATTCTAACCGCGTCCCCTTTAGCCGACAGTTTTACTTGGGTGGCCCTAGCAGTATGCGCGGCTGGAATATGCGCTACCTCGGCCCCGGCCGCATCCGAGCCGAACCCGGCGCAGAGTTCCAACTCGGCGATATTCGCCTAGAAATGAATACGGAGTTCCGTTTTATGCTCAATTCCTGGATCGGCGGCGCCCTCTTTGCCGATGCCGGAAATGTCTGGCTGATGAAAGGCATTGAAAGAGATTTTGCCGGCTACCCCTACAGCCCCGCAGAAAATGGCGCCATCGGCTGGGATTTTTGGCAAGAACTGGCCCTAGATGCAGGCATCGGCATCCGCCTCGATATGAGCTTTTTTATCCTCCGCCTAGATTTGGCCATGCAGGTCCGAAATCCAGCCGGCTTTGATGTTACCGACGAAAATGGCCAAATTCAACGTTATGGCGCAGATGGCCTACCCGTCTACTGGAATTGGGGCCGCCTCAATTGGGTGCTGGCCGTGGGCCAACCTTTTTAAGCCCCCTATTTCCATTTTCCAAACTTCCTTGTATTTTACATTTCTTTATATCTCTTCACTGCTAAATTATGATTATGAAGTATTACTGGATGCTCCCCTTACTTTTTGCCCTCTTTAGTTTTCTCCCCAATCAGCAACTACAGGCCGCCTCTTCAGCCATAGATATGGGCCATTTCCATCAGGAAACCGTACTAGGCCAAGGAAAGGGCAAAGGCAAAAAACTCACTAAAAAACAAAAGCGCCAAAAACTGCGCAAACTCCGCAAAAAGTACCGCAAAGAAATGAAAGGCCTTAGCAAAGCCGAAAAGAAGGCCTTTTTGCTCAAAAAACTAAATAGCGAACAGGCCCCCGAGCAAACACAGCTCAATATTCCCATGAAAAACCTCCTCCTTCTTGGCCTCTTACTTATCGTTTTGGGCGCCCTCTTTGGCCTGCTTGATATCGGGGTACTCGCCTCTATTTTTGGCTTTATCGGTGCCCTCCTCATTATTATCTGGCTCATTTTCCTCATTCTCGAAAATGTCTAAAGCCCATCACTAATCGCTTATTTTGCCCTCTTGCCTGCTGTGCTAAGGGGGCTTTTTTTGGGGCTGCCCCTTCCGCTAGGTTAAAACCCAGCGCAAAGCGGTATCGCTTTGCGAAGCTATACAAAATGAGGGTTGAAACCCTCATGAATTATCGGACGGGTCGGGCTGTCTCGCAGCTCGCTGATCGCTCGGCCCTTCAGCGCTGCGCGCTTCGGTCTGGCCCTGCGGGCCACTGCTGCCCATCCCTCAGCCTGCGGGCCTTCGGCCCTTTTGACTGTAGGTTGAAACCTACAGCAATAGTGGTATTGCTTCGCAATGGTATATGAATGAAGGGTAAAACCCTTATGGATTAAACGGCATCTAAAATTAAACAAAAGCTGCAGGGATTGGCCCAAAAAGAACAAAGCCCCAAACTTCCGTTTGGGGCTTTGAGTAGCTGGTTTTTATTCCTTCGGAAGGAGACTTAGTGTAAGCTCTTTTTTATTAAAGCTCGTTTTTACCTCCTTAATAAATGGATCATTTTTAATACTTGGTGAGATTAAATGCTCTGTTATTTTTATGTTGTAGCTTTCCGTCTTTTGCTCAGAGCTGTTAGCAGTGATTTTTCCTTTTATAATGAAGTCAAAGGTCTTCGAATTACCCGAAGTTGATCGGCTGGAACTTAGGTTAACACTCACAAATGTTGCAAGACTTGCGCCCACATCAATGGTGATATCGGTAGGTTTTTCAGTTACGTTCAATTTAACTGTTAAAATGAAAGAGCCATCAGTTTTTCCTTCATAAGTTGATCCTGTGATAGCTGCCTCATGGTAAGGACTCTTCATTTCACTCAAATCAGCTGATTTATCAATTGCTCCATCCCCAACAAAAACAGGGAAGAGTTGTTTTTGATCTAAGCTGTCATGCTGAAAGCGGAATTTTAAGCTTAAGGTATCAGTACCAGCTTTTTGCTGGTAGAAAGTATCAAGATTTTTCTTTATGAGCTTTAATGCTTTCTTATGAGAAAAAGGGTTTACATTGTCGGCGAAGTCTTTACCCTTTTTTATAAACTTTTTTACATAATCTTCCCAAAATGAACTTTCTTTAGCGGCCTTTTTTATCTCCTCTTCAATTTTCTCTTCAGGCTGAGTTATCATTTTTTCTATCGTACTGACCAATTCTGCAACTTGGCTGTCAACTTCAGGATAAGAAATAAGCCAGCTAACATGAAATTGATTTTCAGCAAGAAGAAGGATGGGATCCTTTTCTTTCTTCGGCAGAGGAATAGGCTGAAAAATAGCCTCTAGCTTAGTACTGTCTGCTAGAGCATGAATACCCGCTTTTTCTAAGGCCTGAACTGCAGCTTGATGCTGCTCTAAGTTGTTAATGCCTTTGTGTATCACTAGTTCTAATAAGAAGGCCTGCCAACTGCTAGCAACCTCTGAATAACTTAGTTTTTCCCCTTCTACTAAAGTCTCCTTAAAGGTTTGCTGAAAGAGCGTCTCCAATTCTGGAAAGTCCGATATCTTCAGGTTGTTTTGGGCGTTTCGCTCCAAGGTTTTTCTAGAAAAATAGCGATACTTGTATTTGGCTAACTTATTAGAAAAAAGATCTCTATACTCCTCGCTCCATGCTTGTATGATTTTTTGAAGAGGACTAGGCTTAACTGTTGCTAAAACTATAACGGAGACAAATTTATCATCAAAAGAAGTCCAACCTTGGATACTTCTTTTAGGAAATTCGTTAGCTATTAAGCCTTCTAATGCACTGTAATTAGTCATGGCATCGCCTAATGCAGTGTATATTTGGCTTAAGGTAACAGCCTTTAATTTAGAGATATCTAGCAGCATAATTTGTCCAATAAAGTCATTGGGATCTGCGCTCATTCCATTTAAAAGAGACTTCAATTGTTGGGAGTCCACTTTTACATTGGGATTTTTTTCAAGATAGGCAAGTTGTGACCTTAACTGAACTAGTCGCTCAGTTTTTACTGCTTCAAAAATTTCTCTAAGGGACTGTACTCTGTAGTTGGAGAAGCGAAAGCCACAATTCATAAATGCCTTATGTTCCTCTAGGCTTCCTTCCTGCTCTAAGCGTTCCAAAGACTGAAGTAAAGAATTTTTGATGGTCACTACTTTCACATATTTGTCTGCATAATAATCATTGGCCACTACTTGAGGAAAATAGCTAGGGGCTAAACAATTTGCAAGGTTAATGCTGTCATCCCATGTTAAATATTCCTCATCCTTCCATCTATTGATGCTATTTTTTTCCTCTTGTATTTTAAGGACTATATTCTTTTTCTCCTCCAACTCCTCCTCCGTCAAAAAGTCATCTTTGGCCAGGGCTTGGTCCAAAATGCTTTCTAGTTGCTGAGAGCTAATTTTCTTTAGTAAATTCTCTTCTTTGATACTAAAGGTATTGAACCAGTTCGCCTTGATTTGATCTTCTTGGCTGTATTTCTCTAAAATGGCCAAAAAGGCCGCTAGAAAGTCTTCAACATTGGTATCAATAGGAATCGCTTTAATCTCCTTATTGAGTTGTTTACTAAGTGGACCTGGAACTTGCTTAAAAAACAACATCAACTTTAAACGTAGCTCAGTAGGATCAACATCTCCCTTTAAAGATGGCTTTGCCCCAATTTTAGATGATATTTTTTTATGAAGATTGGCAAAAAGTTTAGACAGCAATCGTTTATACCGATCCTTCGGAATATCCTCCTGCTGAGCGCCTAGAAAACTGGCAATAATAGTCTCTAAGGCTGTTTTTTCCTTGGCCAGCTGTTTTTTATACAGTCCCAAAACTTTTTTGGCCTTTGTTAGGGCTGCTTTAAAGGATTGATATTCTGGGTCTTCAGGGCTGAGTTGAGCGAGCAGTTCGCTCAGGCTTTTATACTGCAAATAGCTTTCATTCAAAAGAGCTTGCTCTTGTTGGTAACTGTTTTTTGCCGCAATAATTTCCTTTTTGCTTTGCATTTTACTGGGATTAAGTAAACTAATAAAGAAGATAAGGATAGTGGCGAATGCTTTCATGTTATTTTGATTTTTTGTTTATAGGTCACTACCCCCCCAATATACAGTTTGTTTATTCCTTTTTTGAATAAAGTAGGTCGCTAAAGCATCTGTTTTCTGCTAAACCGTCTTTTTGCAGCCTAGAAGTTCATCCAAAAATGGCCGAAGCGCAGGACTTCCATTTGGCCTAGCGATGCGGCGGGGTGGCCCGTAGGGCCAGACCGAAGGCGAAACGAAGTGCAGCCTGAAGGGCCGAGCAGACCTGCGAGCCCCAAAGCGTAGCGCCGCAAGGCCGCAGGCCGCAGCGGAGGCCCCAAAACCTCCTTAAAAAAGCGGCAACAAACATAAAATGGAATTATTTTAGGCCTAACTCTTTCTTTAAAACTGTATAAAGCAGAAAAGATGTATCGGATCCTTATTCTCTTTTTGTTGGCGAGTCATTCGCTTTTGGGGCAGCAGTTTTTGGCCAAAAGCAGTGCCGAGCAGCAGTATGTGGCCCCTATTTATGAGCAATTATTGGCCTCCTTGCATTTGCCGCATCCGCCTAGTCTAAAAATCTGGCGGCAGCGGGCGAGCATGGCTTTTTATCAGGCCGATAGCAATTGGATTGTCTTGGACCAAAAAATGGTTCAGCTTTGTCAACAGCTGCCTCATGGGCAAGATGCCATGGCTTTTTTATTGGCGCATGAGCTCAGTCATCATCGGCGAGAGCATGGCAAAAGGCGAACGGCATTTGCGGCCAAAAGCAAGAATTTTCAGCTTTGGCAGCAGCAAGAAGCGCAGGCGGACCAAGAGGGGGCTTTTTGGGCCTATATGGCTGGATTTGATCCCTTGGCCCAAACGCCTTCGGGGCAAAACTGTATTGCTCATTTTATGGAAAAAGCCTATGCGGATTATCAACTTGCGGCCGATTTGCAGGGCTATTTGCCCTTACCCCTTCGGCAAAAGGCCTATGAGGGAGTCTTGCAACGGACCGAAGAGCTGATTCAGGTTTTTGAGGCTGGGCAGCAATGGGCGAGTTTGGGCGGCTATCTTCAGGCGGAGGCTTGTTATCATTATTTGATAGATAGTATGGGCGTTGCGCATAGTCAGCTTTTGCATAATATGGCTTTGGTCCAACTACAATTTACGGCCCAGGCCTATCCCGAAGCGCAGTTTTTTCCCAACCTATTGCACAACAACTGGAAGCGGCCCGAGCGGTTGCGGGGGGCAGGCATTTACCTCGGAAAATCGCCCAAGCAGCGGCTAGCCTTGGCCCTAGATTATTTTAGGCAGGTGGCCCAAAAAGAGAAAATGCCCTTAGTGAGTTATTTGGGCTATGCGCAGGCACTTTACCTCATTCATCAGGCCGAGCTATTTGAGCTAGAGGCCCAGCCCTTGCAGCGGGCCGAGCAGCTGCTCAAACTAGCCAAAGGGCAGGCCAAACAGCCCCTAAAGGCCTATATTCAGTTGGCTGAGGCGATCATTTGGAACGCCCAGGGGGAGTCGGAAAAAGCCTTGCTCCAGCTCGAGAAACTGGCCCAAACAGAGGCTAGAGAAATTCAGCAGTTGGCCCAGCTCAATCAGGCTTTAATTCAAAAGGAAGCCTTGCCCGAAGAGCTGCTCCTATTGCCCCAGCGGCGTTTATTTAAGAGCCAGCAATGGCCCGCCCAACAATGGATACAGCAATGGCCCTTAGAGTCCGTGGCCAAAAAGCAAAAAAACCTTAGCCAGCAACTTGGGCGGCCCATTTGCCTATACCAAAAAGGCCAGTGGAAACTTTGGTTATGGATGGGGAAAAAGGGAAAAGAAAACATTTGGGTATTGGGTCTACATCAGCAGCGGGGCCAGCAAAGTCGACAAACAGAATTTATGTTGTTGCGGCGTTTGGCCAAGGGCTTAGAGCGGCCCAAAGACAGCCCCGAGCTGCAATGGCAGCTGCTTTCGGAGGGCCTATTTTTACAGCTTCCGCAGCAGCGGCTCTACTATGAGCTAAAATCAGATAAAACCCTATTGTATCAGGGGCAATACTATCCCTAAGCTATTGCCAATCGACTAGCTGTCCGTCTTGGAGCTCCTGCATCTGCTTAGGCAGGGCGGCCAAAATTTCCTCCTTCAGAATTTTAATCCAGCGGGGTTTGGCAAAATTATGCAAATGGGCCAGGCTCACCTCTCGCAGTGGTTTGGGGGAAATTGGGCGAAGGCGGGGAGCTTGTTCGGCACGGCAGGCTAATTCGGGCAAAAGCGTAAAGCCCCCTTCTTGGTCCACCAAACGCTGCAAAGCCTCTAAAGAGCCACTATCAAAGCTAAAAGGCAGCCGTTGTTCTTCTTGCGGAATTTTACAAAGGTTGATCATTTGATTGCGGAAACAGTGGTCTTGTCTGAGCAGCCAAAGGCTTCTCCCTTTGAGCTCCTCGGCGGCAACAACTTGCTTTTTAAAAAGAGGATCTTGCTCATGAATATAGAGTTGAATTTCCTCGTAAAAAAGGGGAATGGTATGGATCTTGGCCTGTCGAAAAGGCGTGATTAAAATCCCTAAATCAACTTGGTCTTTTTTTAGGGCTTCGGCCAAGTCTCTAGTAGATAGCTCTAGCACTTCCAGCTTAATTTTGGGGTAATTTCGGACAAAATCCCCCACAAACTTAGGCAACAAATAAGGAGCTAGAGTGGGAATAATCCCCAGGCGAAGATGGCCCTGCAACTCATTTTTAAACTCGGCCAATAGTTCATGCAGTCGATCTCGTTCTCGAAGAATAACCCGGCTTTGTTCAATAATTAAGCGGCCCATTTCCGTGGGCACAATAGGTTGGCGGCTGCGGTCAAAGAGGCTAAGGCCCAGCTCTTCCTCTGCTTTTTTGATTTGCATACTCAAAGTGGGCTGCGTTACATAGCAGTGTTGGGCCGCGGCCCCAAAATGCCGATGTAAATCTACAGCGACAATATATTCTAGTTGGCTGAGTGTAGGCATAAAAAAAGTTTAACTAATTATTGAGTGATTTAGGGTTGCTTTTCTAAATAAAATTTGGCTTAAAAAAGATAAAGACTTCTTTTATTTTAAGTTGCAGACTATATAGAGTCCGTCTATATTTTTATCAAAAAAATCAATTCGATTTATTTAAACGGCTGACGTATTTTTGTGTTAGCAAGATAGAACGAAAGTCAAGGGCTTAGGCTCTGAACTAAATTAAGCTTTCGTAATTTTTGTTTGACAACTTAAAATAAAACTAGTATGAATCGCCTACTTTCAATCGGCTCTGAGTTTCCTCAATTTAAAAAGCAAGCAGTAGTTTCTCTAGAAAAGGGAAAAGAGTTTGCTGAGCTCGTTAATGACTTCAAAAATGAAGACAACCGCTGGACCGTTATGTTCTGGTGGCCCAAAGATTTCACTTTCGTTTGTCCTACTGAAATTGCTGAGTTCAACAAAGCCTTTGATGAGTTCCGCGATCGTGACACTACCCTAATTGGTGCTTCTACTGACTCTGAGTTTGTTCACTTGGCTTGGAGACATGACCATGAGGACCTACGTGGCTTGCAGTTTCCTATGCTAGCCGATACCTCTAAGTCTTTGGCTGAAGAGTTGGGTATTTTGGAAGCCAATGAGCGCGTAGCTTACCGTGCTACTTTCATCATTGATCCTGATAACGTGATCCGCTTTGTTAGCGTAAACGACCTTAATGTAGGCCGTAACGTAGAAGAGGTTATCCGCGTACTCGACGGTTTGCAAACCGATGAGCTTTGCCCCTGTAACTGGAAGAAAGGAGAAGCTACCCTTACTGTCTAATTGACGGTTTAATATATAGATGAGCTGCCTTCTCCTTTTGGGAGAAGCAGCTTTTTTTTCACTCCAAATTTAACAAAAATGCTATCTAGTACCCTAAATGATTTGTTGGCCGACCTTGGCCTAGCCGAAGATTATAGCAACCCTAGCCTAGAGCAACTGATTAAGGGCGAGTCTAAATATTTGCGTGATTTACGCATGAACCTCAAGGGTTTTCGCCGCTCTAAGGAGCTCAATGCCAAAGAGGTAGCGCTCATTAGCTTGGCTATTGCCAATGCTTTGCACAATACGGTTTTGGAAAAATCTTTCACCGCCCAAGCCAGAGAAAATGAGGCCACAGAAGCCGAAATTGCCGATGCCATTGCTTGTAGCTCTTTGCTAAGTGCCAACAATGTATTTTACCGTTTCCGCCACTATATGGGCAAAGATTCTTACGAAACTATGCGCGCAGGTTTGCGGATGAACATCATGATGAACCCCGTTTTGGGCAAAGAATTTTTTGAGCTCCTTAGCTTGGCCGTTTCTGCCGTAAATGGTTGCGAGGCTTGTGTAAAATCTCATGAAGCTTCTTTGTTGGGCCTTGGCAGCACCGAAGCCCGAGTATTTGAGTCGGTCCGCCTCTCTGCCGTAATTGCTTCTTTGTCTAGAATCATTTACTAAATAGGCGCTTTTTTGGGCTTATAGGCTTATTTCTCCCTTTTTTTAGAAAAAAATGGCCTATTTCTAAAAATAAATTTGGAAAGTCCAAAATCCCGTCTTATATTTGTGTCGCACTCAAAAAGAGGGCATCACTGGTCTGGTAGTTCAGTTGGTTAGAATACCTGCCTGTCACGCAGGGGGTCGCGGGTTCGAGTCCCGTCCAGACCGCAAAAAAGCACTAACGCAAGTTGGTGCTTTTTTCATTTTAAGCGGGTCTGTAGCATTTTTGCTGCGGACCCGCTTTTTTTGTTTCTACTGCTGATTTTTTGGGGCCTCCGCCTCCCTTCGGTCGTCGGCGCTACGTTTCGCAGCTCGCTATTCGCTCGGCCCTGCGGCCTGACGGCCTTGGTCTGCGGCTGCGCCGCACTGCTGCACATCGCTAGGCCAAATGGAAGTCCTCGCTTCGGCCATTTTTGGATAAAAATTTCAAACTTATTTCGCGTCTACAAATAAAGGTTGCCACCTTTAAGTAAACACAAAAAACAAAGCGATGAAAGCATTAGCCATTTTTCTCTTATCCAGTTTATTTTTTGGCCACCTAAATCTATTACAGATAAAGCAGCGAGAACTTTTTTTTGGCAAAGCAGCAGCAGTATGAAGAAGACACAGCCCTTTATGAAGAAACCCTGGCACAGTATCAAGAACTCTATGCGCTTTATCAGGAGCTTCCTGCAGAGGATTCCGATCGCCCAAGCTTAAAGGCGGCTTTGCTCAAGACCAAAGAGGGCCTAAAAGCCTTTAAGCCGCAGCCCAAAATGGATAAGGCCAATTTGGAGCAACTATTTTTGGCCCTTAAGGAAGAGGATATTCCCAAAACTGATTTTTTATTACAATTTGCTCAGAATGCTCTAGATTTAGCAGATAAAGCAAAAAGCCTAAAAAGCAATATTCAAAAAGACAAATGGCTAAGAACGAATGCTCTAAATCATTTGTATATCTGCTTTTCTCAAGGTAAAAAGCTCAAAGTTTGCCGTCTGATTGCAGCAGATATTAAGGCTTTAGTAGAGCAGGCAGACAACAAGCCGTCCAGTACATTTTTAGAAGAATTGGTCCAAATTTTTGAGCGTTATGATGCGGTAGAAAAGATTAAGAAGTATAGAGCTAAATCGCGCTTTATTGAGTCCACCATTGCGCCTTATGTCCTTTCCCCAAATCAACTAGAAAGCATTTTGGACCAAGCCCTGGCCAAAGATGACTTTTTGACGGAGGAGGAGTTGGAGCACTAGCTGTAAAAGGAAGTGGATGCTTCAAATTAGGCATAAGAGACACTTCTGGCCTGACCGTAATTCAAGAAGCTAAAAATGGAGAGTATCAATTTATTGAGATGACTACGAAAGGACTTCAAGAGGAAGTCTTGGAGAAGTTAGGCCTTAGTATGCAGGATATAGCTGGCTTTCAGGTTAGACTAGTTGGCGATGAGTACGGAAATCTAGGTTCCTTAGAGACTAGAATTACAGTTCTTGGATTGCCCTTTTTGATTGGGGTTAGCAAAGATGGCCTTATCGGTAAGTTTGAAAGTCAAATGGCCTATCAAGAAAAAATCCTTCAAAAAAACTATAATGCTAGCCGATTTGATATCTTCTTAAGCTTTGACTATACCAGCTATATAGAATTTGACAATGGCAATAATGTTATCCAGATTCAGAATCTTAGAGTAGGTACACTAACAGGGCGAGATGCTGGGCAGTTTAAGCTCCAAAAGAGCAAAGAGTGCCAACGTTACATTAAAGACATTCCTAAACTATAAGATAACTAAAGCCCAAACTTCCGTTTGGGGCTTTGTTCTTTTTGGGCCAATCCCTGCAGCTTTTGTTTAATTTTAGATGCCGTTTAATCCATGAGGGTTAAAACCCTCATTCATAGCTCATTGCGAAGCAATACCACTATTGCTGTAGGTTTCAACCTAAGTTTAAATTCATGAGGGTTTTAACCCTCATTCATAGTTCATTGCGCAGCAATACCATCTGGCTGTAGGTTTCAACCTACAGTTAAAAAGGGCCGAAGGCCCGCGGCTGAGGGATGGACAGCAGTGGCCGAAGGCCAGACCCAGCCGCCAAAGGCGGCGCAGGGCCGAGCAGACCTGCGAGCTGCGAGACAGCCCGACCCGCCCGATAATTCATGAGGGTTTCAACCCTCATTTTGTATAGCTTCGCAAAGCGATACCGCTTTGCGCTGGGTTTTAACCTAGCGGAAGGGGCAGCCCCAAAAAAAACTCCCCTTACAGCAAAACACTGCAAGGGGAGCTCTCTTTTTATTGGGCGAATAAGTTAGCGCAAAAGCGTCACTTGGCCACGGAGCACAACGGGCTCGCTATCTTGTGGGCGTTGGTAGCTAATGAGATAAATATAGACATCGCGGGCCTGTACAGTTCCCTCAATGGTTCCATCCCAAACGGGGTTATCGGCATTGTCATAGACCAATTGGCCCCAGCGGTTATAAATCTTGAACTCATCCACATAGGCGGCATCTAGATAGAGGGCGCGGAAACTGGGGTTGATATTATCGCCATTGGGCGTAAAGGCCGAAGGTACGGCAGGCTCTGGCAATTCGGTAATTTCTAGCGTAAGTGTTTCGCTGAGCGTACAGTTGTTGGCCGTAGCGCTAACGGTAATGGTATAATTTCCTACGCTCAAGCCGCTTAGTTCGATATCGCTAAGGGTATCGGAGCTGAGGTTTAGGCCGCCTGCTGGGCTGTAGGTCCAGCTATAGCTTACGCCAGCTTCATTAGCGCCAGTAGTAGCGGGAATAGTCAGGCCCAAATCCATGGCCGTATCTTGTTGGTTGCTATAACCTAGGCTAGGATTAAGTGCGGGAGGCGTGGCAGCAGCCAGTTGAGCCGTAGCTGTTGTTTGGCAGGCATTCGCATCATTGATCGTCACGCTATAGCTTCCTGCGCTCAATCCGCTAAGGTCTTCTGTGGTAGAGCCATCAGACCAAAGGAAAGTGTAGGGAGCAGTTCCGCCCTGGGGGCTAAGATCAATCTGGCCATCATTGAGGGCGCAGCTTTCATCTTGGCTACTGCTGCTAGCGGTAAGTAGAGTAGGATCTTGCAAAACAGCCGACAAAGTATCGGTACAGCCGTTGCCATCGGTAACGGTAAGGGCATAAGTGCCAGCGGCCAAAGCGCTAAGGTCTTCGGTGGTGGCGGTATTGGACCAAAGGTAGGTGATCAGGGCAATGCCTCCTGTTACCGTCACATCAATTGTTCCGTTAGCATCGCCATTACAAAGGGGCGAAACGGCAGAATCGAGCGCTACGGCAAAGCCAGAAGGCGTATTGAGTTGGTAGCTATCGACCAATTCGCAGCCAGTAGTATCCGTGATGGTCACGCTATAGCTTCCTGCGGCCACATTCGTCAAGTCTTCTGTAACTTCACCATTCGACCAAGCGAAAGTATAGGCATTGGCGCCGCCGCTTACGCTAATGTCGATAGCGCCATCCAAGCTGTTCGGACAGTTGGGGTCGGTCAAGCTAGAAGTGGCCACAATAGCGGTAGGTTCATTGATAGTAGCGCTTACGGTAGCCGTAGTTCCATTACTTTCTGTTACAGTTAGGGTATAAGTACCTCCGGCCAAGCCAGAAAGGTCTTCGGTGGTGTCTCCATTGGACCAAAGGAAGCTTAGGTTTGCGCTTCCGCCAGTATTACAAGCATTGGGCGTCATGGCATTGGTAGCGGCCCAAGTGGTTCCACCATCGGGGTCACGCTGATAGACATCTCCTGAAACGCTAATTGTGGCATAGCTAGCGAGGGGGGGGATAGTTACACTGCCTACACAACCCGTCAAGCCAGAGGTGCTGATAATATCTCCAGGGGTAGGCGTATTATTCACACTGCTCGGACTGCCATAAATCACCCCATCAATAAAGGTTCCGCTGGCGTCATACATAGTAAGGTATTCTCCACCATTGGTAAAAATAAGGTCCTGACAACTTAGTGCTCCTACATCGGCGATACAGTTACAGCCCTCTACATCTAGGTCAAAGGTAGTTCCATTACCAACATGCAAAGGCGAGTTATTATGGCCAATAGTAAACAAGCCATCGGAGGGGACGATACTGCCTGCGGGCAGCGTCAAAATCCAGTCGCCATCGGTCAATACATAACAGCTCAAATCTGTACCTGCGGGAGCGATGAGCTCAATATATTCTTCAGAGAGGGGGTCGCCATTGGCGCCACAACCTGTTCCGTCTCCAGTTCCAGGTCCATCTACTAAAAACTCATTGATTAAAACGGTAGTTGAGCTACAGCTATTAAGGTCTGCCGTGACAAAAACAGCCCCATCGTTATTGCCATTACAGCTCACATCCTGTGTGCTATCTAAGGTAACTGTAAGTTGTGCTACTAGCGGAAAGCTACAGCAGAGGGCGAAGAGGAAACTAATCGTTTGTTTCATTTACTTATTTTTGATATAAAGCTGAAATTTCTCTTTAAGGCCGCAATAATACGAGCATTGTTAGGAATATCCAACCTTTAGGAGTCAACTAAACGTTAATTATAGCGATTTCAAATAGCTCGAAACGGCCTCAACTTGTTCATTAAAAGGCAGTTGAGCATTTACCCAATGTACATCTTTTTCCTTGCGCAACCAGCTCATTTGTCGCTTGGCATAGCGGCGGCTATTGCGCTGAATCAGGCGAATGACTTCGGCCCGATCAATTTGGCCCTCAAAATACGGCCACCACTCCTGATAACCTACTGTTTTTAAGGACAATAACGCTCTTTTTGGGTACAAGGCCTTGGCTTCAGCCTCTAGGCCCTGCTCTAACATCAGCAAAACTCTGCGGTCTATTCGCTCATAGAGCTGTTCTCTGGGCCAATCTAAGGCAACCTTTATGACTTTAAACGGACGAACTGCCCGCTTTTGCTGCCTAAAGCTACTATAAGGCCTGTTCGTGGCCCGACAAATCTCTAGGGCCCGAACTAATCTTCTCGGGTTCTGCCGATCTACTTCTTGATAATATTGAGGGTCTTTTTCGGCTAGTTCTTGCTGCAAAGCGTCCAAGCCTTTTTCGGCCAATTCGGCCTCTAGTTCTTCTCGAACAGCTGCGGGCACATCTGGAAATTCATCTAGGCCCTCTGCCGTAACCCGAGCAAACAATCCCGAGCCGCCCAATTGTATAGCCAGCTCTTTTTGCTCAAAATAATTGGCCAAAGCGGCCAAAATATCCTGCTCATAATCCCCCACCGTATAGTTGTCCTCTATCGACAAGCTATTGATAAAATGATGCGGGGCCGCGGCCAGTTCTTCCGCATCTGGCTTGGCCGTTCCGATCTCCATTTCTCGGTAAAATTGCCGAGCATCACAAGAAAATATTTCTGCCCCGCACTTCTGGGCCAAGGCAATGCCCAATGCTGTTTTTCCGCTGGCCGTGGGGCCCAAAATTTGCAATAATTGCGACACTATTCCGCTGTTTTAGGCCAAAATGACCACATCCTTCAAGTATTCTTCTCCCAAATGCCGATTCAGCAATTCCAAGAGTTTGGCCTTGCCATAAAGCAGCTCCTGACGCAAGGGCGCAGAGCGCATGCGCACAAATAATTTGCGCCTTTTTACAAAAATAGATTGTGTGTGCTCCGCAATCATTGGCCCCATTTGCTGCTCCCAGTAGTTCCGAATCTGAAACTCCCGCATCTTGTCACTCAGGCCATATACTTGCAACATTTTGCCCAGTACATTCCCAAAATTATCGTCATTTGACTTGCGATAGGGCAAGCTATTGTGTAGGTCTTCCAATGATTTCATAGGCTGCTGTTTATGCTTCTAATCGGCTGAAAGACAAAAGTAATACATTTTTCACGGCTTTCTGCTATTGGATTTTTAACCTTTTTTTCTATGCTGCTGTTTGTTTTTTGGGGCCTCAGCTGCGGCTTCGCCTTGCTGCGCTACGTTTCAGGGCTCGCAGGTCTGCTCGGCCCTTCAGCGCTGCGCGCTTCGGTCTGGCCTTCGGCCCCCCTTTCACATCGCTAGGCCGATGCTGTAGGTCGAAACCTACAGCAAGAGCGGTATGGCTTCGCCATGATATATATGCATGAGGGTTAAAACCCTCATGCAATTAACCTCTCGGCCCTCCTCGATCAATATTCCTCTTATTTTCAAACCTTGCACATCCCCCCTGCTTATGTTTCCTCCTTTTTTGCTTGTTTTTGCCCTCTTTTTTCTCTGCTTTAGCCCCATTTCGGCCCAACAGCTAATCATTCAGCTAGAGTCGGCCAAAAAAGTAGAGGGCCAAATCTATTATGCGCTGTATAATAGCGCCCAAAGCTTTCAGAAAGAGCCTTTGGCCTTCCGAAAAGCGGCTTTGCCCCTCAAAAAACTGCCTTTGAGCATATCGCTGGCGCCCCTGCCGCCGGGCCAATATGCCCTAGCCTTTTTTCAAGATCTCAATGGCAATGGTCGGCTAGACCTTAACTTTTTTGGTATTCCTACAGAGCCCTATGGCTTTTCTAATGACCCCAAAATTTTGGCTGGACCGCCCAGCTTTAAGGCGGCCAGCTTTAGCTTGGGGCCCAAAGAAAATAAATCGATTAGGATCCGGCTAAAAAATGAGTAAAGGAAATCTTTTTAAGGCTCATCTTTTTTGTAAAAAAAGCTCTAGAGATACTTATGAGAGTTGGTACTTCCCTAATAAGAGTTAAAGAGCGTACTTGTGTAATACTAAACGGCAGGTGAGGCTATTAGCCCCACCTGCCATTTTAGCCTTGGTTTAAAATTCTACTTCACTTTTTTCAAATAAATCAACTTCGTATTCATCAAAAAATTTTTTCCTTCTTGTTTGGATACTTGCTTGATGTGTTGGATACAATCTGTTTTTTAGGACTATATAAGCTTCCAAGGTATGGTTCAAAAAATTAAGGCTGTTATTGTCAAAGTAGTCAATAGTAGCCCCTAATTGATTCCGTGCTTTTTTTAGATTTTTCGACCTGCTTGCTACACTTGTAGCATTAGATTTCAGTTCTACGAAGCAAAACTTTTCATCTGTAAAAGCAATGAAATCACATTTTTGTCCACTATATCCATACCTCCGAGTCAGAAAACAAGCGTCTATTGAAATATGATTGACATCCTTTCCACAAGGATTTTCAACAACTAAACATTCATCTGAATTTATAGTTGTATGTGAACTAGGTACAATATAACTTTGATTTGTTGCTCCATTTTCTGCAATAAGAAATTTGTTTCTACTTTCAACTGACAAGCAGCTATTTGTTCTTGATTGGCCAAATATTCTTCTGATTTCGTTAATCATATCAATCTATTTTTCTCTTTCTTTTACGAGGTTTTAATTTCTTATAGACTTCAAACATATTATCAAATTCATCTCCAACTATTTGTGAGATTTCATCTAAATAATTTTCACCAATCAACTGATTTTCAGAATCAAAAATTGAAATAAATTCCCATTCTTGGCTATTCTTTATTCCATAGGCCTGAAACTTTAAAGGGTCGATAATAGCTGTGTTATCTACCTTAGGTACTTCTATGCCTTTTTCCGGATATTTCTCTTTTAATGACTTTATACCTTTTGCAAAAATCAAATTGTTAATCACGCTTAGAATATAAGGGCTGTGAGTAGTAATGACTATTTGACTGTTAGTGTAACTAACAACCATTGCTATTAACTCAATTAAATTTTTTTGTGCTAATGGATAAAGATGAGCCTCAGGTTCCTCGATTACCCTAAAGACATCCTCTTTATTAAGCAGAATTAAAAATAAATCTTGTAATATCCTAATTGATTCTTGTTGACCTGATGATGCATTATTCAGATGCACATACTTTCTCTTTTTAGTGTCAAAAACAATCTTTTCACCAAATCTATCATGTACATACTTACCTTTAAGTATTTTAAATATAATTTCTTTTGCCTCTTTCAGTACCTTAGAGTAACTTTTATCAATACTATCAAAACCTAACTCTAGGTTAATCAGCGAGTCAAAATCATTATTTTTAAATGTCTCTTTTATTGCCTCTATTTTCCTCAAAAATTCAAGCATTAGGTGAATATCAACAGATTGACTTCTATCATTCCTTGTCCTTTCTTTTTCATTTTCAAGGGATAAATTACCAAAAAAATCCAACTTAAATTGTTCCGTGTAGGTAACAGTAATATTTCTACCAGCAGGGACAAATAAAGAAGGCATACTATCTTCAAACAATTTATCAACTATCTTTTTAAGTTGTTTAAGGTATTTATTTTTAGATTGTTCTATCGCGATTAGCTCATATGTATTTTTTCCAATAGAGGGTTGCTTAATCGCATCGAAAAGGTGGGCTACTTCATCCCCAATTTCCCCATAAAAATTATATCCAAAATCAACATTAAGATACTTACTAGAGTTCAAAGAAAGCTCTATTGTCTTTTCTAGAGTATAAAAATACTTTATCTTAAAAAATGGCAAATGTTTTGTCGACCCAAAAAACCTATAAAACTTTCGTTGAATTTCCTTTATAAACAAAATTCTAATGTCTTCACCACTCCTTAAATTATTGAATATCAACGTAAATAAGTCTTCTTTCAATGATTTAAAAAAATATACTAATTTACTAATTGTACTTTTCCCGCTGGCCTGCTCTCCTATTAAAACAACCATTTGTTTTATTTCAACTTCGGCTTTTTCAAGTGGCCCAAAATTATCTATTTGAATTTTTTGCATAAAATATTTTCATTTTTTACTCCAAAGGTAATTTAGTTTTCTTTTGCTTAGCAATAACGGTTTATATCATGTGGCTGTTTTAGGTTGCCTACAAATATATAAGCATTCCCCTTATTTTTATCTACTCAAATTACCAATCGAATCCCTCCATGCTATCTTCATCTGGGAACAGATTATTCAGTGTTGAGTTAATTATATCATCTGGTGTCTCGAATTCTTCACACAAAGCCTTAAACCTCTTCTTTGATTCATTCAGGTTTTTAAGTCTTTTTTCTAAGTATCGATCCCCACCTAAAACTTCATCAGCCCCTATTTCTAAATTCTCTTTAACCTCATGATATAACTCTTGTAACTTTTCCTCTTCTTCATATGTAAGATTATTATCTTTTGATAACAAAGCTTCCATTTCATCCATTTGCTCATTTGCTATTTTCAAATAGTATCCCATATTTTTCAAGATTTGTGATAAGCATACGTGTTATCAGATTTTCTAAATGCTTCTGCTACTTTATCTGCATCTGCTTGTTCTCCGATAGATACAAGCCAATCATAAGTTGCATGTATCAAAGTATAAGTTCCTCTTTTTCCAACATACTCTGTTCCATAGCTTGTTCTAAAGTTGTTCCAGTTAAGATGTTCAGCTAAGTTTGGACCATCCATTGTCATTCCGTTATCGGTCAAAAAACAGCCCAGCCTCCTTATATACTCTTTCTTATCCATTTTTCATTTCTTTATTGGTATACATAATGTACAATTACACCCCATATCTCAAAATATGCAACTATACTAATTATTTATTATCAGAATTTAAATATACTAAAAAAAAGTAAATCACCCTATAGCCTAGTATTTTTTTATTCCAAAGTAAGGGAGACTTTACAAAAGTGAAATGATTCTATAGCAAGAAGACTTTGCTTTAATTTTGGGCTATTTATCGGCCTAGCGATGTGCAGCAGTGCGGCGCAGCCGCAGACCAAGGCCGTCAGGCCGCAGGGCCGAGCGAACAGCGAGCTGCGGAACGTAGCGCCGCAGCTTTGCTGCGGAGGCCCCAAAAAAACAGCACATAAAAAAACGGTCAGCAGAGCAAGCTCCACTGACCGTTCATCATTTTGGCCGTAATTTATTGGGCCAAAGAGAGGCGTACCGTAACCCCGGCCTTGGTATTAGTGACCGGGAAAGAGGTCGATACCGCGGGGATCGTGCGGTTATAATCATAGAATAATCGGATCGTCAGGCGGTTATTGATGGCATAATCAATAGAAGGCGAAATTCGGATCGTCTTCATTCCGCGAGTAGCGACCGAGTTATTTTGGTCAAGGACGTGATTGACCGTTTTGTCGTCTCGGAAAGAGAAATCGAACTTAATGTCCAGTTCATTTTTAGGAATAGTCTTCCCAAAATCAAAGTCAAAGTTGTTGCTCTTCTTCTTTGTTTTCTTCTTGCCCTTCTTGCGGAAAATATTCAGCTTATCGGGCGTAAAGTTTTTGATGAGCATCCCTAGGCCCACAGTAATTTCAGAAGTTTTGGTTTCTGAGAGTTGGTAATCGACAAAGCTCATCGAGAGGTTTCTCGATTTTTTGTAATTAAAGCGGGCCGAAAGGCCGTTTTTCAGGCGCATATCGAGGCCAATCAGGGGAGAAAACTGCTCGGTAATCACGATATCGGGGATCTCGAAGCTAGAATAATAGTTGAGGCTATTGGGATCTTTTTGCTCGGGATCTTCCTCAAAATCAAGGTCGGTAGCAAAGCTATTGACCGTTAATTTCGACTGATAGCCATGAGTAAGGCTAAAGCTAGAGAAATACTTTTTGAAGAAATCGATTTTCGTTAGTCCGTTGTAAGTCAACTTCCAATTTGGCATAGGCAGAAGTCCGCGAATATCGCCTAGCTTGACGGTATTGGCATCTTGTCCGCCATAGGCGGCCAAGAAAGCGGGGATCAGCACATCTTGTTGGTATCGGCCATAGCCTTCTCGGTAGCCGGCATTATTGGTGGTATCATCGTGCAAATCGGTTACGCCATTAGCATCGCCGATGCGGTTAGAGATGATAATGCGATTATTTTCAAACTCCTCAAAGGTAGCGGAAGAATTGCTGCCGTTGGTTCCGATTTGGTCAAAGGTGGACAAAATGGGGAGATAAGAAATATTCACCGAACCAATTTCCATAGGGTTGAGGTGTTGGAAGCTCCCGCCGATAGTATCCATTTTAAAATTCTCCGAGAAGTTTTCCGTCAGCGTTTTGCTGAGGTCCACATCAATTTTAAAATCGCGGAAAGGTTCTAGGGTAAATTTAGCCGAAATACTTTGGTTATGCGACTGCGTCACCTGTTGGTTGAGGAAAATATTATCGGTCATCCAGCCCGAGCTAGCGGCTTGATCTAGCCAGGCCGTAGTGGCCGTTCGGCCGGTAGGATTGAGTCCAGTAATAAAGTCCCAGCCGGGGGCCAGATTAGCGCCAAAGCTATTGATATCTTGGCCGAGGATAGTATGTTGGCCCATAAAACCGGGGATAGAGGTAGCATAATCCTCTTGATAAGTAATTCGGCCACGGCGAACAAGTAAGAGAGGGCGAATCAGGAGGCGTTCGGCCATAGAGGGTTCTCTTTCCTCCTTATTTTTATCCTCTTTACCGCCTTTTTTATTGGGTTTAGGGCGGTTATTTTTCTTCTTCTTTTTCCGTTTGCTATCAATCTTTTTCAGGTACTTTGATTTAGCGTAAAGCTTAGTAAACTGAAAATCTGCATTGAGTTGTCGGTTGTGGGTATTGCCAATCACATTACCGAGCGAGTCGGTATTGAGGCTAGCCACACTCCAGTTATAATTGCTTTGGTATTGGGCGCGCACCTTAATCCAATCTAGGATTGGAATTTTATTTAGGGGCAGGGCATAAGAGAGCGTCATATTGTGCTGATAGTTCTTATTCCGTCCCAGGTTTTGGATATTTTGCCAAACGCTATCGCGTTTTTCCTCTGTATCTAATCGGCCATAGGGCTCGTCGATCACCGCATTATTGGTGGCCGAGAAATTAAATTTGAGTGATTTGGCAAAGTCCCATTGGAGATTATAGGAGCGGTCCCAGCTAAAGCGCTTATCGTACCAAGTGCTATAGGCATCTTGAGAAAAGCGGTAAGTGGTTTCGGTAAAGTTTCGGCGCATTTCATTGCGGAAACTAAAGCTATTGGGCAAGGGATTGAAATTGAAATCCTGCACTAGGGCTAGCCATTTATTTTTCTTCTTAAAGAGTTTTTTGAAGGGATAAATGGGGCGAAGGCCTGGAGCATAATTATAGTCAATCACGCCACGGTTTTCGATATGCTCTTCTGAGGCGATAATGGGAGAGCGATAATGGTTATTACTTTGGGCGTAGGTAAAGCTAAAGTTCGAGAGATCTGTTGGCAGACGTCTTTTGCCCGTTCTTTCCTTACGCACATTAGTAAAGTTAAAGCTAGAGATGGTTCGGACCTTTTGGGCCTGTTGGCGGATAGAATCACGGGCCGAGGCTGTTGTGGCGGCTCGTAGTTTATCCGTTAAGCGAATATCTAGCTGATAGGGATCGTACTCTGGAGTAAGAATTTCTTGAGAGTACTGCGCATAGAAAGGCACCTTAAGCTTCCATTTTTTCGGGAAGAACTTATCTAGGTTGAAGGTACCTGCCACATCATACTGAATGAGTTGTTCTCGGCTTCTTTGGTTAACCCGCTGTTCAATTTGGCCAAAACCAATTGATTTGAACTGCCCAGAAAGGGTGAGTTGCCCCAAATCGGCCAATTTGATATCGGTACGCATAAGTGCGGCGGTTCCGCCTCGTTCATCAAAACCAGTTAGGCGCAGCTCATTGATCCAAACCTCGCCACAGCGGTTGAGTCCGTCATCCTTCGTATTTCGGATACCCACCATAACGCCCTTTACAACGCCAAGGTCGGGATTACCAATAATTTTCACGCTATTATTGGGCGCATCGGGATCGCTTTCGGTATAAAGTGAGCTAAGCGAAACATTGAGTAAATCTCGCTGAATTTTAAGATTGCGGAGCGCATCTAGGCTAAAATTGAGCTCATTATTTTCCAGCCAAATATCTTCTGGATCGGCAGAACCAAAAGCAGTAGACATTTCTAGCGGAATTTCATACTCATAGTAGTTGTTTTCAAAATCGCTACCTAAGCGAACGAAGAGTTTGAGGTCTCCGGGATCGTTCTCTATGGCGCAATCGGGCAAAGACTCGGCATGTACATACATTTTGAGTCGTTCATAAACCCGCATATCGAAATTGACAATTTTATAAATGGCCCGAGCGTCTCCATCCTTTAGGTTTTGAATATTCATAGAGAGCGACTGCTCATTTTGCAGGGTATTGGGCAGGGCACCAATTGCCTGTTCTCGCTCTACACCAGGAGGCAAGACATAAGGATAAGGCGTTCTTTGGCTGTTTTCCTCAAAATTGACCGCATTCACATCAAAGGCGGTTTCATTGTCATTTTCAGTGGGCAAGTATACACCAGGCTCACGGAGTGCCCGAATATAGCGGCGCCATTGGTTGCGGATGAGGTCCAGACGAGCAAAACGCATGACTGTTTTTTCCTCAAAGCCCGTCATATACATTCTAATAAAGCGGATCGAGCGGAAGTCGCTAATCCCCCCTACTCTTTTGGTATATTGGTCAATTGGAATTTTCAGCTGATACCAATAAACGGTTTCCGTACCATTGGGGCCCTCATAATCTACCCCAACAGAGTCAAAGGTATATTGAGTAAAGGCCATTTCATCGCTACCATTCACGCGATCAATGGGAATGCGATACTGAAAATAAGACTCCTCCTCATTCAAGGTATTATCTCGGTTAATATCCTCAGTATTGGGGATATTGGTAGAGGTAGAAGTGAAAGAAGTATTGTTCCCATCAGGGGTAGAGTTCCCTTGGGGGTTATTAAATCGCTTATAGCGCCAAAGGATGGGGTTCTCTCCGTTGGGAGCCGTATTATTATCGTAAAACTCATCTCTAAAATAGAGGAAGTCATCGCCTGAGGGATCATTGAGTGCTTCTTGGTAAATAGCACTATTGGTCCCATAAATAGCAGCCAAAGAATCTAGATAATCGGCATACTTGATGGCCTCACTAGCATTATCATAGCCATCTAAGCCCACATCCTGCTTGTCGCGGATATCGGGATCATTATCAAAGGCATTTGTAATGGCTTGAGTACGGGGTACTCTAGACCAGTTCGTCTCATCAGTCCGAATAGAAGAAGTACTATCAGCGGGGAGGCCATTTTCAAAGAACAGGCGAGAATCTCGAAGAATATCCTCAGAGACATCTCCCAATTCGATGTAGAGCTCTCCCCCATTGCCGCCATAGCCTTCTTTAAATGGGCTCATGACCCAAACTTCTACAAACTCAATGTTGTTGGCCTCAAAGTCGTTGTTTTGCAAACTACGCATTACCCCACCCCAATGCTTATCAGCCTCAAGGGTATCAAATTGAGCATCAAAGTTATAGGGGCCTCTTTCCTTAGGGTAATAAGCCAAGTCAAAGGTCCGTAAAAGCGTACTTTGAATAGCTGAGACGGTAAAGTTTCTAAAGATTTCATCCTGACGGAACTGTCGGACATAAACACTTTTGGCCTCATCTGCCGTCACATTATCTGGCGGATTGCTAATGAGGTCGGGATCTAGTTGGTACCAAGCAATTCTTGCCCGATTCTTATTGTAAGGCAGGCTATCAATGAGGTTAGCTTCTGCAAAAAGGTCGTTGCCATCTCCACGAGGAGTAGAGGCCAACTGCCAATTTAGACTAGGAATGGTGAGGTTGAAGTTACTGGCCGCTCCCTCAAAGTCATCCAAAAAGACGACCCCGCCATCATCATTGGCCTGATCAATTACAGAAGGTGAGCCCGGTAGTAAATGCGCAAATTCCCCACTAAAAGTAATAGAAGAAGCTTCTTTGGTCGAGATCAAAGGTAGAAAATCCACCGCCTTGGTCAACCAAGGCAATTCGCTACTATATTGTACATCAAAACCATAAATACTATTGGCAATAGGGTCATCGCCATAGTTTACTTTTTGGGTAAAGGGCCGCTCCGACAAATGCAAGAAGGTCCCTCCAATGTTAAAGTTCTTATTGATAAAGTAGTCAAACCTTGTCCCAAAGAAAGATTGTCGATTAAACCCAAAGGTCGAGTTGTCCTCAAAGGCTACCCGAATGGGCTGCCCAGAGTTCAAGTAGGCCTCATTCAATATTTTAATTCGGCCCAGATTATAATCAATCGAGTAGTCGCTGCCCTCGGTCAAAACCGCTCCACCAGCAGAAACCACAACCGATCCTCTAGGAATATTGAATCCCCCTAAAGAAATCTCTGATGATACAGAGGACTTATAGCTTCCTCGAATGATAAAACGGTTGAACTCCGGAAATTCTCTGGCCCGAGTAACCGTAGAGTCATAGAGCTGTGGATAGACATAGCGCTGCGCCAAGTTGCTCAAGCTGCTGGGGTCATCTGGATCCGATAAAAAGGCCCGCTCCAATGAACTCCCAAAAGGCTCTAGGACGGGGAAGATTACCCGACCATTCTGTGGCAAAATGGTCAATCCTGGCACATAGTCAAATTGACCATCAGGCATAGGGTCGCCCTGACGGTTGAGGTTGTCTAAGTTCAGAAGACGCAATAAGGGAACAGAAGATACAGGCCCTTCTGGAATAAAGCGCTTCTCCCCTCCCCCGGGGTCCTGATAAAATACATCCAAGCGAAAGTCTTCACTATTGACCTGATAAGCCCCCAAAGAATAAATATTCTTCATCATCAAATCCCAAATCGGTAGGTCCACTCGGGTCCGTACGCCCTTGAGCAATTTGAGGTGCATCACGTTCAAAGTATCCGCATCAATAGGCAAATCCTGAGCAAATTCCCCCACCTGATAGGTCTTTCCATTATAGGTATACTGATAAGCCACCGCAATCACATCCGTAGGCTTTACCGATACATTTAAAGAGAGAAAACCCAATTGTGGATGAAAACTATACTCTGTAGCCGATAGTTTACGAGCTCTAATTTTAGAAAAGTCCTTGGCATCGGTCATATTGAAGCCCGTCTGCAATTCAGAAACTGCCGTTTGCAAGCCCCTTGCCCGCTCACTGTTCAAGAGCTCATCATAAAGGGTGTTGGCATAGTTGTCTGGCAAGCGACGGCCATAGAGATCGCGGCCCTGCTCTGTTGCCCCATTCAAGCGGTTGGCATTGAGCATTACATCCGCATCGGTTTCTCCTAGGTCGGCATAGGCCACAATATCTCGAACGCCCTCGGTCACATTTCGGTCGTTGGTTACCCAAACTTCCATTTTGGTGATGTTGAACAAGCTATTGATTTGTGGCAGGTTTTGCATGTTCCCCTCATAGGTATTGCGGTTATAATGAGAAAGGAAAAAGTGGCGATTCTCATCATAATTATCTGCGGTTACCTCAAAGTTTTGCTGCTGCGCCCCTCCCTGAATAGAGATTTCCTTGCGCTGTGTCTGGCTCTGAGAAGCCACCATAGAAACCGTCAAGCGACCAAACTGCAATTCGGTCATAAAACCAAAGAGGTTTTGCCGCCCCTGAATCAAAGAGGTCCGCAAGGGGAAACTCACATTACCCGCATCAATTTTGCGCACAATATCATCCTCCGAACAAGGCGTATCGGTGAGGTATTGTACCTTAATCTGCCGGTCAAAGTCAAAGGTGGCTTGGGTGTTATAGTTAAAGGAGAGCTGTAGTTTCTCCCCAATCTTCCCCACCACATTGAGCTGCATGTTCATATCAAAGTCAAAGCCACCCTGACGTTGCTGCCGCTCGGTCAAAATAGGGTTGGCAATGCGCTGAAAATCGGCCCCAAAGGTCAAGTCAATATTTCCCTGTGGACGCACATCGAAGTTGCTGCCACAAAACAAGCGATCCACCAAGCTGTTTTTAATTCGCTCTTTATAGGGCTCAATAGGGTCTTCTCCCGCCTGCTGACGGTCCATCAGGTAGAGGTCCTGAAAATAGTTTTGGTCCTCTTCTTTGGCCCGCCACTCTAGGTATTCTTCTAGGGTCATATAAACGGGCGGACGATAATTGCTGCCATTGATCGTTTCGGTCAAAACATAAAGGCCCGAACGAGGATCATAGGTCACTTTTTTATCAATGGCCTTAGGGTCTTTAAGGTCAAAGGGGTTGTTGCTCCGATCACGGACAAAGTCGCCAAAGCGCTCGCTAATCGGTGGCAAACTATCCGCTGTCGGATAGCTCGGAATATCTGGCCCTAATGGCCAATCTGGACCAGCCGACAGGCTCGGCCCATAAAAATGAGGTCCATTGGCCCCCATTGTTTGCGATACACAAAGAAAGAACAGCAGTAGCTGCAAAGCTGCAGTTTTCGCATTCATAAGGATAGCGTCTATTGATTCTGCTGGCCAAAAAGCCAGTATAAAGGAGATAGAGGGAAGATAGTAACGAAGGGGAAAGCCGTCTAGTACCAAAGCATTTTGCCCGTTTTTTATCCAAGAGGAGGTCTAGCCTAGCGATGTGGAGCAGTGCGGCGTAGCCGCAGACCAAGGCCGTCAGGCCGCAGGGCCGAGCAGACCTGCGAGCTGCGAAACGTAGCGCCGACGACCGAAGGGAGGCGGAGGCCCCAAAAAATATTCATAATACTTTGGGCAGTACATAAAATAATGCCTTCATTCCTATCTAAAAATTGGGTAAAATTGCTATCGAATAATACTAGATTTTAAGTCATTTGAGCCAAGGCTAACTTGATGAGTTGCCCCACATCTTGCATCTCTGGCTCCGTTTTGAGAATTTTGTTCAGCACTTTTTGTGCCTTTATTTTATTAAAGCCCAAGGCCAAAAGCGCATCCAATGCCTCCGAACGAATAGGGTTCTCCCCCACCGTTTGGCCCTGAATAGAAGCCGCAATGGCCTCGCTCACCGCGCCGCTTTCTTTGAGCAATTTGTCTTTGAGCTCCAAAATGATCCGCTTGGCCGATTTTGGTCCAATTCCCTTGGCCGACTTTAAAACCGCCACGTTTTCAGCAATAATTGCCCCCCGAATTTCTTTGGCCGACATAGCCGATAATAAGACCCGAGCCGTATTGGCCCCCACTCCAGATACCGAAATCAACTGCTCAAATAGTTGCAGCTCCTCCGCTGTAGCAAAGCCATATAAGGCCTCCTGATCTTCTTTTACCAAATGATGCGTGAGCAGCTTGGCCTCATCTAAGGCCTGCACCGCCTGATAGGTCTGCAAACTGATGTGAAGACGATATCCCACGCCAGCAACATCCATAATCAATTCTGTAGGGCTCTTATATACGAGCTTACCATGCAAGTAGGCAATCATAATTTCCTTTAGATAACGATAACAAAAGGCAAAACGTGGGCACTCTAGCCCATTTGTCTGCCTTTAGATGCAAAAAAGCCCTAAAATAGGGCTAATCAATCGGGTTTACAAGTCGCTAAGATACAATAGATTTTTGCGAACTTGCAAAAATGCCAAGCTCTCCCTGCTTTTTTACTAACTGTTTCTTAATTTTTTGGGGCTGCCCCGCCCTGCAGGCGGGTCGGGCCATTGCGCAGCTCGCAGGTCTGCTCGGCCCTTCGGCGGCAAGCCGCCTCGGTCTGCCGCCTGCGGCGGCCCTGCTACAGCCCCTCAGCCGCGGGCCTTCGGCCCTTTTTACAACAGAAGATTTTCCATTGGCCCAAAGAATAAAGGCCCAAAACCTAAGTTTTGGGCCTTTAAACTAGTCCTTAGTAGTCATCAAAACGAGTTTTGTTCACCGGCAATTTAAGGAAGCCCAATGAACCCGGACGCACCTGCACAAAGAAGTTCCAGGTCCGCTGCTCCGGCTGCCAACGCATGCCCATTTCCCAACAATGCAAGGATCGACTAAACCCAAAGTCCGGATAAGTAATCCGCTTTTTGTCAAAATCATAGCCCATTCTGTAAATCCGAATGTCCCAGTTTTTAGATAAGCGAAAAGCTCCCGACATAGATAGCTCGTTGGCCGTAAATTGCAAACTATCTACCCCCTCTATATAAGACCGATTAAATCTGAGGTTGTAGTTCAAACTCAATTGCTGAAGAATGTCAAAGGATTTGGCCTCTTCTTCTTTCTTTGTCTTCGATTTATACGGATCCGAAAATAATTGCTTGAGGGAGTTGGGGTTGATTTGCGTACTCAAGGCCAAGGCCCCAGAAGTGAAACGAGCCAAACGACCGTTTTTGGTCCACTCTAAGGTGTTTAGACGCGTATTCGTATTCTGATCGGCAATGTAGGGATCAAAAACCATGGAAAAGGTAGCATTGACCATCTTAAATAAGGTGGTGTTGGCGTTCAAGTTGATGGTGGACCAACGCAGACTGTCCGCCGCAAAGTTGTAGTTCCCCGATACATTCAGGTTGTTCAAGATCGGAAATTTGTTGCTCTTCTGTTGGCTGGTGTCTCGACGAGATGGCTTGAACTTTCCCTCTATCCGACTATTCAAACTATAGGTCAATAGGGCCTGCTCCCCACCCGTAGGCACAGCATCAAAACGACGGTAGGTCGTCAAGCGATCCGGATAACGCGTATCGGTTTGTACCTCGCCATAGTAGCCCCAAAAATCACTTTGGTAGTCGGGCCGCCAACTTAAGCCAACATTGGGGCGAATAACCGCCCGCACTTTTTCTAAACGACCAATATTATAGGTCCCCGTGGCAAAAAGCTGCGTACTCATGTTTACCCCCGCACTAAAGTTCCGTACCGCATTAAAACCATAGTCTCTAAATGTGTTTAAGGTCCCAAAGGTAGTATCCGCATCAATATTCGAGATGATTGTCGGGTCGTCCTCATCAAAGGTGGTATCGGCAGAGATGACTAAAGTGGGGTCAAAACTTTGCTCATTGGAGTAGAAGTACCAGCTCTCCTGATAAGAAATATTGGGCTGTACATTGATGTATTTAAATAATTTGAGCGATAAATTGACTCTGGGCGAATGCACCACCGAATATTTGGCCTCTTCCATAGCATCCGCCAAACCATCTGCAGAAAAAAGCAAGCTATCCGCAATCTGAAAGCTGTTGTTGGCCGTGGCCGAATAAGAAAAGCCGATCCGCTCGTACCAACGCTGTTTACCTAACTGAATCTTCCGCTGAAATGGGTAGATTTGGTTCATGGTCAAGGTGGTTTGCGGAGCCGTAATGTTCATGGTATTGCTGTTGGTGTTCTGCGAGTGACGGGCAGCAATGGCCAAAGAAAAAGGGGTTCCCAAAAAGCGTTTGTTATAGGAAATACTCGATTGTAAGGTAGATTGTAAGGTCAAATTGGCCGAGGGCTCGGTGTTTCTAAAGTAATCCGAGGTTCCTAAGTTGACACTGGCCGCAAAGCTTTGGCTGGGGTGGGCCTTGGCATCCTGCTGATGGGTCCAGCTAATGTTAAAGTCTTTGAGCAAGCTATAATCTGGCGTGCCTGGCTCGTCCTCTACGGTCCGCGCATAGCTAATGCGCAAAGCTCCAGAGGCCTTATAACGCATTTTATAATTGGATTCCAAATTTACTCTAAAGGTCCCCCGAGTATAAAAGTCCCCCGTTAGTTTGAGGTCCATTTGGTCACTAATCACCTGATAGTAGCCAATTTCTCGAATCCCCGCGCCCCAGTTTGGCGAAAAATCAATGTTTGTGCTCAAGATCAAGCCCGATTTTCGGCTGCTGGTAATCGGAAAAAAGCCAAAGGGCAGGGCTAAAGGGGTCGGACTCCCCATAATTTCAATAAAGGAAGGGCCCACCACAATCAATTTACCCGGAATCACCTTGGCCCGACTACTTCTCAGGCCAAAATGCGGATGCTTGTGGTCGCAGGTGGTGTAGGTGCAGCCTCCCGCATATAAAACGTCACTACTGGCCGTACTATCTCCCGATTTGCTAATGAATTTAGTGGCTTTTGACAGAAAATAACCGTCGCCTTGCTCGGTGCTGGTATCAAAGACTTTCCCTTTTTTGGTCTTAAAGTTATACATGATTTTCTTGGCCTCAAACTTTTGGTTGCCATCCGAAAAGTAGGGCATTTCTCGAATCCCAGAGGGCTCTGTACTATCCGGAAAACCCTGGGCCGTAGCAATTGAGGTCAAAAAATCGACCTCAATATAGCCCGCCTTGAGCTGATAGCGGCCATAGTTGATCTCTGCCGAGCCATAGAGGTAAATCTTCTGGTTCATGAGGTCATAAATAGTCGAGTCCTTGGCATCGTATTGCACAGGAGAATCTAGAGAATCTGGATTAAAGACAATGGGCGGCAGACTATCGACCTGATTCAAGAGCAAGCTGTCGGTCCCGCTGCTATCTATGGCCGCAAGGGCCATTTGGCTCGTATCGCTAGGCGGCAAACTATCTAGAGCGGGGGCATCGACGAGCTGATCAGTTTCCTTTTTTTGGCCTCCTCTAGCCTTGGGGTCTCTGCTGGGCAGTTGATCAATCCCTTCATCGCTAGCCGCTATTGTCGTATCGCTTTTTGGCAGTTGGGCCGCAGCCGCTTTGCGGGCCTTTTTTTCTGCTCGAAGGGCTTTGCGGGCCTTTTTGGCCTGGGGCGTATAATAGGGGTATCGGCAGGCCGACTGCCCCAAAAGGAGCAAAATGACGGCAGAAAAAAGGAGACTTTTTATCAATGCTTGCATAGCTATTATTCTATTCTGATCTTTTTGGGGCTTGCCCGCCCGAAGGGCGGGCCGGGCTGTGTCGCAGCTCGCAGGTCTGCTCGGCCCTTCGGCGCTGCGCGCCTCGGTCTGGCCTGCGGCCACTGCTGTCCATCCCTAAGCCGTTTTGGCCTGCGGCCAAAGGGGCAAAGCCCCTTCATTTGGCCCTATAATTATAGACGTAGACCAAGGCAAAGGCGTTGGCCCCGCAAAAATCCTACTTTTTAGGCCAAAGCCCCAAGTTTTTGCATAGAATGTTAGAAAATATACGTCTAGCAGGCGGCAAAGCCGCCGCAAAGGAGCGCAGCGACGCGGCAATAGCCAGATTTAAACGCACTCACTTTTATAGTTTGCAGCAATTTCCCGCTAGTCGGCCCTATTTTCCTCGGCCATAGCGAAGGCTATGCCCTTAAAAAATAGCTGGCCTAGCAGAAAATTCATAGCAAACCATGGCCAAAGCAGCGCGATTAAATCTGGCTGAGGGATGGAAAGTGGGGCGGCGCAGCCGCAGACCAAGCAAAAATGCTTTGCATTTTTTGCGCAGGGCCGAGCGAATAGCGAGCCACGACACAGCCCGACCCGGCCAAAGGCCGGGGCAGCCCCAAAAAAGCAGTAGGATCGACCCGGCCAAAAATTCATGAGGGTTTCAACCCTCATTGATAAATCTTCGCGAAGCGATGCCAAACTTGCGGTGGGTTTTAACCCGCCGATAAGGGCAGCCCCAAAAAGCAAGAGGATCGAGCAGCCCCAAAAAAAAGACCAACCCCAAAAAGAGGTTGGTCCATTATGCTTTATAGGCCTATTAATCTAGAGATCGAGCAACAAGCGAGTAGGATCTTCGAGCAATTCTTTAACTTTCACGAGGAAGGTCACCGAAGTGCTACCGTCGATCACGCGGTGGTCATAAGAAAGGGCCAAATACATCATGGGACGGATTTTGACCTCGCCGTCTACGGCCATGGGGCGCTGCTGGATGGTGTGCATACCCAAAATAGCCGATTGTGGGGGGTTGATAATGGGCGTACTCATCATCGAGCCAAAAACGCCACCATTGGTAATGGTAAAGGTTCCGCCGCTCATTTCATCCAAAGTCAATTTACCGCTGCGGGCCTTGCCAGCTAGCTCCTTGATCTTCCACTCGATATCAGAAAAACTGAGCGACTCCACATTGTGAACGGGAGGCACCACTAGGCCAGTGGGCGTAGAAATGGCGATAGAAATATCGGCATAATCGTGATAAATGAGGTTTTTGCCATCTTCTGTGAGCTGAGCGTTCACATCAGGCATTTCCATAAGGACCTTAGCGCAAGCCTTGGCAAAGAGCGACATAAAGCCGAGTTTGATGCCATATTTCTTCACAAAATCCTCTTGGTAAGTTTTGCGCAACTTCATGATATTGGTCAAGTCTACCTCATTGAAGGTAGTGAGCATGGCCGTTTCATTTTTGGCATAGACCAAGCGAGAAGCGATGGTACGGCGCATGCGCGACATCTTCTCTTGGCGTTTTTCGCGGCTAAAGTTAGCGGCTCCACTAACAGGAGGAGCGGCCACCGTTTTGGGCTCTTCTTTTTTGGGAGCGGCCTCTTTTTGGGACGCGGCCTGCTTGTTGGCTATCGCCTTGAGTACATCTTCTTTGGTGATACGACCATCTTTGCCGGTGCCTTGGATATCGGCGGCAGTAAGGCCATTTTCATCCATGAGTTTGCGAGCAGCGGGAGAAGGATGTCCAGCCGCATAGCTATCCTCTTGAGGAGCGGCCTCCTCTGTTTTTTCTTCTTGAGCGGGAGCTTCCTCCTTTACTTCAGGAGTAGATTCGCTGCTGCCGCCAGAAACGCTCGTATCAATTTTGGCATAAACGCCACCGATTGGAATATCATCATCCTCGGCAGCAACCCAAATAAGTTTACCTGCTTTTTCGGCAGGAGCTTCTACGGTGGCCTTATCTGATTCAAATTCGCAGATGGCCTCATCTTGTTCTACATAGGCGCCATCTTCCTTGAGCCAGGCCGATAGCGTCACCTCTGTAACTGATTCCCCAATTACGGGTACTTTTAGTTCAATAATACTCATTTCTTAAATTGAAATTATGGTGGTATATGGTTCTACTTCCAATATATAAATAATTCTAGATATAGGCGACTGCCTTGGGGCCTAGTTTTCCTGATAGATGTAGCTATATTCATCTAATTTGAGCAGCTTATCGCCTTGAAAAAGCTGTTTTTTCACTGGATTTTGGCGAATATTATACTCAATGATAGTAATAGAGTGAGCTCCATTTTCTCTAAACTCCGTTTCGGTATATTTTAGCAGGCGGTCGGCGGCATCATAGCTATATTGCTCTCGGTATTGGGGTTCGCCATCAATGGCCCGTTCATAGAGTTGTAGTTTTCCAGTAGCATTATAGACCTTTTTCTCGGTCTTGATGATGTCCTTTTCCTTTTTGTCTTTATAGTCGACTTTTTCGGTGGCCACTGCCACTGGGCCATTATAGCTAAATTTAGAGGTCTTAAACTTCTTTTTGTAGTTGTATTCTACACTTTTAATGGGCCGATTGTTTTTGTACTTGCTCACTTTTTTGTGGCGGATGGTCACTTTGCCATTCGTTTGGCGCAGGCCATAGCTAATCGTCGACTTCTTAATTTCGCCTGTTTTTTTGTTGTACTTATTGATTGTTTGGTTCCAATCGCTATAGACATAGCCCGTAGACTCTAGCAAGAGGGTATCAAAAAGGTACTTACAATTCATTTCTCTTACCTTTTCGGTGCCCAGCTCGCTTTTATCTGTGGCGGTCCATTTTACAATTTGGCCGGCGGCATTGCGCTCCACCTCATCAATATGAATTAGGGGGGGCGAGTAGCTATAATCCGTACTTTTGCTATAGACCAACTGCCCGCTTTTATCGTAGCGGTTTTCGCTCGCTCGGCTTAGTTTTCCCTGGGCATCAAACTGCTGCACCCGCTCTCTTTCGGTAGCGCTATGTTGGTGGCTTTTAAAGGTCGTTTTCTTCTTTTTGGCCTTTTTGGGGCCGCCTTCATAGGCCAAATATTCATTATAAAACTCGCCCATATAGCTGTTGGGGTTATAGCTATAGTGGTAGTGCAATTTGGCGGTTTTCTTTCCATTCGGATAAGCATAATGCCAGCGGTCTTGCCGCGTCATAATCTGCTCATCATCATAAACGGACTCTCGCAAAATGCTCAGCAGTTGCTCGCCTTCTTCGGTAAAGCTATAGCTATGCTGAATAATCTGGCTGATGCTATCGAGACGCATCTCTAACTGGGCCTGAAGCAAGGGCGAAAAGGCCAAACAACAACTAATAAAAACTAATCGGCTAAACATTTATATAGTTTTAATGAGGATTCAATTTTGGGGCTGCCCCGGCCTATGGCCGGGTCGGGCTGTACCGCAGCTCGCAGGCCTGCTCGGCCCTGCAGCCCTTTGGGCTTTGGTCTGGCCCTGCGGGCCACTGCTATCCATCCCTCAGCCAGGCGGCTGCGCCGCCTTCTAGACCCAGAGGGCCCTAATCTTTGCGTTTGCGGGGGTGATATTCATATACAAATTCATCCTTATACACAATGCGGTCATTTTTGAGCAGCTCTAAGCTGGCCACATTTCCCCATTTGTCATAGGTCAAACGCTCTTCTTCTTTTTCGTTACTCTCTCTATTGATTTTGATTGTTTTGATGCGGTTACCATAATCATCATAGGCATATTGTACAATGCTCACCACCTGCTCATTTCGGCTTTTGGTTTGGACCAAAATATTTCCATAAACATCATACTCTGTATTGGTCACCCAGATGCTTTCTTTTTTAGAGCGCTTGCGCTTTTTCTCTGGGTCAAAGCGTTCGTTTTCGGTTTGGCGAATCAGCACACTATCTCGGTATTCATTGACAAACTCGCTCACGAACTTGCCCTCAATGTATTTTTTCCAGCGGATGAGAAAGCTATTCTCAAAGTAGCGAACATCTTTTCTAAAAAGCTTCCCATTGACCTTTTCGACGGTAATGGATTTGGTGAGGTAGCCATCTTGGTCCCTTTTGTAGCGGGTTTTAATCTCTTTGCGGGGTTGGTTGGGTTCTTCTACCAGCTCCAAAGAGCGGATGACCTCATCTTGTTTGTTGTAGAACCAATTTCGCTGGCGGGTCACTACGCCCTTTGTATTAAAGTACTGTTCTACCTCCTTATTCCCTGCCTCATCATAAGTAAGCAGATAAGTAATGGCCACCGAAGCTTGTTGACCATCTACATAAGAAATTTCTTCAATTTTGTTCTTATTGTTCTTTTGGTCCCAATAAATCTTCACCTCTCTTTCTAGCAGATTATCGCCATTGTAGTGCAGACTATTTTGGTGGCGGCCTCGGCTATCATAGCTATGAATAATTTTGCGTTGGCTATTGAGGTTGCTGTCCAAGCTCATCTTAAAGTACTCTTCTCGAGTGACGGCCCCATATTCATTAAAGTACTTTTCGGTTTGGGTTTGCAGCTCCAAGCCCTTATTGAGGGCTGGCACATAATGTTTTTGCTGCAGAAACTTAATCTGTGGTTTTTGGGCCAAGAGGAGCTGCGGCAAAAGGGCCAAAAGGAAGAGAAGAGCGAAGCCTCGGCCTAGCGCTGCGGAATAGTGGCCCGCAGGGCCAGACCGGCGCAGGCTTCGCCTGCGCTGGGCCGAGCAGACCTGCGAGCTATGCAGCATAGCGCCGACGAGCGAAGCGAGGCGGAGGCCCCTAACAGCAGAAAAATTAGTTGTTTTGAGTATATTCATTGGTAGAATTGTTTTGCAGGAAAATCGTAAAATTGGGCGGTAAAGGTACAGACTAAGGCCAAAAAAAGGAGGTCCAGAGTGGCTTTTTAGTTAGAATAGTAGATATATTCATAGCTCCGCTCTTGGATCAGTTTTTTATCTAAATACTGCCGATGTTGGAGGGGGAGGCCTTTGGCGGTATAGCTCAGCTCTTCTTCTTTGACCTCCTCATTGACCTTATCGACAGTTTTGCGGCGGATAAGGCGTTGGGCTTCATCATAGAAAAAGTAGCGGACCTCTACCAATTTTTCTCCTTCGCGGATGGCTTCTTTGACGGGCAAGCCGGCATCATTGTTCTTGGTGCTAATGCTTCGGAGTGGTTGATAATCCATTTGCTGAAGGGGGTCTTTGCGGCTTTCCTCATACTCTAGGGGAGACAATTGGAAAGGCAAGGGGGGCGGAATTTCGCTGGGTCCCTGCTGTCGAATTTGTTCTTTATCATGTTTAAAGTGGCTATAGAGCACGCCATTTTGGTAGCGTTGCCACTCAATGATAAAGCAATTTTCAAAGTTTCGGACCTCCTTATAGCGATCTTTGCCATTTTGCAAAATACTGACCGAGCGTTGGATTTGGCCCTTTTTATTATACTCATGCAAAATGCTGAGGCTGCGTTTGCTACCATCTTCTTGGAGGTCCCAGGCGTTGCTCCCCAGCAGCTCGCCCAACTGACTATAGAGGTAGTTCACCTCGCTCACCAACTGGTCTTCGGTATTATAGGTTTGGACCTGTTTAATTTGCCCTCGGCTATTGTAGCTATAGAGGGTATACTGCTGTTGAAAACCGGGAGGTTGATAGGCGGTTTGGGTCACCTTTAGTTTTCGGCCCTCCTCATCTAGTTGTCGGTCTTCGCTCCAGACCAAAGCCTGCATAGAGTCGTAGCGCAAGCGGCCCACCAACTGGCCCAAGCGGTCGTATTTAAAGTACTCTGCACGTTGAAGCTGTTCGCCTTTATAGAAACTTTGCTGCACCAAATTGCCATAGATATTATATTCTAAGACGGTCTTTTTTTGCAGCAGGCGTTGGTTATCCTTTAGGCGATAATCGAGAATGCGCTTCTCTTTGATCTGCGGAATGCTATCGGTTGCCTGCCCCCAAAGCGAAGGCCCCAAGCAACAGAAAAGCAATAGAAGTTTAGCGATATTGATAATTGTAGCGTTTTTCTGAGATGATCTGTCCATCTACATAAACAGCACGACGTAGCATATTGTTATTGTCGTCAAATTCTTGGACCTCCTCCTCTACTCTTGTTTCTTTCTCTCCTTCATAATCCACCTTCTTGCTACTAATCAAATTGTTGCGTTCGTCATAGCTATAGAAGGTAATCTGCGTAACTACATCATCTACTTTTTGGATGGTCTTGATTTTATTCCCCTTATCGTCGTATTCATCCTCATTGGCCCAACGGCCAAAACCGCCGCCACCAAAGCCACCGCCGCCGCCTAGGCCGCCGCCATCATTATTAAAGGTCATCATGACTCTAGCCTTAGAGGGATCAAAGCCGCCTTTTTTGGCGCCCCCAAACTCACTGATCAACTCGCCATTTTTATATTTGAGTTGTTCTTCTACTCGGTTGCGGACAAAGGTGGTAATCTCCTTGTATTTGTCCTGACCATCATCTATTTCCTTTTCTGAGGAAGCCAAAAAGCCGTTTTCGTCATATTCGGTTTTTTCGCTTTCCTTATATTTTTTACCAGAGGGCAGCTTTTCCCATTTGGTATACTTGATAATTTCATCATCGGCATTGTACTTCCAGCGCTCCTCCCCTACTTTTTTACCCTCCTCATTTTTAAGGAGCGTTTTATCGAGCAGGCCATATTCGTCATACTCATATTCTTTGGTATAACGAGTATCGGGCGCTTTGAGGTAGTCGATGTATTCTAGCTTTACAATGTCTTTGTCGTCATTGTAATGGCTTTGTTCCATCTTGAGCGGATCGCCCATTTCATCGTATTCTGTTTCTTCTTCTACTCTCAGGATACGTCCCTCAAAGGTTTTTTTGACTTCCTTTTGCGGCGTTAATTGACCGATGGGGTTGGCCACAAAGATTTTTTGCAAAATCAAGCGCCCCTGCTCATCATATTCTTTGAGCTCCTTTTTGGTGGTCAATAAACTGTCTTTTTGGATCTCTTCCTTGATTTCTCTTTGCTGAAACTCCAAAGATTTCACCTTGGCTTTTTGGGCCAATAGGGGCTGACTAGCCAAAGAAAAGCCAATAAATCCCATCAGATAGGCCGCTTTCTTTATTTTATTATTAGTGATCATACTAAAGTTTGACGCTTTTATAGGTTCCTGTAGGCAGAATATAGGCAAGCTTAATCCTTATAAAAATAATAGGTTTTCTCAAATTTCTGCCCATCTTCTAGCATTAATGTGGTTCTTTGCTGACGGCCCTTTGCATCATACTGATGCCGCAATTCTCTTACTTTTTGCTCTCGGACCCACTGCTCTTCTCGCAAAATTTGTTCCTTGCTATTATAATAAATATCTAAGCGATAATTCAATAGGCCCAAACTATTGTAGTAATAGTTTTCTTGCTTTTCCAGTTGCCCCAAACTATCGTAGTAGTATTTTTCTTCTCGCTTGAGTTTGCCCGCTACCCAATATTTTAATTCGCTCTTTAAAGTATCTTGGATGTAGCTAGTTTCGCTCCGCTCTTTTACTTTTCCATGGTCATACTCTACCTCCAAAACCAATTGGCCTTTTTCATATTTCTTTGTATGACATTCGCTCACATAACGGTATTTGGGCTGCTTTTTCTCTTTCTGCTCTTCTTCTCCTTTCTTTTTGGGTTTGGGGCTGTTCTTAAAACGCTTGCAGATATGCGACTGATAAAAGCTGATCCGCCCTTCCTCGTCATATTTCCAAACTGTTTTGTATCGTCTGTTGCTGCTCTTGCCTTTCATGAGCTTGGGCTGCCCTTTTCGGTTGTATTTATATCTGTACCATGCTCTGCGCTCTTTTTTATAGACCACCTTGCCGCCCCGCTTTACGGTGCTCCAATGTACATAACGCCCCTTTTTCTTAATCTTGCCCGCCTTGTTGTATTTCATCCGCCAAGAGCTATGCGCAGTGCTCCCCCGATAATCAAAGGTCTCTTCTACCACTAATTGGCCCTTTTTATTATAGCTTAAGGTGTCTTCCCGCTGCAACTCTCCCGTTTTATCAAAATAAAGTTGCTTGCTCCGCAGTTGCTCATCGGCCCCATATTTTAGATAATAGGTTTTTAAGAGCTGCGACTGAGGCTGCCCGCCCTTGACCGAATACTTCAATTGCTGCTGCTGCCCCAGTTTCGCTTCCTCATCATACTGATACAAAAAAGAAGATTTTAAGCTGCCCGCTGGCTGTTTCCGATATTCATATTCTTCCTGCCCCAGCAGTATTCCCCCCTCGCCATAACGCCAAATCTGCTTCTTGATGGGCATGCTGTCGCCCTCCAAATTGTACTGATATTGCTCTACTCGCAATTCCCGATAAGCTTGCCCCCAAAGCATAAATGGACATAAAAGGAGGACAAATTGTAGGTAGTTCTTCATATTTTTGTTTAATATTTTGGGGCCTCCGCTGCGGCTTCGCCTTGCGGCGCTACGTTGCGCAGCTCGCTCTTCGCTCGGCCCTTCAGCGCTAAAGCGCTTCGGTCTGGCCCTGCGGGCCACTGCTCCACATCGCTAGGCCAGTCGCTTCGCTCCTTCTAGATGCAAAAAGATTGGCCCTAAACCTATAGAGATGGAAAATAATAAAGATAAAAAATCAGCCCTGCATATCGCCAAAGGGATAACGGAAACCCCAAGCTTCAAGAAAAAGCAATTGGCCCGCTTCAAAAGACGAAAGCCCTCTGTAGAGGAATTACTGCAGGGAATTTTGGCCCAAGACCGCCTTTTGCTTAGCCAAGCCATTACCCTAGTCGAAAGCCAAAAAGCCACAGACCGCATTAAGGCCGACCAACTGATTGAGGCCTGCCTCCAACAACAGAAGTCGAGCCTCCGCCTGGGCATTACAGGCTCTCCCGGCGTGGGCAAAAGTACGTTTATCGAATCCTTTGGCCAAATGCTGATCCAAAAAGGTTTTCGCCCAGCCATTTTAGCGATCGACCCTAGTAGCCAACGCACTGGCGGCAGTATCCTCGGCGATAAGACCCGAATGCAAACTTTATCTAGCCACCCCCAAGCTTTTGTGCGCCCCTCTCCCGCTGGCGATGCCCTAGGCGGCGTGGCCCGAAAAACCCGAGAAGCTATCTTTTTATGCGAAACGGCTGGCTTTTCTCCCATTATTATAGAAACCGTAGGGGTGGGCCAATCAGAACTAGCGGTGCACTCTATGGTCGATTTCTTTATGCTTTTACTGCTGCCCAATGCTGGCGACGAACTACAGGGCATCAAAAGAGGGGTGGTCGAAATGGCAGACCTCCTACTGGTCAATAAGGCCGATGGCGAAGCCCTGCAAGCCGCCAAAAGAACAAAGCAACAATACCGCAATGCGCTCCACCTCTTCCCGGCCCAAAAATCGGGCTGGACGCCCAAGGTCAGTCTAGCCTCTGGCCTACATGCCGAGGGATTAGAAGCGATCTGGGAGCAAATTCAAGACTATTGCCAACTTACCCAAAATAATAATTACTGGCCCCAAAGAAGAGCCGAACAAGCCGAATACTGGATGCGCCAAAGTATCGAGCAGGAGCTGCTCCGCCACTTCTATGAACACCCCAAGGTCCAAAGCCAATGGCCCGGCTGGCAAACTGCCGTCCGCAATGGACAAAGCTCTTCCTTTCGCGCCGCTAGAGAACTCCTCAAATTGGTCCAAAAAGAAGATTAAGCCCTGGGGAGGCGGCGCAGCCGCCTCGGCCTAGCGATGTGCAGCAGTGCGGCGCAGCCGCAGACCAAGGCCGTCAGGCCGCAGGGCCGAGCGAACAGCGAGCTGCGGAACGTAGCGCCTGCCGTAGGCAGGAGGCCCCAAAACAGCCACCCCAAAAACAAAAAAGGCCCCTACCGAAGTAGAGACCTTAAGATAAGCTTGATCAAAGCCTGGGTTTATGCGGCCTTATTGCGGCCAAATAGACCAGCAAAAAAGCGGTTCATCTTATACATTAGCCAATACATCACGGGGACAATGACTAGGGTAAGGAAAGTGGCGAAGATAAGGCCATAGACCACCGTCCAAGACATAGCGCCCCAGAAAGCGGCATTATCGCCTCCCCAGTAAATATTGGGGTTGAGCTCTGTAATTAGGCCATAGAAATCAAAGTTGAAGCCAACGGCTAGGGGAATGAGGCCCAAAACCGTAGTAATCGCCGTGAGGAGTACGGGACGTAGACGGGTTTTTCCGCCCTCGATAATCGACTGCTTGACCTCATCATCAGAGAGTTGGTCTTGGCCCGTTTCCTCCTTCCGCCTCTTCTGCAGGAAGTCTGTATAATCAATAAGTACAATGGCGTTATTTACGACCACCCCAGCCAAAGAGATAATACCGATACCTGTCATAATGATCACTAGGTCCATGCCCGTAAGGATGTATCCCAAGAGCACCCCAATGGTACTAAAGAAAACCGAAAGGATAATGATAAAGGGCTTGCTGAGCGAGTTGAACTGCGAAACGAGGATGAGGAAGATGGCCAAGATCGCAATGGTAAAGGCCGTACCCAAAAACTCCATAGCGGCGGCTTGCTCCTCCTGTTCTCCAGTAAACTTAAAGCTGTAGCCCTCGGGCATTTCATAGTCCTCCATAATGAACTGCAACTGCTGCACCACCTCATTGGCATTAAAGCCCTCTAGCACATTAGAATAAATGGTGATGGTTCGTTTCTCATCCTTTCGCTTAACGGCATTATAGGTAGTGCTGGGCACCTTCTTGGCCACCGAAGAAATGGGAATCTGCACAATTTGCCCCCCCGCATCCATATTTCGGAAGGTCACATTTTGGTTCATTAGGGCCTCTTGGCTTTGGCGGTACTCCTCGCTAAAGCGGAGCATAATGGGATATTCATCTTCTCCCTCCTTAAACTTAGAAACCTCCCGGCCATAAAGGGCCGTACGGATCGTCATAGCAATATCATAAGTAGATAGGCCATATCGGCGAGCCGCTTCTCGGTCAATCTCGATGAGGTCTTGCTGCACATTGGCATTGACGTTCATCTTGAGCTCCTCTACCCCGGGTACATTGGCATTGCGCAGCTTATTGAGGACCGTATTGGCCACTGCCGAAAGCTCTCTCATTTCTACATCATCCCCAGAAATCTCTAGGTTGATGGGCTTACCCGTGGGGGGTCCCTCTTGGTTGCGGTCTACCACAATTTCTACTCCAGCATACCCTTGGACCGATTGGCGGATTTCTTCCATAATTTGGCTAGTCGATACCCCTTGGCGCTCATCGGCAGGCACAAAAGAAACCGTTAGACGGGCCTTGTTGGGCGTGGCGCCAGGTTCGGGGGGACCAGAAGGATCCGAGGTATTTTCTCCAATTTGAGAAAGTACCGCCTCAATAACGCCCTTTTCATCATAGGGACGAACAACGGCCTCTACCTTGGCTTCTAGTTCCTGCATCAATTCATTGGTCGCCTCAATGCTACTTCCAATAGGAAGATCGACAAAGACATTGACGTATTTGGGTTCTGCCGCAGGGAAGAACTCTACTTTGGGCGGGAAAACCCCCATTAGAACCACAGAAAGGAAGAGCAAGCCAATAACACCCAAAAACATAAGGTAAGGCATGATCCCTTTTAGGGCAAAACCAATAAATTTATCGTAGATATTCTCTAGTACAGGGAGAAACTTATCTTGGAAAAAGACGGCGCCAGGAGCAAACAAAAAGACATTCATGGCCGTCAAGATGGTGACGATACCAAAGAGGTTTCGGACCCAATCGGTGCCCGTAATCCAGCCGCCTACAGCAATAGTGGCCAAAACGCCAATCCAAATTAAGTTGTTGATGAGCTTTTTCCCTTTCTGCGCCTGAATCTCTTCTGGTGTTTTTTCTTTGGTCATCAAGGCCGCCGTAAATACAGGCGTAAGCACCAAGGCCACAAAGAGCGAAGAAATCAGAACGATAATCAAGGTGAGGGGCAAATAGCCCATAAATTCACCCATTAGGCCGGGCCAGAACAAAAGCGGAAAGAAAGCCGCCAAAGTAGTTGCCGTAGAAGAGATGATCGGCATGGCCACCTCGCCCGCTGCATTCTTAGAGGCATCTTTTAGACTATAGCCCTCTTGCACATATCGGAAGACGTTTTCGACCACCACAATAGAGTTGTCTACCAACATCCCTAGGGCCAAAATGAGCGAGAAGAGTACAATCATATTGAGGGTAACGCCCATGAGGTTCAGGATTAAAATCCCGAGGAACATCGACATGGGAATCGCCAAGCCCACAAATAAGGCATTGCGCAAACCAAGGAAAAACAAAAGGACCAAAACAACGAGGATGATCCCTGAAATGATACTGTTTTGTAGGTTAGACACCTGGTTGCGGGTATCTACAGACTGGTCATTAAAGATTTGGACCTTCAAATCAGAAGGGAAACGTTTGGCCTGCGCCTTTTCCACCAACTCCTTAATCTTATCCGAAGCATCCAATAGGTTTTCTCCAGAACGCTTAATCACATCCAAAGAAACAACCTGCAATTGGTCGCTACGAGCAATAGAGGTAGGATCCTCAAAACCCATTTGTACGCTAGCAATATCCTTGAGGAAAACCGGGTTTTGAAACTCCGAGCGGATGATGATATTCTCAATCTCCCGAACACTCTTAAACTCACCCACTACCCGTACCGAGCGGTTAAAACCCTCCGACTTAAAGTCTCCAGCAGAGAGCGTCAGGTTTTCCATGTTAATCGCATTGGCAATATCATTAAAGCTCAATTTGCGGCTTTGCATCTTAAACCAATCCACATCAATTTTCACCTCCTTATCTGAGGTTCCCTTGAGCTTTACTTCCGAAATTTCGGACAGTTTCTCAATTTCATCCTGCAAATACTCGCCATATTGGCGGAGCTCGTCCTCGGTATAACGGCCCGAGATATTGACCGTCAGGATGGGAAATTCAGAGAAGTTGATTTCAAAAACATCGGGACCCGCCGTTAAATCCTGCGGAAAATCTGCGTCGTTTTTGGCCTTGTCTACGGCATCTTTTACCTCCCGCAGGGCCTTTTCTACTTCTACATTGGTATTAAATTCTACAATGATATTCGAGAAGTCCTGAATAGAAGTGGCCTCTAATTTTTTAATTCCCGTAATGGACCCAATCTCTTTTTCTAGCGGAATGGTCACCAGTTTTTCCATATCCTCGGCCGAGTTTCCCGAGTAGGTCGTTCCCACATAAATAGTAGGAATCACAATTTCTGGAAAGGCCTCTTTGGGCATGGTCAAATAAGATTGCGCTCCAAAAAGGAAGATAATTCCCGTTAGCAAAAACATACTAATGGCATTATCTACAGCAAAGTTACTTGGCCCAAAACTCCGGTAGAGTTTCTTTTTTCTTGGCTCATATCGTTTGATTCTGATTGCTTTGATTTAACTAATCTTTGTTTTTTGGGGCCTCAGCTGCGCTGCGCTTGCTGCGCTACGTTCCGGGGCTCGCAAGCCTGCTCGGCCCTGCAGCCGCTTTCAGCGGCTTGGGTCTGCGGCTTCGCCGCCCCCCTCCACATCGCTAGGCCAGCCAGCCCTTGGTCCTTGCGGCTAGAGAAGCGGGCGCAGCCCGCTTCGGCTTAGGGATGGATAGCAGTGGCCCGAAGGGCCAGACCCAGCCGCCGAAGGCGGCGCAGGGCCGAGCGAATAGCGAGCTGCGGCACAGCCCGGCCCGCCTGCAAGGCGGGCAAGCCCCCAAAAAACACCTTAATTTTTCTGCCCCTTAGTAGAGCTCAGTACCTTCACCTTATCGCCATCAATGGCTTGGCGAGCACCTTTGACGATTAGGGTTTCGCTTCCCTCTAGGCCAGCGGCTAGCATGGTTTCATTTTGGTAGCTGCGCCCCAGTTCAACGATGCGCTTTTTGGCTTTGCCATCCTTGGCCAACATCAGGTAGTTGTTGCCATCTACATCCTGCAAAAGCAAGTTGCTATTGACCACCACCACATCTTCGGCCTCAAAATCCTTAATCTTAATCGTGGCCAAAAGGTTGGGCTTAATCAGCCCGCCTTGGCTTGCCAATGGGGCCTCAATGGCAAAGGTTCGGTTGGTGGAGTTGATGCTTCTGCTCACTTCATTTACACGGGCCGTTTGGCTTTGGCCAAGGGCCGGAAAATAGAGCTCTACCTGATCGCCTACCTTGACCTTACCCAAAAGGTTTTCGGGTACCTGTGCCACCGCCTTGAGCTGGTTGGTATTGAGAATTTGAACGATGGGAGAACCTGGGCCAGTAATTTCACCCGCCTTGAGCATGACTTTCTCCACATAGCCCGAAATGGGGGCGTATACATTGGATTTGCTCAACTCAAATTCTAGGCGCTCCTTACTTTTGGTCAATTGTTCTACCTGACTTTCGGCCTGAAGAAACTGCACCTCAGAGCCAATCTTTTTTTCCCAAAGCTTTTTCTGCCGATCAAACATGTCTTGGGCCAACTTCAATGAAGTTTTGAGCTCTTCTAGGCTTTTGCGGATGCTTTCCACATCTACCTTAGCCACCAAATCACCTTTTTTGACAAATTGGTCTTCACGGACCAACATTTCGGTAATTCGGCCTCCAGTTTCGGAGCTAGCAAAGGCAGGGTCTTGGGCCGTTGTGATATTTCCCTGTACCTCTACATAATGCGAGAAGGTCTTTTTTTGGACCTTTTGGGTGGTAATATCGACAAACTTCTCGGGGCGAGCCGTGGTGTCTACCTCCCCTAGGCGCTTTTGCAATTGGGCCAGTTCGCCTTCTAGGGTTTTGATGGCCTCCTTTTTTGTTTGGATGGCTTGGCGAATTTTAGCGGGATCCTTCATTTGATCGGGCGCTACTCCTGCCCCACCGCAGGCGGCCAAACTAAGGGCCATAAGGGCCACAAAACTATATTTTAGCGTTTTCATGCTGTATAATTGGTTTTAACAAGTTCTATTTCAAGGGATTTCCTAGGGCCTTGTCCAAATCTGTTTTGGCAATGACTAGGTCGTAAATAGCATTCATATAATTAGCCTGTGTGCGATAAAGCTCCTGCTCGGCCGTGCTGATTTCTGTACTAGAACCCACCCCTTCTCGGTACTTAAGGCGGGTGGTTTCCAAAATGCGCTCGGCCAAAGCCAAGTTCTTCTTTTGGTTCTCCAAACGCTCCGAAGCATTGAGGTACATGGCTCTGGCATTGCGGATTTCTAGCTCGGTGGCTAGGGTAAATTGCTTAATTTGGATATCCACTTTGGTCGCATCAATTTTGGCCATTTGGATGTTGGCATCCTTCTTAAAGCCGTCGAAAATGGGCACATTGAGTTGTAGACCAATAACCGTAATGGGGTTAAACTTCCCTTCATCGCTATCAAAAAGGTTGTTGCGTTGTAGCTGGTACTGATGGGCCAAAAAGCCAGATAGATTGGGCAGATAACCCGCCTTATAGCGCTTCATATTGAGGTCCATCAAATCCCGATTGAGGCGCAATACCTCTAGCTCGGGCCGCTTACTAGCCGAGGCCTCCCCTTCTAGATCGTCCTGAGAAGGAGCCTGCATCAGGCTTTCCAACTCATCTTTAAGGACAATAGACTCCTCTAAAGGGTAGTTCATTTGGAACTTAAGGACATTATAGGCCAACTGCGTTTGCCGCTCTACCATTCCTCTTTCCGATTGCAAATTGGCCAGACTGAGGTCTAGACGATCTACATCTAGCTGCTCTACCAAACCACTTTCAAAAAAGGCCTGGGTTTCATCTCGCATCTTTTGCAAGTTCTCTAGGTTTTTGTCCAAAATCCCTAGGTTCTCTTCCGCCAACAAGACGGCCAAATAGGCCTTTTTGATGGTGTAGGGAATCTCATGAGCAGTCAGCGTCTTTTACTTGCGGCTCAATTCGGCTACAGAACGCGCTGCTTTTAGGCCCACAAAATAAGAACCATCAAAAATGAGCTGGCTTAAGGTAGCCCCTGCCGTTAGCGAGTTGGCAATACCAAATTGGGCCGGCTGAGGCTCGCCCTCAGGCAAGTTTTCTAAGGTCCCTTGCGGAACAAGCTGATAGCCCTCTAGGGTCCCCACCACAATAGGCGAAATAAAATCGGGTAGATACTGCACGGGCAAGTTCGCATTGTAGTTATACTCTACTTTTCCGCTCAATTGCGGCAAACCTATGGCCCGAGTATCTCGGATTTGTTGCTTAGCATACAAAATATCCTGCTCTGCCGTTTGCAGATCTAAGCTTTTATCTATGGCATAATCAATGGCCTCTTCCAAAGAGAAACTGGCCGGAGATTGGGCCGAAGACCAGCCCGCCAAGAAGAGAAAAACAAGGCTGTACAGCCCTTTGCTTAAGTTCATCTCAATTTTATATTTAGGAAGGTGAAGAAAGTTGTTCTAATTGTTCTAGATAATCCTTTAGGGCCGCCTTGCCCTTGTCCGACACAATGCCGTGCAGATGATAAGCCATCATGGCCCGATGCATACTCGGCCTAGAAAACTTATCGGGCGGAAATAATTCGGCATCCAAAAAGAGCTCGACCATACCTATATATAGACGGCTGACAATATCCGCATTCAAATCAGGCCGATATAAGCCCTCTTCTATGCCTCGGTCCATATTGTTTTTCATCATATTAAAGATGAAGGTCTTGCGAAACTTATCAAATTCGCCCCAAACCGCCTTATGGTATTTTCGTAGGTCAAACATCAAAGAAGGATTGATGTGCTGAATGTTCTTCTGAATCTCTCGACCCATCAAAAACATTTCCTCTAAGGCATTTTTTGCCTCCCGCTGTACCAACGTACAAGTCCGCTTTTCTTGATCAAAATGCGCTTGCAAGACTTTCATGATTAGGTCCTGCTTATTTTTGATATGTACGTAAAGCGTCTTTTTAGACATGCCCAACTCCCTTGCGAGATCAGACATAGTGACCGAGCGAATGCCGTATTGCCGAAACATTTTATCGGCAGCCGCTAATATTTTTTGTAGTTCGTCCACAACATCAAATTTTATCTTGTCAGTAGTTCTTTAGGGCCATTTTTTTAGCCTGTAAAGCACAAAAAGGGAAACTTTTAATGTTTCTTTGGTTTCCTCTTGGACCTAAGTCCCTGCTTTACAGTGGCAAAACTAAGGACTAAAACTCGGAAACCCAAAATATGTTTAAAGTTTCCTCGGTTTTTTATCATTTTTTTTGTTCGCTGCAGAGCCCCAAGGGCTGCTAGATTTTTTCTTAACTTGGGCCCAAATCAATAGAACTATGTGGACTGCGCTTTTTTCCTTTTATCGACGGGCTCAATCGGGCCGCAAAATAGCTTGCCCCGCCTTGCAAGAATGGCGAGAATTGGTCTTGGAGGATCGGCGAGAATTTTATTGTTTTTCGGTGCTAGAGGGACAGCGCGATTTGCTCCGACACGATAGTCGGCCCATTCAGATTCAGGATTTGGGCGCTGGTAGTCGAAAGTCGGCCCCTAAGCGAGTATCCGATTTGGCCAGGCGCTCGCTCTCTCCCGCCTGGCAGGCCCAGTTCTTATTTCGCCTGATCAATTTTCATCAGCCCCAAACGATCTTGGAGCTAGGGACCTCCTTGGGTATCTCGGCGCTTTATCAGCATGCGGCCAAGCGTTCGGCCCAAATGATTAGCATAGAGGGCTGTCCCGAAATTCACGCTATTGCCCAAAAGAATGCCCGCTTGTTTAGCGCCTCGGCTAGTTTGCAGCTTTGGCAGGGCAGCTTTGCGGAGCTGCTGCCCTCGGCCCTCAAGCAGTTGGGCCAACTAGATTATGCCTTTATTGATGGGCATCATTTGCGGCAACCTACCCTAGATTATTTTGAGGCTTGCCTGCCTTATTTGGGCCCCAACGCCCTCCTAGTTTTCGACGATATTTATTGGTCCGAGGAGATGCAAAGCGCCTGGGAAGAGCTCAAGGCCCACCCTAAGGTCAGTTATAGTATTGATTTGGGCTGGGCGGGCTGCCTCTTTTTTGGCCCTCGCCCTCAGGGCTGGCCCCAACAGCTAGAGTTGGTCCCTTTTTGGGCCAAACCTTGGTCTTAATGGACTTTTTTTCTTCTTTGAGGCCCTTTAGGGCTGACTCCATTTAGATTAGCCTAGGGGCTTGTCCCTAGGCGATGATTGGCTGCCCCTGCTTTTGAGTCTTTAGCTGGACTCATTTATTGCTCCTATTATAGTAGTTCTACTGTTCCAATACGCTAGTTGTAGTGCTCGCATACCGTAGCTATACTGTATGATTGAGGTAGTCAAAGTCCTCTATATACGTTATGGAAGTGTATAACATAGGTTATCTAAGTGCATGATATAGGTTGTGGAACTATATCATATAGGTTATAGAACTGCATAATGTAGGTTGTAGGACCCCAAATAGACGTTCCAGGACGTCTATTTTGGGGTCCCTAGACGTCTATTATGGGGTTAAGGGACCTACTCTATAGGGTTAGGGGACCTATATTATACAGTTCGGAACGTCTATTATGGGGTTGGGGAACCTATATCATGGGGTATAACAACTCTATACGATAGAGTCCAGAACGTACCTAATGGGGTCTAGGGACCTACTCTATGGGGTTAGGGGACCTATATTATACAGTTCGGAACGTCTATTATGGGGTTGGGGAACCTATATCATGGGGTATAACAACCTATACGATAGAGTCCAGAACGTACCTAATGGGGTTAAGGGACCTACTCTATGGGGTTAGGGGACCTATATCATACAGTTCGGAACGTCTATTATGGGGTTAGGGGACCTATCTTATGGGGTTGAGGAACCTATATCATAGAGTATAACCACCTCTATTTAGGTTTTGGCGACAAAAAAGGGGGAGCTTTAGGCAGGAAGAAAGAAGAATCAAGACAGATCTAGACAAAAAAAAAGAGTCACTGATAAAATCAGTAACTCTTTTGTAGTGGGCGAAGAGGGATTCGAACCCCCGACCCTCTGGGTGTAAACCAGATGCTCTGAACCAACTGAGCTATTCGCCCTTATTTTTGTGTTGCTTTCCGTTGAATGCGATGCAAATATACGGCAAGAATTTAAACTTCCAAACATTTTTCAAAAAAAGGGAGAAAAAAATGGCAAAAAAACCTAAAACTTGAGCCAAAGGCCCTTTTTACTGGCCTTCTTTGTATTTTCGGGCTAGATTTTTCATAAAAATTATTTTGTATTTCTGCATCTAGCAGGCGGCGAAGCCGCCGCAGGCTGAGGGATAGTAGGGGGTGGCCGCAGGCCAGACCGAGCTTTTTTGAGCAAAGCGAAAAAAAGCGCAGGGCCGAGCGAACAGCGAGCCCCCGCATAGCCCGACCCGCCCGCAGGGCGGGGCAGCCCCAAATACATCTTACTTCTCCCCAAAAAAGAAAGCGACATGAGTCCAAAGCCCAAAAATCAAAAACCCAAGAAGAAAAAAAGCCTAGCTTGGCGCATCTTATCGACCCTCTTCTTCTGGTCCCTAATGTTTACGATGATCGCCGTGATTGCCCTGATTGTTGTGGCCGCCTTTTATGAGGCCAAAATTGGGGGCTTGGTGGTTCAGGAACTACGCAAAAGCCTAAAAACGGAGCTCAAAGTAGAGCGAGCAGAACTCTCTTTGATTTGGGATTTCCCCAAGGCTTCGGTCAGTTTAAAAAACCTGGCCCTACATGATAATAGTGGCGACAGCAGCCGTTATTTGCTGCGGGCCGAAGACCTCTCCTTGAAGTGTAGCATTTGGGGATTGCTGTCAGGGCATTATCAATTTAATGCCATCAGTATATCTAATGCGGCCATTGATGTGCGGCAATATAAGGATGGGCAGACGAATTACGACATCTTTATTACGGAAGAAGAAGCCGAGGAAACGGGCCAAAGCAGCGACCTTAATCTTTCGATTAAGGATGCCAATTTTAAAAATGTTAAGCTGCGTTATTTGGACCAGATCATGGACCAAGATGTTAGCTTTTTGCTAGAGTCGGCCTTTTTTGCAGGCGATTTTAATAATGAGCGCTATATCCTGAAAAGCTTGGCCAATATCCAGATGAACTACCTAGAGATGGGGGGCGAGCGCTACCTAGAAAATAAAACCCTAGGCTATAATGCCAATATTCAGATTGACCATCTGACCCAAAGTTATAGCATCAAAGAGATGAAACTGCAGGCAGAGGGCAATGAGTTTTTGACCACAGGAGAGGTTGTTTTGGTGCCTAAGGGGACCCGTTTGGACCTCAAGTTTGAGTCGGACAAAGCCAAATTGGGCGCCTTGCTTCAGTTGCTGCCCCCCAAGCTCCTCCCCTATTTAGGCGGCTTTGAGAGCAATGCCTATATGAGCTTTAAGGCCGAAACCAAGGGCCTTTTGGCCCCCAACAGCCTGCCTATGACCAAATTTAACTTTGGTTTGCGCAGGGGGAGAGTGAGCCACCCTAACATGAGTCAATCGCTCAAAAGTGTAAACTTTGATGTAGAATTTGAGAACCGAGGCGGTAGCTCCAATCAGGCCTTATTAGAGCTCAAAAACTTTGAGGCCAGCTTGGGCGGACACCCTATTTCCTTGGCCCTAAGGGTAGAGGATTTAGACAACCCCCTGATTGATTTTAGCTTTGATGGCAAGCTGCCTATTGACCTCATCAAAGGATTTTTGGGCGAAGAAGTGAGTAAGGGCCAAGGCCTGCTCGCCATAGAAAATGTGGCCCTAAAGGGAAGGCTAAACGATATGCTCAACCCTCGCTACATCCAAAAAGTCAACTTGGGCGGAGCCCTTCGTTTTGATAATGTGGGTCTTGTTCGCTATGGCGTCCCGCTGAGCATTCCCGAGGGAAGTTTGGCCCTCAACAATAATGTGTTCTCGGTCAATAAACTACAATTCAAAAGCCGCAAATCTGACATCCTGCTGCAGGGAAATTTCCAGAATATTTTGCCCGTTCTCTTTGCCGACTCTAGCAACTCTAAGCAGGCAGAGCTAGGCTTTAAGGCTAGTTGGGCCTCTGAAAAACTGGATATTGATGAATTGATGTTGGCCGCTTTGGGCCCCCAAAGTCAGGAGCCTCTGCCCACAGATTCTATAGCGGCGGATTCGGTTCGGGCCGAGAAAAACGAGCAGCGGATGTTTGTCTCTAACTTCCTTTATGGCAGCTTTAAACTGCATATTCAGCAGCTCAATTATGGAGAATTTGAGTTTAAGAACATTGATGGCGAGCTCGCCTTTCAGAACAACAAAATGGACCTCAGAGGGCTTTCTCTAGAGGGCTTTCAGGGAAAAATGCGCCTAGATGCCCGCTATACCTTTGACTTGGCGCCCAAGTTGTTGGCCTTTGCCGAATTGGAAAAGATCGACATCAATCAGTTTTTTGACCAAATGGATAACTTTGGGCAAACCACCCTAGAGGCTCGACATTTGCGTGGCCGCTTGAGCAGCTTGGTCAAAGTAAATGCCTTTTGGGATGAACAGGGCCATTTTATGGACAATGAGCTCTCCGTTTTGGCCGATGCTAGCCTAGAAGATGGCGAAATCATTGGCTTTGAAATGTTGGAGGACTTTAGTCAGTACATTAAAGTCAAGGACCTCAAACATATTCGATTTAGTCGGGTCGAAAACCAGTTCCGCATAGCCAACCGCAAGCTCTATATTCCCGCCATGTTCATTCAGAGCAATGCCATGAATATCACGCTTTCGGGCAGCCATAGTTTTGACCAAGACATGGACTACCGCTTCAAGATCAATGTGGGCCAAATTTTGGCCAACCGCTTCAAGCGCTACAATAAGGATATGGAGCCTTTGCCCGCCCGCAAAAAGGGCCTTTTCAATGTTTATGCGCGCATGTATGGCAACCTCTACGATGAGGAATATCAGTATCAGATGGGCCGCAAAAAGGTGAAAAAACTCATGGAGGCCGATATGCAGGAAGAAACCCTGGCCCTCAACAACAGCCTAAAAGCGGAGTTTATGGGCAGCGAATTTGCGGCCCGTGGCGGCAGCGCCCCCTCTGGCAGCAACTTCCAACGAAAGGTCAAAACCTTAGAAGAACCCGACGAATGGGCCGATATTCCAGAATATAAAGGCGGTAGTGGCGGCACAATTGAGGAAGAAGAAGAGCCTGAATATATTGAGTGGTAATTTTTTGGGGCTGCCCCGCCAGTAGGCGGGTCGGGCTGTCCGCAGCTCGCTGCTCGCTCGGCCCTGCGCGGGCTGCGCCCGCTAGGTCTGCCGCCTGCGGCGGCCCTGCTCTCATCCCTCAGCCGCGGGCCTGCGGCCCTTTGCGGCGGCTTCGCCGCCTGCTAAACGCATAAAAAAAGCGCCCATGCTCCTTAGAGCATGGGCGCTTTGGCTTTAGGCCAGGGACTAATACGCCTTTACCTTATCGGAAAAAGAGTTAAAGATATCGCTGGCGTAGTTAAATATTTTTTCTTCTGCCTTAAAATTATCGCTAGGCTTAAACTCTCCGCCTAGGCCTTCCACCTTATTGTTTCCGGCCAATTGATAATAATTTTGGCCCTCAAAAACGTGTAGGTCTAGATTAGTGGGGCTTACATCGCTCACACAATCGAGTTGGCTAAAGCAGTAGATTTCGGCCTCGCCATCCTTATCTTGGTCGGCAATTTGGAAACCTGCATTAGGAAACTTGCTGACTAGGTCAAAGTTGCAATTTTCCATATCGTAATGCTTAATATTTTGGCGTTTGGCTTCTTTGCCATCCCAGAAATAATAGCCTAGGCTCATATAGTGGCGGCCTTCAGAAAAATATTGGTTGCGGAGCAAATAGTAAGTGCCCTTAATATCCTTTACCTCTGTGGCTTCTTCTAGGTCGGGGCCATGCACCATTCGACCATCGAAGGGGAGTTTTTTGGCGGGCACTGCCGTCATAGTAATTTCAAAAGGGCCAGAAGCGGCTTCTGCAAAGGCTTCTTCCTCGCTCATGGGCTCCTCTTCGGTTTCTTCTTTGGGCGTTTCTTTTTGGGCCGTTTGCTCATCTGTTTGGGGAGCAGATTGGTTTTGGCAGGCTGTGCCCATCAGCAAAAAGGCGAGGGCCAAGGGGATAAATAGTTTTCTCATGTTTTCTATAGTAATTAGTGGAGATAAATAGCGTAGCTAAGCGCAGAGCTGGCCGCTCTGGCTGAGGGGCTGTAGCAGGGCCGCCGAAGGCGGCAGACCAAAGCGGCGCAGCCGCTGCAGGGCCGAGCAGACCTGCGAGCTGCGCAATGGCCCGACCCGAAGGCCGCAGGCCGAAGGGGCAGCCCCAAAATAAAAAAGCTTTACCTCCAAAAGATAAAGCAAAAGACCGAGGTCAAAAAGAAAGTCATTAAAAAAAGCCTAAAAACAGCGCTCTACATAAGCAAGCACCTGGGCCACCTCTTCATCTTTGATGGCATAAAAATGTTTGTTACCTTCGGGACGGACCACAAGCACCCCTTTATTTTTAAGGATGCCCAAATGATGAGAAACCACCGCCTGCTCAATATTGAGGATACCATGAATATCCTTCACGGGCAATTCCCCTTTCTCTTTTAGGAGGTCGACGATAGCCAGACGAAGAGGATGGGCAAGGGCGCGAAGGGCCGCGGCAGCGGCTTCTAGGGTCGCAATGCTTAATCTAGCTTCTAACTGACTCATAGGATGTTGATTTAATTTGAGGTATACGATTTAAACAAAGTTAATCAAAAAAGTAGAAGGTCCTAAAAAAATAGCTATATAAATATAGTCCTTTTTATATGTAGTTACAAGCGTCCTAAAGTTCAAAATATAATTCCATAAACTAGCTATTAACAACTATTTTGCTTGCCTTAGCCGTATATAATCCAACAAATGTGCAAAAAATACTTTTAGTGCTAGGGTAAAATGCCCTTCTTTTGTCAATCATTAAAACCGAAATCTATGCGATTGATATACCTTTCTTTTTTCTGTTCGCTCCTTTGGGTGGGGCAACTACTGGCCCAAGAGGCGCCTTGTGGGGTCTCTTTGGCAGATGGAGCCGCCATTAAGGCCCAAATGATGGAAAACCGCCGCAACATCAACTTGGCCCAGATTAGCAGACAAAACACCACTTATATTCCTTTGAGTCTGCATTTGGTGGGCAGCGAGGCGGGGCAGGGCTTTGCCTCGGGCAGTAAGGCGGTAGAAATGCTTTGCAAGCTCAATAGCGACTTTGCCGACCAAAATATTTTCTTCTATCTCAATGGTCCAGTTCGCTTTATTTATGATGATGTGATTTATGATGATGCCTATAATAATACGGGCCAAGTTAGAATGAGCAGTTATAAGGTCCCTAATAGCCTCAATGTTTTTGTGAGTGCCAATGTGAGCCGCTCGGTGGCGGGTTATTATACGCCTTCTCGCGACTTTGTTTTTATTCAAAATAGCTACGCCAATGGCAGTTCAACCACCATTACGCATGAGCTGGGCCACTTTTTCACCTTGCCGCATACCTTTTTTGGTTGGGAGGGCGTAGATGCCCGGGCCCAATATAGTGGCAGTCCTGCTCCTCTGCTTGTGAATGGGCGTTTGGTCGAAAATGTAGCCCGAGGAATTGGGGCCAATTGCGCCAATGCCGCCGATGGCTTTTGCGATACCGAAGCCGATTATATTTCGGAGCGTTTTAGCTGCCCTGTTTCTACGAGTTTACAAGATCCTACGGGGGCCAGTTTGCAAATCAATAGCGACTACTTCATGTCTTATTCTAGCGATAATTGCCAAAATACTTTTTCGCAAGAACAAAAGAACGCCATGCTGGCCGATATGGCCAACCGCAACTGGACCAATTTTCCAGCGCCCAGCAGTATGGATAGCCTAGACGGTAGCCAACTCCAAGGCATTAGCCCTATCAACAATGATTTGGCGCAGGAGGTCAATGGACAAATTCGCCTAGAATGGGATGCCTCTACAGCGCCCAATGCCAACCAATGGGTCATTACGGTAGAGCGCATTTTTAACAATATTCCCTTGGGGCAGGTCTATACGGGCAGCGTGATGAATCAGAATTTTGCCTTTATTCCTAGCTCGGCCTTAGGGAGTAATCGTCAGTTTCGCTGGACCGTCAAGCCCCTGCAGCCGGCCTATACTTGTGCCCCCAGTTCTCCCCCTTTTTATTTTCAGACGGGCACAATTAGCAGTAGCCACAGTTTGGCTGATCTGGCCCAAAATGAGTTGCAGGTTTTCCCCAACCCTGTCCAAGATGCCAGCCTACAGCTTCGGTTGACCTCCTTGGCCAATAGTTCGGCCCAACTGGCTATTTATAGCTTAGATGGTCGCATTATTTGGGAGAAAGCGGACTTGGCCCTAATTGCTGGCGAACAAGATTTCCGCCTAGCGATTCCACAACTAGCCGCTGGCCAATATTTTATCCTAATCCGTAGCGACAAACAAGTTTGGAGACAGGCCTTTATTAAGCAGTAGGCTATTTTTTGGGGCTGCCCCTTCCGCTGGGTTGAAAGCCAGCGCAAAGCGGTATCGCTTTGCGAAGCTATACAAAATGAGGGTTAAAACCCTCATGAGTTTTCGGGCGGGTCGGGCTGTCCGCAGCTCGCTGCTCGCTCGGCCCTGCGCGGGCTACGCCCGCTAGGTCTGCCGCCTGCGGCGGCCCTGCTCTCATCCCTCAGCCTGCGGCCCTTCGGGCCTGTAGGGCGCAAAATGGGGCTAGCTGACAAATTGGCCGCCTATTGGGAACTGGAATTATCTTTGACGGCTTTTAACTAAGTTCAACATCATCCCCTTAGACACCATATAGTATATGTTCGGAAATTTCAAACGCTGGTTAGGCTTCTCGGAAGTCAAGATGCGCATATCGGCCCTAGAGGTCTACCCTATAGATGTAAATACCATCAATGCAGAGCTTCTTTTTTCGGCCAAGGGTGCGGCCAGTATTGAGGCCATTCGTATTCGCCTGATTGAGCGCTATGAGCGTGGGCGAGGCGACAACAAACAGATTGATGAATACATTTTGGGCGAAAAGCTCATTGAGGAGCCCTTACATTTAGAGAATGGGCAAGACTTCAGTTTGTTTTTCAAGCTTCCCTTTCAGTTTCAGCTCTCTAATATGGATCGTTTGGAGCGATCTAATGTTTTGGGCAAGAGTTTGGCGGGTTTTGCCAAAAGCCTCAAATCGGCAAAATCTATTTATAGAATTGAGGCCGTGGCTCAGCTACAAAACCAAGAAGGCCAACTTTGGGAGGAATGTAAAATTCGTTTTCAGGGAAAATAAGGCTTTGCATTTTCAGCAAAAAGGCCCAACCTCTATAAAGTTGGGCCTTTTTGCGTTTAGGCGGGCGGCCTTTAGGCCGTTTTTGGCGAGCTCATCTGCGGGCCCAGCGCTGCGGAGGGGTGGCCGAAGGCCAGACCAAAGCCGCCTGCGGCGGCTGCAGGGCCGAACAGAGAGTGAGCCCCGCAGCATAGCGGCGGCCAGCTTGCTGGCCGCGGGCCCCAAAAAAATAAAAAACTATGTATCCACTTCTTCTCTTTTTAACGGTATTGACCCTAGCGGTTTTGTTTTTAGCTTGGCGATTATTGCAGTCGCCCAAGGCGCCCCAAAAAGAAGAAAATGAGGAAGCTGTTAATAGTCAGCAGCAGTTGGGCCAGCGCCTTCGGCATGCCCTATATTGGGCCGAGCGGCATGAGCAGCAAGCCAAAGAAGAGCTAGAAAGCGGCTATCGGCAGCAAAAAGAGCTCTTAGAAAAGCTTGGGCGGCCCAGCTATGTCGAGCTGCCCAGCAAGGTCCTCTTTTTCTGTTTGCGTCCCATAGACGAGGGCCAAAATATCTATTATTATCAAAGAGATTTGCAAGAAAATCGGGAGGATTACTTAGAGGAAAGTCAGCGAATTTTGCAAGAATTTGAGCAAGAGCGGGAGGTATTAATACAGCAAATTGGGCTTTTTCGGGAGTTGCAACAATCGCATCGAGAAAACTTGCAGCGTTTGGAGGCCCTAAAAAAAGGGGACCAAAGTTGGGCCCAGCTCGAGCGGCATCGGCAGTATTTGGCCCAACAAAAAGCGCAGGATAAAAAAGAAGAGGCCGCCATTTTGCAGCAATACCGCCTAGCCCTCATTGCCGAAGAACTGGCCTTTCAGGAAGACTGCCAGCAGGCCTATGAAGAGCTCCTTCAGGAAGATCGGCTGCTGCTGGGGCCAGAGCTCGAGCAGCTGCGGGCCAAGGTAGAGCAGCAAGATCCTGACCGTGGCTAGGCTTTTGCATAAAGAGAAGAAAAAAAGTAACTTAACGCTCAGAACGCTAAATCTACAGATAAGTATGAGAACTATTTGCATCTTTCTTCTCGCCCTTATGGGCTCGCCCTTAGTCTGGGCTGGCAGCCCCGATAATTCCGATGGCTCCATTCAAAAAATTTTACTCCTCAGTGAGCAACAAAAGTATCTGATTAAGCAAAGTGCCAAGGCCTTTATGGGCCTAGCCAACAGCCCCAAGGTGGTGGATTACTACCTACAGATTGACTCTTCGCTCTTGGTTTTTGAGGAAAATCTAGTGGAACTAGAAGAGTTTAGTGAGTCGCCTATTCTTAAACCCGCACTGACCGATCTAAAAAATAATTGGAAGGAGTACAGCCTAGTCGTCAGTCGAGAAATTGGCCCGAAGACCTGCTCCAAACTGCTCAAATTGGAGCGCAAAACCTATGAGGCGGCAGAGGCCTATCGCTTTGCGCTCAGTGGGTATATTGCTCAGATTTACCCCAATATTGCCCGCAACCTCAAAGAATCTTACGGCCTGAGTAGCCGGGCCTATGCTCAAGCTATTTTTGCCGAAAGCTATATGTTTTATCAATATGCTAGTCGCTTGGACCTGCCCGAAAAGCGCAGTTTGGAGCGCAGCCTAAAAAAGGTAGCAGAACAAACCCTAGCCAATTTCGACATCCTGCTCAATAGCAAGGTTAATACCGCCAGCACCAAAGAACAACTCCAAAGCATTAAAGAAAAATGGCTAGCATTGAGCAAGGAATTTGACAACTACAGCCCCAAAAAGCGCAGTTATATGACTAGCCTGGCCAGTAGCTCGGACCAAAGCAGTCAGGCGCTTTGTCGGCTCGCTAGCGAATACAGCCAGTTGGTCGAGGTCCTATCGGTCAGCCATTTGGTGGCCATGGTGAGCCGCCACCGCGCCCAAAACAAAGAAATGGCGCGCACCTACCTACTTGCGGCCTTTGATTTGGAGCGCGACCGCAGCGCCCGTCAATCGCTAGATGAGCTCATCTCGGAATTTGAGGGTCGCAATCGTCGTTTGGTGGTATTTGCCCCCACCAAGGCCGCTCGCCGGTCGGCAGAAACCATTGGTCGCTTCTGGAAAAACTACAAAAAGGCCCTAAAAAAGAACTATACCGAGGAGGGCCTATTCAAACTCATTGAGCAAAGTCATATTATTATGGCGGCCTGCGACCGCATGGCTGGCGACCTAGAAAATTATGCGGGCCAGCTTCCGCTCTACCCCAAAGAGCAGAAAGAATTGCCCAAAGAAGAGCGCATCATTCACTTGCTCAATATTGTGGGGCATCAAACTACCGACATTCAGCGCCTCTTGATTTATCGGGTGCAAACGGCCAAAAATCAGGGTGGAAGCATTTCGCAACGCCGCTATGAGGATACCGTAAAGGAGTTTGAGCAGACCTTGCAGCAGCTACAAACTTTTGAGGACAACACCCCCGCCATTGTCGAGGGCCTACATAAGTTGGAAACCCTTTGGACCCAGCTCAAAAATGATTATTTGGGGGCCCAAACCCTAGAAAAAGAGGAGCTGCTTAGCTGTATCGAGCAAATTGATTTATTGGCTAGCGAGTTAGAGCAACTGAGCATTCTCTATGAAAATATGGTCAATACTTTGGTCCAATATAGCTTAAAATAATCCGTTTAGCCCTTCTATTTTGAAGGGCTTTTTTTTGGGGCTGCCCCAGCCTTCGGCTGGGTCGGGCCATTGCGCAGCTCGCAAGTCTGCTCGGCCCTGCAGGCTTTTTCGCTGCGCTACAAAAGCCTTGGGTCTGCCGCCTTCGGCGGCCCTGCTACAGCCCCTCAGCCGCGTCGCTGCGCTCCTTTGCGGCGGCAAAGCCGCCTGTAGGGCCGTAAAAAAAGGGGAGAAACAGCTTATTGCTGTTTCTCCCCTTTTCTTTGGACCAATAACGGTCATTATTTATTTTGGCGAATCACTCTAAACTCTGTTCGGCGGTTTTCGCCATGCTGAGCTTCATCACAGCTACTAAAATCATCGCAACCATTGAGTAGTTGGCTTTCACCTAAGCCCAAATAGCTCAAACGGGCCTCAGAGATGCCCTTTTCAATCAGGTAATCAGCTACTGATTTTGCTCTGCGAGCAGAGAGCTCCAAATTATAATTGGCATCTCCACGAGAATCGGTATGCGAGCGAATCTCTACTACCAAATCGGGATTATTGACCATAATATCGAGCAATTGTTGCAGCCCCGTAGAGCGTTCTAGATTGATGCGATCTTGATCGTAATCATAATAAATTGCATCAATTTGGTAGACCTGTTCTCCTTCAAAGCCATTGGGGTTTCCGCCACCAAAGCTGCCCTCTTGTCCATTTGGATTATTGGGGTTATCTAGCTTGAAGAGTTCGGGCAGGGCCACATTCGCATTAAAGGTAGTATCCTCATCAATGTTGAGTGTACTAAACTTATTGGTGCTAGTAAAATAGCCTTCTTTGCTAGCCTTGATTACATATTGGCAATTGGCCAAGGCCTTTAGGCTATAATTACCTTCGGCATCTGTGCTGCCTTTGGTTGTTCCTTTTTGGCAGTTGCTTAGGAGTTCTACCTGCGCATTGGCTAGAGGTTCTCCGGTTTTGTCATTGACTACTTGGCCCTCTACTTTAATTTCCAGTTTTTTGGCCACCGTGGGCACCTGAATAAAGAGGCGGGCTCCCATAGCGTAGCCTTCTGTAGAAATAGTTACTGAAGTATCGCCAAAGGCAGGAGAAAAGACCTCAAAGGTACAGCTTCTATTAAGTGGCAACTGGAGTTGGACCTTTCCATCTACATCGGTTAGATACTCTTTACGAGGAAAGCAATCAGAAGTTAGGCTCACCTCATCTACCCCCCTACCTGTCAACTTATCAAAAACGAGTAGTTCTGTATTGACGGCTAACTTAGTAAAGAAGAAAATATCGGTAGCGCCCACTGCGCTATCTCGGTTAGAAGAGAAATAGCCAGAGATTCCGGAGCTATCATCTTGCATATAGGCAAAATCATCGAAGCGGCTATTGATGGGAGAACCTAGATTTTCTAGGGGTCTCCATCGGCCCTTATAAGCCTTAGAAGAATAGACATCGAGGCCACCGAGGCCTGTATGTCCATCAGAGGCAAAATAAAGTGTTCCATCTGGGGCGAGCCAGGGGAAAACCTCATCGCCTTCGGTGTTAATTTCGGGGCCGAGGTTAATGGGTTCGCTCCAGCCGCTACCTTCTAGATAAGAAACGTAGAGGTCCATACGGCCAAAGCCACCGGGCATATCTGAGGCGAAGTACATTTTATCGCCTTCTGCGTTGAGGGTGGGATGGGCCACAGAATAAGACTTGCGGGCAAAATCGACGCGGCGGCCTTTTTTCTCCCAGCCCGTATTGGTCATTTTAGTACTCATAATTTGAGTTTGGACAATACCGGCACCATCTCGTTCTACCTTTCCTTTTTGGAAATAATTTCGGGTAAAGTACATGGTTGTTCCATCGGGAGAGAAAGCTACAGGTCCATCATGATAGCGAGTATCTACAATCTTATCGAATGGGCGAGATTTGCCATACTTATAAGCCTTAGTTTCCTCATCGACGAGGCGGCGATCGCAATAATAGACATCGACAAAGGGGCGGCCGGTCCAGGCGGACTGAAAAAATAGCGGAGCGGCTCCGGTATCTCTTTCGGCACAATAGACAATCCCCTTACGGTGTGTATTGAGGCCAAACTCATCGTATTTAGTGTTAATTTCTCGAACATTTCGGACGATATAGAGGGCCCCACTATTTGTGAGTAGTGTTCGGAGGCTATCGTCGCAGGCCTCAATGAGTTGGGGGCCGCGGAGATCGCCGGGGGCGAGTTCTCTAAACTTCTCGAAGCTCACTCTAGCCTCTTGGGGGCGATTATTAGACAATTGAGAGAGGCCCAAATAAAAATAGAGCTCGGCATTAGCTTCAGGGTGGAGGACCGCTTTGGCGTACCAGCGTTCGGCCTTTTGGTAATCGCCGATACGGCGGTAGCAATCGGGAAGATTGAAAAGGGCCTCGGGCTCTGTTTTCTTGGCCAAAATCTTTTCATAGAGTTCGATGGCCTTTCTAAAGTTCAGTTGTTGGTAGAACTTATTGGCCTTAGTCAGCTTGGCAGATTGTGCCTCTAGGCCTGTGCTGGCTAGCGCTAGGCAGAAAAAGGCTAAACAAAGGCGGGATAAGATGGATGTCATATTAGAAAAAGCTTTTGAAAGCGTAAAGGGTCGATAATATAAAGGTCTGCTCCTTTTGCGGTTTTGCAGGCGGCGAAGCCGCCGCAGGCTTAGGGATGGACAGCAGTGGCCCGCAGGGCCAGACCGAAGCGCTTTAGCGCTGAAGGGCCGAGCGAAGAGCGAGCTGCGAAACAGCCCGACCCGCCCAAAGGGTGGGGAAGCCCCTCTAAAAGAGCCCTAATCTAGCGAGCGATCCGAATCCATTGGCGGCCCAAAAGCACGCCATCGGTTCCGTAAACAATTAGGTAATAATCGCCATCGGGTAGGTCATTTCCTTGGAAAGTACCGTTCCAGTCATTTTGATAATCCTCTTGGCGGAAAACCTCATTGCCCCAGCGGTTATAGACCACCACCTCATTGCCGGGGAAATTCTGAATGGTTTCGATGACCATAAAGTCGTTTACTCCATCATTATTGGGAGAGAAGCCATCATAAATCGTGAAAGGGCTACAAGGGATATCGATATAAACCGTGGCGGTATCGGCGCCCCAAGGATTGAAAATCACATAATCGAAGGCATCATCTCCGCAGAAGCCGGGATTAAGGCTATAAGTAAAAGAGCAATCATTTTGGTTGATTTGGCCCAGGTTGGGTTGGCTGAGGGCAGCCACCGTATAATTGGCGGTATTGAAGCTATCATTGAGACAAACATCAATAGTAGCCGTACTTTGGCCAAAAATCAGCTCTAGGGTATCATCTTGAGCGATGGGGGCGGGCAGAGCCACCTCCACAAAAAGGTAAGAAGTATCGCAGGCGCCGTTATTGGAACAGACCAAGAAGCAGCCGAGATCGCTTCCTAGGCTATCGCCGATATAAGTCACGCAAGCGGTTTGTTGGTCGATAATAAAGTTCACGGCTCCAGAAGAAGCGTTGGCGCAGAAATTATAGACCGTATCTACTGAAGGCACCTCCGTAGTATCTAGGCAGAAAGTAAACTGCTCTCCGACCAAAATGGTATCCTCAAATTGTTCGGTGGTGGCACAATACAAATTCACCAAAGCGGCATCGCTACAGTTGAGCGGGCCATTCACCACCAAGCTATAAGTTCCTTGAGCGGGAAAGCTAAGGACCGTTCCTTGAGCGTACTGAGGTTGGACCGTAGGGCCTACATTAGAAACTGTTCCCGAAGGAATACAGCTAATATTGAGATTATTGTAATTGGTCGTTGAAGTCGTATTGGTCCCGATAATAATCGAGCTATCGCCATTGATACTCCAGAAGGTATTTCCGTCATTGATATTCATAAAATTGACCACACCCAAAAGGCCAGCCACCGTATCGGGGCCGTAGAAAACGCCATTGGCGGTCCAGCTCACCTCAAAAGCGCCAGAGCAGTTAGGGACCAAGATCACGGGATATTGGATGCGGGTCACTTCATTACAAGCGGCAAAACCGCCGGTATAGGGTTGGCCGTTGAGCGTAAAGCTATAATCGCCAGACTGCACACTGTCCAAAGGAATATTGCTAATACAAGTCTCGAGAACAGAGCAATCAGTGAGTTGGCTCGTGATCGTATCGGGTAAAAGGTCGCGACAGTTTGGCTCCAAGTTATTGAAGATATAGACCATGGTATCGCAAACGCCATTATTATCGCAAAGCTCCACACAAACTGTATCGGCGCGAATGCCAGAGTTTTGTTGAGGGGCGGCGGGGGTATAAGAAGCGCAGCCCGTAGTAGGATCTACGTTGATCCCCCCTACGTTTTGTAGATCGCAACCGAGGTTATTGACCGAAGCCAGCGTTCCAGCAAACTGAATATTGATGGGGCAGGTATCGACCACTGCAGAGCCAGCCGCCACATCAATAATCGCCGTATCGGGCTGAGGGGCTAGCGTAAAGATATAAATAGTGGTATCGCAAAAACCGTTATTATCACAGACCTCCCAGCAGAGGGTATCTTGTCCAGCGGTATTGTTTCCGATATAATCGAAACAAGCCGTATTGGCGTTGATATTGGCTACCGCACCAAAGTTAAGTGGCGAGCAGCCTAGGTTATTTACCGTTTGCAAATTGCCGGGCAATTGGGTAGTATCCATACAATAAGTTCCGCTTTGGTTCACATAAACCATAGGGCGGATAGTATCTACAGAAGAGCAAGCCAAAAGCTCGATATTATTTTGTTGAATCTGGCAGCCTTGGGCATCGGTTAGCGTGAGGCTATAGTTGCCGGGCGCTACACTAGAGAGGTCCTCTGTAGTGGCACCATTAGACCAAAGAAAAGTATAAGGCGAGTTGGCCCCACTTACAGTCAGGTCAATATCGCCAGCTACACAGGCGGGATTGGCCGTTTGTACCTCTAGGGTCCAGTAGTTAGGCGTTCTAATTTCTACAGGCAGAAAAGATTGGCAGCCCCCAGTTTGCAAGCGAACCTCATAGCGGCCAGCGGGTAAGTTAGTTTGTGGCGTATTTCCTACCAATTGGCCAGAGCTCAATTCATAAACTTCACAAGTTGGGCAACTTCCGTTATCATCAATAACTCCAGCATTGGCCCCTGCGCAGTTGTTTGCCGTGATTGTAAAGTTGGCGGGATTGAGTGTAGTTGCTCCAGCCTCATCCAAGACCAAAGTATCAAAACCGCTACAGCCATTCACATCAATCACCTCGATGGTATAAACGCCGGCGGTCAGGTTGACAAAAGTATTTGGACCAAACTGCTGTCCAATAAAGGTCCCGTTCAAGTAATAATCAAAGGGCACGCTACCCGTAGTGGGCGTGGTCGTAAAAGAACCGTTGGTACCTCCCCCGCAGGCAGGGTTGGCATCTACTACACTTCCCGCCAAAATACCTCCATTTGTAGGGACCTCTAGGCGGAAAGCCGAGCTACAGCCATTGGCATCTACCAAAATAAAGCTATACTCTCCAGCCGTCAATTGACTAAGCGTATCTAGGTTGTTCAAGTTGGTTAAAGTAGCCGATTGCGGACCGCTATAGTTTAAAGAAAAAGGCGCTTGGCCCGTAAAGCTAAACGCAATTTCTCCTGTGTTTACAGCGGTATTACAATCATCCGCCTGAATGACCGCCGTTTGGCTAGGCCCATCCTGATGACTAATGCTAAAGGGAATAATTTGCTGGCAAGCCGCCCCATCGCTAACCGTAAGCTGATAGTTGCCCGCCGCCAAAGAAGAAATGGCCGAGGTAGTTCCCCCATTAGACCATTGATAACTAATTGGCGCCTGTCCGCCAGTAACAATAACGCTAGCTTCGCCATTAGACTGCCCACAACTCGCATCACTCAAGAGCAAGCTTTCAATTTGTAAATCACATTGGGCAGAAAGTTGATGACTAAAGATACTGCTCCAGCAAAAACTAACCGTAAGCGCTGCTATAATAGCCGATTTGCTGATAAATTGTAGAGGTAAATGCATGCTCAAAAAACGAGTTATTGAAGGTATATTCTGATGGCTAAAATTAAGTAAGTTTTTCATAAAACACTAAAGAAGTCTTTTAAGAATTCCCCCGCTCAAGCCAAAGCCCAGCTTTCTGCGCTAGGCCCGCCCAAAGATAAAGCTTTTGAAGCGAAAAAAAGCGGTGCAAAATTTTAAGGGCTGAAATTGAGGCAAATAGTCTAAAATAGACATAAAAAAAACCGCCTCCAAAATTGGAAGCGGTTTGCGTGATTTCGCCGGGGTTCGAACCCGGGACCCTTTGATTAAAAGTCAAATGCTCTACCAGCTGAGCTACGAAATCAACCTAAAAGGCTAAACTCTATATAAATTTTTTTTGTGATTTCGCCGGGGTTCGAACCCGGGACCCTTTGATTAAAAGTCAAATGCTCTACCAGCTGAGCTACGAAATCAATCCAGATATTTAGCCTTTATATTGTATGTTGTGATCCCGCCGGGGTTCGAACCCGGGACCCTTTGATTAAAAGTCAAATGCTCTACCAGCTGAGCTACGGAATCAATCCAAACTTAAAGTTAAAAACAAAGTGTTTTCCTCCCTAAGCGGTTGCAAAAATAGGCAAGAATTTCTTTTGACCAAAATATTTTAGCCCTTTTTTCAAAAAAACTTACTTTTTCAACATCACGCCCTTGGCAATGAGGTTAAATTCACTCCGCCCTTCTGTGATTTTTGCCGCCTCTTCTTCGCTCTACCCATCGGCCTGAGCTTGGGCTTGTAGCTCCTCTGCCGAAATGTCTACTCTAAAGGCAGGCCCCTCAGCCACAACGGTTTGCCCCATAAATTCTTTGGGCAAAGCCTTATGCTCCGCGGTGCTCACAATCAATTCTTGCCCCTCGGCCGTCTTGAGCGTAAACCAACAACCCGACATTTTACACATCTCCACAATTTCTCCCTCCACTTTAATATTTTCTACCCCCGGCGACTCTTGGCCCTCGCCCCAAGCAATCATCCCCAAGTCTTCCGCCTGCAAAGCCGCAACAACTTCTGCCGCCGTTTTGGCCCCTTCTCCATCAATTTTTTCTAGCCCATAATGTAGGCCCTCTTCCGTCAAAGGCTCGGGCGCAGCGCCATGCCCCTCATGATGCCCATGCTGCTCCTCTGCAGAAGCGGCTACCGTTTCTTCCTGCGCAGACTCCTGAGGTGCCGCTTCGTTCTGGCAAGCGCCAAACCCCAATACCAAAAATAGACTGACAATAAATGTGACTGACTTAAACATAGTAGATTGCTTTTTATTTTGACCCCAAAAATAAGCATTTTCCAGCAGCTAGCTGTATCCTTTGGCCTTTTGTCCCTTTTTGTTATAGTTTTTTCCTGCCAGAATTAGCCTTGCCCAAAACAACCTCCTCTCCTTTTTTATGTTTATCTTTTAATTGATTTTTTTGGGGCCTCAGCTGCGCTGCGCTTGCTGCGCTACGTTGCGGGGCTCGCTATTCGCTCGGCCCTTCGGCAGCAAAGCTGCCTTGGTCTGCGGCTGCGCCGCCCCCCTCCACATCGCTAGGCCAAGCCCGCCCCTGGCCCAATTTCCCACCCAAAGCCGCTCTCTTATGAAATGGTACATCTTACGCAATCCCAAAGCCCGCCAAGCTACTGCGCTAAGGCTTTGGCCCAAAATAGAGCGGCAAATTAAGGCCAGCGGCCAAGCCTATGAGGGCCAAGATGTCCGCAACCGCCGAGAAATGTTGCAGCAAATACAACTCTACCTCAAAGAAGGGGGGCAAAATTTTCTGGTTTTAGGCGGCGATGGTAGCCTCAACGCCGCTGCCAACGCCCTTTTAGGGCAGTCTTTTCGAGCCGTAGAGGAGCTCTGTCTGGCCCATTTGCCGCTGGGTTGGGGCAACCACTATGCCGCCCCAAGGAGCAAATACCGCCCCTGGAAAGGGCTGGCCCAAGGCATGCGCAACCCCCAAATGAGCTACCAAGATGTGGGCCTGCTGAGCTGGAAAAGGGGAGAAAAAACCTATCAACGCTATTTTGTTCATTTGGTGCAGATGGGCTGGCTGGCCCAATATTATCAAGGCTTGCAAAAAAGAGCCCCCAAAAATATTCGCCTACTGACCAAATGGCAATTTTTTCAAAGCTGGAAGCAGCAAAGCCAAATTGGCCCAACAGAAATTGCCCTCAATGGCCAAAAGCAAGCCCTAGCCCCCTTCTTTAACTTTGCCGTGGGCCTGCAAAAAGACAAAGAAAGCTTTAGCTGGAAGAGCCAAGAGAAAAAAGCCCATCTGGGCCAACTGCTCTTCCCGCAGGCCCTATTAAATGGCCCAAAAACCAGCCCACAATCCATTCAAGATATTCAACTTGAATTGCCTAGCCATTGGCCCATTAGCATTGATGGGGACCCCATTATTCGCTCGGCCAGCGCCCTGCATTTTCAGTTGCTGCCCAAACAACTCAGGCTGCTGCAGTTTTAGGTCCTACAGGCGGCAAAGCCGCCGCAAAGGAGCGCAGCGACGCGGCTGAGGGGCTGTAGCAGGGCCGCCGAAGGCGGCAGACCCAAGCGCTGAAAGCGCTGCAGGGCCGAGCGAACAGCGAGCTGCGCAATGGCCCGACCCAGCCGAAGGCTGGGGCAGCCCCAAAAAAAATAGCCCCTCCCTAAAACGGAAGCGGCTATTTCTTAGCTCAGAAAAGTGACCTAATGTCCTCTTTTCTTCTTTTTGGGCTGAGCGGGCTTTAACTCAAAAGTTTCTAGAAACTTAGTGGTAAAATCACCCTTGATAAAGTCCTCATTATCCATCAATTGGCGATGGAAAGGCACCGTAGTATGTACCCCCTCTACCACAAACTCATCTAGGGCGCGGCGCATCTTAGCGATACACTCCTCGCGAGTGCGAGCGCGGCAGATTAATTTGGCAATCATGGAGTCATAATAAGGCGGAATATTATAGCCAGAATACACATGCGTATCGACCCGAACGCCATGGCCCTTAGGGCTATGGAAAGACTTAATTTTCCCTGCAGAAGGGCGGAAATCATGATAGACATCCTCTGCATTGATTCGGCATTCGATAGCGTGCATTTGGGGATAGTAATTCTCTCCAGAAATGCGTTCGCCCATAGCAATCTTAATCTGCTCGGCGATGAGGTCATAATCAACCACCTCTTCGGTGACCGTATGTTCTACCTGGATCCGAGTATTCATCTCCATAAAGTAGAAATTGCGGTGTTTATCGACCAAAAACTCTACCGTACCCACTCCTTCATAGTTAATGGCTTCGCCGGCTTTGATAGCGGCTTGGCCCATAGCTTCACGGAGCTCATCGGTGAGGAAAGGAGAAGGCAACTCCTCCACTAGCTTTTGGTGGCGGCGTTGGATAGAGCATTCTCGTTCAGAGAGGTGGCAAACCGTGCCGTATTGGTCGCCAGCAATTTGGATTTCGACATGTCGGGGTTCTTCCACAAACTTCTCGATATACATCCCATCATTGCCAAAGGCGGCTTTAGCCTCCTTTTGGGCAGCTTCTAGGGCAGCTTGCAAGTCGGCCTCTTTCCAGACCAAGCGCATTCCTTTTCCACCACCACCGGCTGTAGCTTTAAGCATAACGGGATAGCCTACTTCTTCACAGATCTTTTGGGCTGTTTTAAAGTCTTTGACCAAGCCATCGGAGCCGGGCACCACGGGGACGCCCGCTTTAATCATGGTATCTTTAGCCGTAATTTTATCTCCCATCTTGTTAATCTGTTCGGGAGTTGGGCCAATAAACTTGACATTATACTCCGTACAGATTTCGGCAAAGTGGGCATTTTCGGCTAAGAAGCCATAACCGGGGTGAATCGCATCGGCATTGGTAATTTCTACCGCAGCCATAATATTGGCAATATTGAGATAAGAATCGCTACTTGCAGCAGGCCCTACACAGACGGCCTCATCGGCAAAGCGCACATGCAGACTATCGCGATCGGCTGTAGAGTAAATAGCGACCGTTTTGATCCCCATCTCTTTACAGGTTCGGATAACACGCAAGGCGATTTCGCCACGGTTAGCAATAAGTATTTTCTTAAACATACAATTGGTTTTGGATGAATAGCAAAGATGTTCTAGCGGCTAGACTTAGACGAGGGGCTCTACGAGGAAAAGCACCTGCTCGTATTCTACGGGGCTAGCATCTTCGGCCAAAACCTTCACTACGCGGCCAGTTACCTCAGATTTTACTTCATTAAAGAGTTTCATGGCTTCAATGAGGCAAACCGTATCATCTGGTCCAATTACGTCTCCGACCTTAACAAAAGGTGGTTTTTCGGGAGATGAAGAGCGGTAGAAAGTTCCCACCATAGGCGATTTAATTTCGAGATAATTCACATTATCTTTTAGTTCGCCAGCATCTTGGCTTTTCTCTTGAGCTGGGGCGCCTTCTTGCTGAGGGGCCACAACGGGAGCTGCAGGAGCAGCCATAGGCATAGCGCCCATTGTGGGCATCATGGGAGCGGGAGAAACCACTTCGGTGCGTACCTTTTGGTAGTCCTTGGTGCGAATAGACAGGCTCATTTCTGTCGTTTCATATTTAAATTCCCCTACAGTTGTGCCTTGTAGCAACTTAATTAGCTCTTTAATCTGGTCAAACTCCATAAATATAAGTTTTTAGCAGAAGCCTCTCCTATGGGCGAGGTTTCTTAGGCTAGATAAAAGGTGTTTTATAAACAAAAAAGCGCAATGCTAAACTAATCGGCATTGCGCTTTGGGCCGGAGCCAGCGCCTTAATTTTTGACACGCTCCATATATTCACCAGTTTCGGTGTTAATCTTAATGAGGTCTCCATTCTTGATAAATAGAGGTACACGTACTTCTGCCCCAGTTTCTACTTCGGCAGGAGTAAGGGTGTTGGTTGCCGTATCGCCTTTTACACCAGGCTCTACATAGGTAATTTGCAAATGCACATACTGAGGCATCATCACCGCCAAAGGAATCTCTTTTTCGGCATGAAAGAGTACTTCGCAAACCTCTCCTTCCTTAAGGAACTGTACGCCATCTAGCATCTCGCGCTCAATGTCGATTTGCTCATAGGTCTCTTGGTTCATAAAGTTGAGGCGCTTATCGGCCTCATAGAGAAATTGGTACTGACGACGCTCTACACGTACATCCTGTACTTTGTGGCCCGCAGGGAAGGTATGGTCCAAGACCTTACCCGTAGTCAAGCTCTTAATTTTGGTCCGAACAAAGGCGTTTCCTTTTCCGGGCTTTACATGCTGAAATTCAACAATGATATAGGTATCATGGTTGTGCTCTAGGCACATCCCTTTACGAATGTCTGAAGTCGTTGCCATTTTAGGAATAATTTACAATTACAGTGAAGTTGTTCTACTTCTTTGGGTAGCTTTGGGAGTTCAAAGAAAAATCTTTTTGCCCCAATGGCCAAAGAATATAGCTAAATTTTATCTTCTGGGGTGGAATTTCAGCCGCTAAGATAGAAAGTTTTAAGGATTCAAACGGCCTAGATGTTGGCTGGAGCCAAAATTTATTGCGTTCTACAGGGCCGAAGGCCCGCAGGCTGAGGGATGGTAGGGGGTGGCCGAAGGCCAGACCGAGCTTTTTGAGCAAAGCGAAAAAAGCGATGGGCCGAGCAGACCTGCGAGCCCCCGCACAGCCCGACCCGGCCAACGGCCGGGGCAGCCCCAAATACTCCTTAATATGAATCTATAAGCCCTGCTTTTTATTTTTTTGCTTATCTTTTGTCATCACCAAAATCAATCTATATGATCTCTTCTAGCCATTTATTAGAAGACCCTAATCTGGACCAAATTCCCGAATTACTGGCCCAACAACGCAGCTTTTTTGCTAGCCAACAAACCAAATCCCTACAGTTTAGAAAAGCCCAGCTCGAACGCCTGCACCAAAAGATTGTAGAACGAGAACAGGAGATTTTAGCCGCCTTGCATAGCGATTTGCGCAAGCATGAGTTTGAAGCCTATTCGACCGAACTGGGCTTTGTTTTGGTCGAGCTCAAAAAGGCCATCCAACAATTGCCCAAATGGATGAAGGCCCAAAAGGTAGGCACGCCCCTTTTCCTCTTTAATGCAGGCAGCGAGATCCGCGCCGAACCCTATGGCCTCAGCCTGATTATTGGCCCCTGGAATTACCCTTTCCAACTGCTTTTTGCCCCCCTTATTGGCGCCCTGGCCGCCGGGAATACCGCTATTCTCAAGCCCTCAGAGCTAGCCCCCGCTACTTCGGCCATCTCCGCAGAGATTATCCGAGAGGCTTTTCCCCCGCATTATGTGGCCTGCCTAGAAGGGGGCGTGCCGGTGGCTCAAGCCCTGCTCAAAGAACGTTTCGACTATATTTTCTTTACCGGCGGAACCAAGGTGGGCAAGATTATTTATCAAGCTGCCGCCCAACATCTTACGCCCGTTACCCTAGAGCTAGGCGGAAAAAGTCCCTGCTTGGTCGACCGAGATACAGACCTCAAAGCTACCGCCAAACGCATCGTCTGGGGTAAGTTCACTAATGCGGGCCAAACTTGTATTGCCCCCGATTATGTGCTGGTGGATAAGGCTGTAAAAGAGCCCCTAATTGCCGAAATGAAACGCCAAATCAAAAAGGCTTATGGCGATAATCCCCAACAATCCGATAGCCTGGCCCGAATTATCAATGCCGCCCATTTTAACCGCCTGATCGCCTACCTCAAAGATGGCGAAATTGCCGCTGGCGGCGATTATGAGGAAGAGGAACGCTACCTCTCCCCTACCCTGATGACGGAGGTCGACCTGAACAGCCCCCTCATGCAAGAGGAGATTTTTGGCCCCATTCTCCCCATTATTAGCTACGATAGCCTGCCCGCCGCTATCGAGTTTATTAACCAACGGCCCAAACCTCTAGCCCTCTATGTCTTTAGCAAAAATGATAAGCATGTAGAGCGCGTTTTGGCCGAAACCTCTGCCGGCGGCGCCTGCGTAAATGATACCTTACTGCATATTGTCAACCCCAATCTCCCCTTTGGCGGTGTGGGCGATAGCGGCATCGGCGCCTATCATGGCGAAAGCTCTTTCCAACTCTTTTCTCACCAGAAATCAGTGCTCAAACGGAGCTTCCTCATCGATGACCCCGTCCGATATGCCCCCTACAAACTGGGCATCAAATGGCTCAAAAAACTTATGGACTGGACCCTATAAACCAGAAGCTTCCTCTTCTCGAGGGAGCTTTTTTTTATGCTATTTTGGGGCCCGCGGCCGACTAGCCTTCGGCTAGTTCGGCCGCCGCTATGCTCCGCGGCTCGCAGGTCTGCTCGGCCCTGCGCGGGCTTCGCCCGCTGGGTCTGGCCTGCGCCCACCGCTGCGCAGCGCTGGGCCTTTTGCGCAGCCAAGCCCCTAGCCTCAATTTTTTTTAATTAAAACTCCTTAAGATAAGAACAAAGTCGATTCGCCTTTTTTTAAACTCAGGCCACTATCTTTGTGGCCAATCCAAGCCCCCTGATGAGCAGGAGGCCTTTATTTCACAAGATTAACGTACGCACATGAGTCTAACACTTCGTCCTACGCATCAACAAATGGCAATGCAACGCCTGCACGAACGGATCGAACAGCAGATTTTGGTCATTGATGGAGCTATGGGGACCATGTTACAACAGTACAAATTGCAAGAAGCCGACTACCGCGGAGAACGCTTTGCCGACTTCCATCGCGATTTGAAGGGCAACAATGATTTGCTCTCTATTACTCAACCCCATCTGGTCACGGAGGTCCATAAGGCCTACCTAGATGCCGGAGCCGATATTATTGAGACCAATACCTTTAATGCTACTGCTATTTCTCAGGAAGATTACGATATGCAGGAGCTGGTCTATGAACTCAATTATGCCTCGGCCCAATGCGCCCGTGCCGCCGTAGATGCCTTTAATGCCGAAAACCCAGAAAAGTTTCGCTTTGTGGCCGGCGCTATGGGCCCCACTAACCGCACCGCTTCGCTCTCCCCAGATGTAAACAATCCCGGCTATCGCGCCATTAACTTCGAACAACTACGGGCCGCCTATTATGAACAGGCCAAAGCCCTAGCCGAAGGTGGCGCCGATCTCTTCCTAGTCGAAACTGTTTTTGATACCCTCAACTGTAAGGCGGCCCTCTTTGCCATCGATCAGTATTGCGAGGAAGTAGGTATTGCCTATCCCGTTATGGTATCTGGAACCATTACCGATGCTTCTGGCCGTACCCTTTCGGGCCAAACGGTAGAAGCCTTCTGGCTGTCGGTTAGTCATGCCAACCTATTTTCCGTTGGCCTCAACTGCGCCCTGGGCGCAGCCGAAATGCGCCCCCATATCGAGGCACTATCTAATATTGCCCATTGCTATATTAGTGCTTACCCCAATGCGGGACTGCCCAACGAAATGGGAGAATATGACCAAACGGCCCAAGAAATGGGCCTACTCATTGAAGATTTTGCCCAAAGTGGCTTTATCAATATCGTGGGAGGCTGCTGCGGTACTTCTCCAGCACATATCCGTCGAATGGCGGAGGTGGTGGCCAAGTTGCCTGTGCGCAAAAAGCCCGCTCCTATGCAACTCTCGGCCTATTCTGGCCTAGAACCCCTGATTGTTCGCCCCGGCTTCAACTTTATCAATGTAGGGGAACGGACCAATGTGACGGGCTCCCGCAAGTTTGCCCGCCTTGTCAAAAATGGCAACTATGAAGAGGCCCTCTCTGTGGCCCAACAACAGGTAGAAGGCGGCGCCCAAATTATTGATGTGAATATGGATGAAGGAATGCTCGACTCGGTAGAGGCCATGAGCTATTTCCTCAACCTTATCGCCTCCGAACCCGATATCGCCCGCCTGCCCATTATGATCGACTCTTCTAAATGGGAGGTGATTGAGGCCGGCCTTCGCTGCGTACAAGGCAAGGCTATTGTCAATTCTATCTCGCTAAAGGAAGGTAAAGCCGCTTTTGTCCAACAAGCCAAATTGGTCCGCAGATATGGCGCCGCCGCCGTAGTTATGGCCTTTGATGAAGTAGGCCAAGCCGATACCATGGAACGCAAAGTAGAGATTTGTAGCCGCGCCTATAAAATCTTGACGGAAGAGGTCGGCTTCCCCCCCCAAGATATCATCTTTGACCCCAATATTTTCGCCATCGGAACCGGTATCGAAGAACATAATAATTATGGGATAGACTTTATTGAAGCCACTAAGGAAATTAAGCGCCGCATGCCTTTGGTCAAAATTAGTGGTGGGGTGAGTAACCTCTCTTTCTCTTTCCGTGGAAATAATATCGTTCGAGAAGCCATCCACTCGGCCTTTTTGTACCATGCGGTCCAAGCAGGTATGGATATGGGCATTGTCAATGCCGGTATGATTGAGGTCTATGAGGATATTCCCAAAGAGCTCCTAGCGCTAGTAGAAGATCTCCTCTTTAATCGCCGCCCCGATGCTACCGAACGCCTAACCGATTATGCCGAACAGCTCAAGGGCCAAGGCGGCAAAAAGCGCCAAGAGGACCTCAGCTGGAGAGAGGTGCCCGTTGAAGATCGCCTTGCCCATGCCTTGGTCAAGGGAATTACCAAGTTTGTGGTAGAAGATACCGAAGAAGCCCGACAACAGTATAGTAGCCCCCTAGAAGTCATTGAGGGACCACTAATGTCGGGGATGAATATTGTGGGCGACCTCTTTGGCGCAGGAAAAATGTTCCTCCCTCAGGTGGTGAAATCTGCCCGAGTGATGAAACAGGCCGTTGCTCATCTTACCCCCTTTATTGAGGCCGAAAAATCGGCTGGCCAATCTGCTAAGGGGAAAATCCTTTTGGCTACCGTCAAAGGGGATGTGCACGATATTGGGAAAAATATTGTAGGGGTGGTCTTGGCCTGCAACAACTTCGAGATTATTGATATGGGCGTCATGGTCCCTGCCAATGAAATTCTCAAAAAGGCCCAAGAAGAACAGGTGGATATTGTGGGCCTTAGTGGACTCATTACGCCCTCTCTAGATGAAATGGTTTATGTGGCCAAAGAGATGCAGCGCCTAGGTATGCAAATGCCCTTGCTCATTGGTGGCGCAACCACCTCTAAAACTCATACGGCCGTAAAAATTGCCCCCCAATACAGTGGACCAACGGTGCATGTTCTCGATGCCTCTAGAGCGGTTACGGTAGCGGCTTCGCTCCTAGCCGAAAAGGAAGAAAATCGAGCGGCTTATATGGAGCAGGTCTTGGCCGAACAGGAACGAATCCGTGTGCAACGGGCCAAACGAACTTCCGCCAAGCGCTACCTAAGCCTAAAGAAGGCCAGAGAAAATAAACTCGCTTTGGATTGGTCCAAAATAGAGCCGCTGGTCCCCAACAAAATGGGCATTACGGTCCTTGACCAACTAGATTTGGCCATCCTTAGAGACTATATCGACTGGACGCCCTTCTTTAGCAGTTGGCAACTGGCCGGTAAGTTTCCCGCTATTTTAGAGGATGAAGTAGTGGGCCAAGAGGCTAAGTCTCTCTATGCGGATGCCCAGCAGATGCTGGACCAAATCATTGCCGAGAACTGACTGCAGGCCAAGGCCGTTTGTGGTCTTTTTGCCGCCAACTCCATAGATGATGATGACATTTTGGTCTATCCCAATGGGCCAGAAGCGGAGCCGATGCGCTTGCATCATCTGCGCCAACAACGCCAAAAGGCGGCGGGCAAGCCCAACTATTGTCTCAGCGATTTCTTAGCCCCTAAAGCTAGTGGAAAGACCGATTACATGGGAGCTTTTGCCGTTACCGCAGGCATTGGCATCGAGGAGCATGTAGCCCGCTTTGAGGCTGCTCATGATGACTACAACGCCATCTTGCTCAAGGCTTTGGCCGATCGCTTGGCCGAGGCTGCTGCTGAATATCTTCATGCTGAGGTCCGCCGAAACTATTGGGGCTATGCAGCAGATGAGGCTTTAGATAATCAGGCCTTAATTGCCGAAAACTACCAGGGCATCCGTCCCGCACCAGGCTATCCCGCCTGCCCAGAACATACTGAAAAGCGCAGTTTGTTCGCCCTGCTAGAGGTAGAGGAGCGCATTGGCATTCGCCTGACGGAGAGCTGTGCCATGTATCCCGCTGCTGCCGTTAGTGGTTGGTATTTTGGCCAAGAAGAGGCCCGCTATTTTGGCTTGGGCAATATCGAAAAGGATCAGGTAGAAAGCTATGCGGCCCGCAAGGGCATGACGGTTGAAGAGGCCGAACGCTGGTTGATGCCCGTCTTGAATTATGATATTTAGGGGCGTTACTCCTTTTAGTCGTCGAACTTCGGCTTGCAGCCTTGTTGTCTGCCTACGGCAGGCGCTACGTTTACTCCCTTCGGTCGTCGAACTGCGCCCTAAAGGGCTTGTTGTCGCAGCTCGCTGTTGTTTTGGGGCCTCCGCTGCGGCTTCGCCTTGCGGCGCTACGTTTCGCAGCTCGCTGTTCGCTCGGCCCTTCGCAGGCTTTGCCTGCTCGGTCTGGCCTGACGGCCACTGCTACACATCGCTAGGCCTGCGGCCCCTTCGGGGCCTGTAGGGCCCCATAAGGAAAGGTCCAAAACTTAGGTTTTGGGCCTTTTTCTGTTATGGATGGGTACTTTTAGCCATCAAGATGGGTTCCTATACCCATCAAGAGGAGTTCCTATACCCATCAGGAGGGGTTCCCATACCCATCAAGAGGAGTTTCCATACCCATCGGGAGGGGTACAGCTAGCCATCGAAAGGGGTATACCTCCCCATCAATAGGGGGCCTATACCCATCGGGAGGGGTTCACTTACCCGTCTAGAGGGGGGCGCTAGCCCTCCATAGGGCTAGTCCTAATCATCAGGAGCATTTCCAGACCTCCGAGCGAGGGCCTCTCTTAGTCCTCTATAGGGGCTGGGCAAATCCTCTTGAGGGCTAGCGCTAATCCTCCTGATCAGTCCTCCTAGTCATCAGGAGTATTCTTCTACCTAAAGAGGAGGACTTGGGCTAGTCATCGGCAGGACTTGAACTACTCCAAAGGAGGACCTATAGAGGTCCTAAAGAGGACCTAGGCCTATAGTGTAGCGGACTTAAGTAAGCCCAAAAGAGGAGCTACAGAAGCCCTCTAAAGGAGCTCCCCTGCCCCAAGCGAGGACTTAGCCAAGTCCTCTTGAGGAGCTATACAACCCCAAGCGAGGAGCTCACTAAGTCCTGCTGAGGGGGTGCAGTACTCCTCGCCTTTATTTTTAGGGGACTATTCAGGATTTTGTGTATTAGAATAAAATTTGGGCCAATAGCTTGTTAGGATTTGACCAATAGTCGCCTAGGGACAAGCCCCTAGGCTAATCAAATGGAGTCAGCCCTAAAGGGCCTCAATTGTGAGTATGTATCTTCTTGCTAAGTCATTGTAGCGAAGCGGTCTGCATCCCAAGGCCCTCGAAGAGGGCTGTCTAAAAAGCTAGCCTAGGGGCTTGTCCCTAGGCGCAGAAAGGAGAAACACAGAATTTTGAACAGTCTCTCTTCTTCCTAATTGGCTTTATATATTTGCTAGCTGCAGAGGGAACTAATACGCCAAGAGCAGCATTCTAGCTCTTCAAACAGAATAAAGGTAGCAGGCTAGGCGATAGTTGAGTGAATTGGTTAGCATTTTCAATAAAGACAAACTTATCATGCTAGTAAAATGTAAAATTGAGTCCCTAGAAGAGTCATCTAATGATTGGATTAAGACCAACTTGCAAGACTGTTTCCATTTAAGAAGCTATTACGATGGTCTTCAATTGGGAGAGTACTATGTAGTTCATGCCATACAATACTCCTACATCCCCTTTGTGTATGTCTACACAGAGAGCTTCTGGGATGTTCCAGATCCTTTTCCTTTAGAATTTTTTGAAGTAGTAGATCCTCGACTCTCTAAACACTTTCGTTTGGGAACAATTAAATATAGTCCTATTCGTACGGGCTTGGATTCGATCATTAGCTTTAAAGAATGGGCAGATAATCCAGATTTCTATGAGGATCTTTATTATAAAGCTAAGTATACTAAAGTAACTAAAAGCTATAGAAAGAAATTGGGGCTAGAATTTTTCAATCCCAACCTCAATATTAGTGGAGAGTCGGCCATGATCTTAGATCCCAAGATGAGCTGGTTATTTTGCCCAGCTTGTACAGAGAGTTGGGAGGTGAAGACAGATAACGAGATGACAGCTTGCCCCAGTTGTAGATTGTATTATTTTAATCCCTTTATAAAAAATGCTGGGGAGGAGTCATAATGCTCTTCCAATAAGCAGAGCCTCCTCAGACTTTTTAACCCTTCTTTGCTTTCTATCCCCCCCCATTAACTACACCAGACCAAAAGCAATAGGGGAAACCAAATAAATGAGCATCTTGAGATATAAAATAGATGCTTTTCATGAAAAAGAAGAACTACCGCTCATATCAACTGGCCCTAGTTGGCTTGCTGCTTTTGCTGCAATATTCTTGCGCTATTTGTACTGATACGAGAACAGCTAGAGGAAATGTCATTCCTAAAAAGTTTAAAGATTGGTATGTGACCAAAGCAGAGGACCTTTACCCTAAAGACTTGATAGATACAACTGCGATCTATTATTTATACTACCCAGATACTAATTTTGGACCAATGTATTTTTTTAAGCGTTTTTTTGCAGACGGTAAGCTGTATAGTAGCACAGGACTAGACAGTCTAAATAATGAGGTGGCTAATAATATGGTAAATGGCTATACTGGTTATTATTTAATCAAGGATGGGGAGCTAATTATCAAAACTTATGACTACGCTTATTGTGGATTCTATATCATACAATGGGCAAAAATATTTGAGGATAGAATAGTGGTATATAAAGCAACAACTTATTCTTCATCAAGACCTGACTACTACCCTGATATAAGCAATTCTGAAGAGGTAAATATTGTATACTACAAACTAGATGTTGGTGAATTATACAGCCAGCCAGATTGGTAGTTAGTTCCTCTATCTTTTCCTTAAATCGCAACCTAAGTAACTTGGGGACCTCCGCAGCAAATTTGCGGCGGTTGATCCCCCAAATAGAAATAAAACATGGGCTTTATAGCCGTATAAAATGTAATAATTATGGATAAAGTTTTTTTTAGATGTATTGAAGGAAGTAGTGAATTTCTAAAAGAAATGATCATCTTAAGAAGTGGCTGTCAGACTGTAATATTTTTCAGTGGTAGCTCCTTCTATCTTAAGGATAGAAAAGAAATTGATCTTTCTTTGTTTGAAGAAATAGATATATCTTTTGATGGGGACAGGAAAGAAGCCACCCTAATTGACATACGAGATTCAATATATGATGATAATTTTTATTTGTATTTTGACAACTCTTCGTTTATCAATATTAACATTAGTCCTGTTGGAGGTCCTGATGGCAGTTTAGGGCAAACTATTAGGGTATATACTTCTGAAGATAAAAAAATACAGGTACCATATTCTGCTGAAAATCGTTATGATTCATTCAAAGAAGACTATTTAAAGGCTGATATTTATGAGGACTTAAATGTTGATGAGTGGGGAAAGTAATCTAAGTTATTTATAGCTTGTAATCAAAAATACTATACATCTAATTTAGATTTCAAAATCATGGGGCCTCCCGCCTTTGGCGGGCGCTACGTTTCGGGGCTCGCTGCTCGCTCGGCCCTGCGGGGCTTCCGCTTCGCTTCAGCCCCTAGGTCTGCGGCTTTGCCGCCCCAGTTACCATCCCTAGGCCTGCGGCCCTAGGGGCCTGCTATATGGGCCTGTAGGTTGAAACCTACAGCCAATTAACGAATGCATTTTTGTGTTCAATGGAGGGTTGAAACCCTCCATAAATAAACATTTTAGCCCTTATTTGCTGTTTATTATAACGCATTATGGGCCTATGGTTGAAACCATAGGCCCATATTTTTTTGCAGCTAGCTAGGCTAGTTCATTTCATGAGTGGTTTTAACCCTCATTCATATATCATTGCGGAGCAATACCATTGTTGCTGTAGGTTTCAACCTACAGTAAAAAGGAGCGAAGCGACGCGGCTGAGGGATGGACAAGGGTGGCCGAAGGCCAGACCAAGCTTTTTGAGCATAGCGAAAAAAGCGATGGGCCGAGCAGACCTGCGAGCCCTGAAACAGCCCGACCCGCCTGCAAGGCGGGGCAGCCCCAAAAAAGGATTAGAATCCTTCTGCTCTACCTTTCCAGAAATGCAGGCCTTTTTCGTAGGGTTGGGCGATCAGGTCGAGTAAGAGTTGGTAATCCTCGGGATTGTGGACAAAATCCATCCCTTCTACATCGAGGACCAGGATAGGGATTTCGTTTTGTTGGAGGCGGAAGAAATTGAAATAGGCCTGTTGGATTTTCTTGAGATAATCGGGGGCGATATCTTGTTCATAGCTGCGGTTGCGCTTCTTAATTTGTCGAATTAGTTCGGGGACCGATCGGTGGAGATAGACCAGCAGGTCGGGTTGGGGGAAGATAGAATTGAGGGTAGTAAACAGGCGTTGGAAGAGGCGTAGTTCTTCTCCGCGGAGATTTTGGCCGGCGAAGAGCAGGGTTTTGGAGAAGACATAATCGGCTATGGTGTATTGTTGGAAGAGGTCGGGATTCATCAGGACCTCTTGGAGTTGTTTGTGTCTTTCGGTCATGAAGAAGAGCTCTACGGGAAAGGCGTAGCGTTCGGGATTTTTGTAGAAGAGGGGGAGGAAAGGATTATCGGAAAACTCTTCGAGGATCAGGCGGGCATTAAGATCTTTGGCCAGCAGCTCGGAGAAAGAGGTTTTGCCGGTGCCGATATTTCCTTCAATAACAATATAATTACCGTTAGCGATTTGCATGATGTTAGTTTTGGGAGGCTATTTTTTGAACAGGAAGCGGATCTTGGCAGCGATCGAGTAGATCTTGTACAGATAGCTGCAACTGAGGGTGGATAAAGTGAGGTTGAATTTGCTGAAGGGGTTCGAGGACAAATCGTCGGAGGTGGAGTTGGGGGTGCGGGATTTGGAGTCTTGGGGTATTGAGGACCAGCTCATCATAGAAGAGGATATCGATATCGAGGCAGCGGGGTCCCCATTTTTGTTTGCGGATACGGCCGGCCTTAGCTTCTATATTCAGGCAAGCCTGGAGGAGTTCTTCTGGCTTGAGTTTGCACTGCAGGGCCAGGGCCATATTTTCGAAATCGGCTTGATCTTCTAGGCCCCAGGCGGCGGTGAGGTAGACATCGGATTGGGCGGTAATTTGTCCCAATTGGGTCAGTTCATTGAGGGCGAACTGCAGGAAATCTCTGGGGCGGCCCATATTGGAGCCCAGAGCGAGTAGAGCGAGAGCCATTTAGCAAGATTTAAGCAGTTCGGCGATACTAGCGTAAGTATTCGCTTCGGTTTTCATGGCTTGGAGGGGGCGCCAGGCTAATTCTTCGATACCTTCTTCGGTTTGGGGCATGAGGGGGCCATTGGCTAGGGCCTTCATTTGGAACCAATGCGTTTTTTTGAGCGACCAGAGCGACTTATAGGGGTTCCAATAAATATGATAAGTAGAAGGTAATTTGGGGCCGAGTTCGAGAGCGGCCAGGCCAGTTTCCTCCTCTACCTCTCGGAGAGCGGCTTGTTCTGGAGATTCTCCTTTTTCGATTTTGCCTTTGGGGAGGTCCCAGCGGTTGAAGCGGTAGATGGCGAGTACATCCTCTTGGTGATGGACGAGGCCTCCTGCGGCTTCGAGGTAATGGAATTGGGCCAATACATTTTTCCAGAGAGCCTCTAATCCTTTAGCGGGAATAAGTCGTTTTTGAGGAGTACTAGCGGATTCAAAGCTAAGGAGGAGGGCTCTAATTTGCTCGGCCTTCCAGATTTGGGGGCCTTCGAGGAGTTGGATATGGTGGGGTCCGTGGAAGATCGTGTACATAATCAAGATTCGGCTTATAGAAATGCTGCGAAGATAACTTTTTGTTTTGACTTTTGGGATGGGCAGAGGGGCTCGATCCTTAAAGACTTAACTTTTGGGGATCTTTTTCAAAATGGGCTTGGGGCTTGTCTTTTTTGGGGAGAGCGGGCGGCAACAAAAGTTTTACGGCAAGCAGCGTAAAGGCAAAAATAATAGTTTTAATAGTTAAGCCTTTATTTTTTTATTGGGTAAGGAGCTGGTATAGATATGATTAAAATTTATAGAATTGGCCGTTGATTTTAAATTTTTATTATTAAAATGCTAACTTTGTTAGTAACTTTTAAAGGGGCTGTGCGACTGCATTTTAGCCCTTTATTAGTGGATTGAAAAACATTTTTATTTAACCCTTCAAATGTAATATAGCCTTGGAATACAAAAGTTTACATTGGAGTATTACGTCTCTGAGTAGGTGGGCCTTAGGTCTGTTTCTACCCTTGTTTTTCTTGCTATTTTCGGCAGGAGATGCGCAAGCCAGCCACATTGTTGGTGGGGACGTCTACTATACCTGTCTGGGGAACAACCAGTATCAGGTAACATTTCAGCTATACCGAGATTGCGATGGTATTTCTATGCCTACCAGTTTATCGGTAAGTTTAACGGCGCCAAACTGTGGTTTGGCGGAGCCCAACATCACCTTTAATGCGGGAAGTCGTTTTGGTGATGAGATCACCCCTGTTTGTCCAGATGAGTTGCCTAACACCACTTGTGGTGGTGCGGGTACTATTCAGGGTACGCAGGTTTATGAGTACACGGCTACGGTCACCTTGCCTTCGGCTTGTGATTCTTGGGTAGTGTCTTGGAATACCTGTTGTCGGAACAGTAACATTACTAATGGAGACAATGCTGGCAGCCAGTCGATGGCCATTCAGACAACCATTAACAACACAAATGGGCTTTGTAACAACTCGCCTCGATTTACCTCTTTGCCTACGCCTTATATTTGTGCTGGGCAGCCCTTTACCTTTAACCATGGGGCGATTGATGTAGATGGAGACTCTTTGATTTATGAGATGATCACGCCTTTCCAGACTGGTCCTGCTGATCCTTATATTTTTCAAGGGGGAGCTACTGCGGCTCAGCCTTTCTTTACTACACCGGCCAACGGTATGGTATTTAATACCAACACGGGGCAGATGACCTTTACGCCTAGTATTGCCCAGACCTCTGTGGCTGCGGTAAGAGTTTATGAGGTGCGTAATGGCGATACCATTAGTACGATTATGCGTGATATGCAAGTGGTGGTATTGAACAACTGTACGAATACAGGGGTAAACAATACAGAGCCTATTGTATCGGGTGGGGGAACCTATGATACCACTAACCGTACCTTTGTTACTTGTCAGTGTGATACCCTAGAGTTTCAGATTACAGCTGTAGACCCTGATGGCGATACGCTTTCTTTGGATCCGAACAACTCAAATATTGGGACTGTATTTGGACCTGCTAACTTTAGCATTTTCCAGTTTAATCCTGATCCTAACCGCCCTGACTCTTTGGAGCTCTATGTACAGATTCGTACTTGTAATGCTCAAATTGGGGTAAATAACTTTACCATTGCGGTAACGGATAATGCTTGTCCCATTCCGCTTCCGGCTTACCTTGGCTTTAGCCTAGTGATTCCTGGGGTAAATGTTACGGCTAGTGATACTTCTATTTGTGCTGGTGTGGCTCAAGATATTCAGTTAGGTGCACAGACCTTCTCTTTGGGCCCAGGGGGCTCTGTAGCAGGTAGCTTTAACTGGGTACAGATTGCTGGACCTACGGCTCCACTTAGCGATGATACTATTCGTAACCCCATTGCTAGTGTTCCTGCTTCTACAGTAGCTGGTGATGTAGTTACTTATGAGGTACAGTTTATCACTACTCCTGACCCCGTTACTGGAGCCAGCTGTATTACTACGGATACGGTAAGTATTGCTTTGGTTGACTTGCCACTAGATGTGACAAGCTTGGCCTCTGACACTTCACTTTGTCAGAATGGTCAGCCCAATGCCTTGAACTTTACCACCAATGCAACTGGACCTGGTATTGACTTAATCAATGGTAACTGGACTTGGACCTCTTCTCCAGCTACTCGAGTGAATGACCTTAGCGCAACAAATGTCGCTAGTCCTACAGGCTCATTAGTAGGTGCTCCTGGCGACTCGGTTACTTACTATGTAGAATATGCTTATGGAGCTTGTGTGGGTAGTGATACTATTGGCTTGAAGTTCCGCACGGGTATTCCCGATATTACTCCCGCTACAGATACTATTTGTCCTGGCGATACAGTTGTATTGGCCATGAACTATGGTACAGGTTCTGGCGGAATGAGTTCTGGCGCTTGTGGACCTAATCCTGGTCCTTGCGGTGGCCCTCAACAACAGGTTACTGTTGGTACGGCGACAACTACCTCTGACCAGCCTTTCCGTGGCTTTTTTGAGGATAGTCGTTTTCAGATGATTATTCCCGCTAGCGAATTGTTGGCTGCTGGGGTACAACCTGGCCTACTTAACGATATGACACTAAATGTAGTGGCTAAGGGAAGCTCACTACCTTTTAGTAACTTTACTGTTTCTTTGGCCTGTACTACCCTAACTTCTATTCCTTCAGGGGCAACAGCTTTCCTACCCAACCCTAGCGCTACGGTTGTTTACAGCGGTACTTATACCACTGCTGCAGGAGCTAACCTAATTCCCTTTAGCAGCCCTTACGAATGGGATGGTACTTCTAGCCTATTGGTGGAGTTCTGCTTTGATAACGGTAACTGGACTTCTGATGATGATGTGGCCGCAGAAACGACTCCATATGTCTCTGCAATCGGTGATTTTGCCGATGGAGTGAGTGGCTGTCTTCCTGGTTCTTTGGGTACACCCACAACAACTTCTGTTCGTCCAGTAGTTACCTTTAGCAACTGTATCCTTCAGCCGCTATTGGTTTATGACTGGTCGCCTAATATTGCCATCATCAATGATTCTACAGATTCTCCTTCGGTCTTTCCTGCTGGTACGACCACCTACTACGGTACGGTGATCGAAGCGGGTTGCCCTATGGTAGACTCTACAGAGATTGTCATCAACTCTACTATTCCCGCTCCTGTGGTAAGCTGTGGTAACCCCACAAATTACACCAGTGAAATTCTCTTTGAATGGAGCGGTTCTGCTGGCGCTACTGGCTGGGAATATAGCCTAGATTCTGGCGCTACTTGGGTAGCTGTTCCTTTGGCTCAAGACAGTGTATTGGTCACTGGCTTCCGCGATGGAGAATGCTTCCAAATTCAAGTTCGTGCCCTAGGTGGTGCTGGACTTTGCCCCGATAATGCCGCTACCCTATTTACTTGCTGTACAACTCCTTGTGTGAATCCCACTCAGGTCTCTACAGTGAGCAGCATGGATATTAGCTGCTACCAAGCCAATGATGGTATGATTCAACTATTGGGTACACAAGGTGACTTGGGCCCCAATTACGACTTTACCCTCTATAATGCTGCCGATAGCCAAATTGCTTTCGTCAATACTCCCGATACCGCTAGCTTCTCTGGCCTTATGCCCGATACTTACTATGCGGTGGCTTACGACTCTTTCGGTTGTGTAGCTTACTCGGATACAATTACTATTGCCGAGCCTACTGAGTTTATCGCTAGCCTCGACTCTGTTATTGGTACTTCTTGCTGGAACACTGTAGACGGTGCCGCTCAAGTAAGTGCTGTTGGCGGTACTGCTCCTTATGGCTTCCAATGGGATGCTAATGCAGCTAGCCAAACTACAGCAATTGCGATTAACTTGCCTTTGGGCACTTATACAGTTACCGCTACTGATGCCAATGGCTGTCAGTCTGTAGTCAATAATATCAATGTATTTGGTCCTTTTGCTCAAGCCCCCACCGTTACTGTAAATATTACAGACGCTACAGGCTGCCCCGCCGATGGATCTATCGAAATTACCGCCGTTCAGTCTATGGCTGGTGACCCCGTTCCTGGTAACCCCAACTCTTTGGATTACCAATGGAGCAATGGCGCAACTGCTGTTAATACAATCTCTAACTTGACGCCCGGTACCTATAGCCTAACGATTACAGATCAAAATGGCTGTACCTTTACCGATAGCTATACCGTTGGAGGCTCTACCGTAAATATTGATAATGCCAATGTGAATAGCCCCGTTTGTGGTCTAGATAATGGTAATATCGACTTGACGGTCTCTGGCGATAATAGCTATACTTTCGTTTGGTCTAATGGCGCTAGCTCTGAAGACCTCTCTGACCTCTCTATCGGTACTTACTCTGTTACTGTTACTGGTGCAGGTGGATGCCAAGATAGCGCTACCTTCAACCTTGTCGGTGGAACCATCGAAGCCCGCGTAGTCGCTCGTGAAGAGCAAATCTGTGTTGGCGCTAGCAACGGTTTCTACGATATCGAAGTGAACTCTGTTAGCTCTGGATCTAACCAAATCACTTACCTCTGGTCTAATGGAGAAACGACCCAAGATGTAAGCAACCTCTCTGCAGGTACTTACTCGGTAACGGTTACCCTAGATGGTGGCGTTTGCGAAACTAGCCTCAATGGCCTAGTGGTCCTAGAAGATGATCCCGAAGTAGCTATCGATGTGACTAACTGTGAAGACCTTGCCGCTAATGTTCAAGGTGGATGGCCCGATAGCTCTGGCGTATTTACTTACAGCTACCTATGGAGCACTGGCGACACAGTGACTAACCTCAATGGCGTTACTGAAGGTACTTATACCCTTACCGCTACAGATGTGAACGGTTGCTCTGCTACCGCTACTGCCGAGGTTCGCTACCCTGTTATCGCTCCTTATATTGTAAGTCCTAGCGTTCAGGATACAAGCATGCCTATCGGTAGCACAATCGATATCGCCGCTGGTACCGCAGGCGCAGAAACTGGTGTAAGCTATGTTTGGTCTCCCGCCTCTGATGTGGCCGATGCCAACGCTTACCAAACTACCGTAACAACTCTAGATACTACGCAAAATCCTTTGGCTTTCGTTATCGTTGCCGACAATGGATCTTGCCAATCTACGGATACGCTTTACCTCAACCTTCTACCTGTCCAATTCTCTGGATTTGCCAATGCGTTCACGCCTAACAATGATGGAGAAAACGATAGCTTCCGTCCATTGCCTTACCGCTTGAGCGATAATGTAGAGGTTGTCGAGTTTAAGGTCTACAACCGCTGGGGACAAGTTGTTTTTGATGGCGACAATAACGATCCTCGCGAGGGTTGGGACGGTACCCTCAATGGCGAATTGCAAGCCCGCGATGTTTATATCTACGTATTCTCTTACCAATATCCTGGTGGAGAAGTACAAACTGTTCGTGGCCAAGTGACGCTTCTCCGTTAAGCTGAGCTTTTGCCGCATACCGAAGAGCCAATCTGCCGAAAGGTGGGTTGGCTCTTCTTTTTTTGGGGCCCGCGGCCGGCAAGCCGGCCGCCGCTATGCTGCGGGGCTCACAGGGCTGTTCGGCCCTTCAGGCTTTACTTCGTTTCGCCTTCGGTCTGGCCTGCGGCCACCCCTCCGCAGCGCTGGGCCGCTCATCAAATCAGTTTTATTGGGGCGTTCTTCTTCGGCCAGCTGGCCCTCCCTTTTAAGCGGTATTCCTCGCCACGCTCCTCATTCCTCTATATGTCCCCGCCCACCCACCCCTCTACGGGATTCCCTAAGGAATCCCTCGGGGAGGCTGGCCGCAAATTTTAGAAAACAATACTAAAAAGGGCCGAAGGCCCGCAGGCTGAGGGGCTGTAGCAGGGCCGCCAAAGGCGGCAGACCAAAGCGGCTTCGCCGCTGCAGGGCCGAGCAGACCTGCGAGCTGCGCAATGGCCCGACCCAGCCAAAGGCTGGGGCAGCCCCAAAACAATCCAGCAAAACCACAAAAAAAGCTTATCTTAAAACGCCAGAAGCCCCCTCGGCTTCATCTAATGCACTGAAGCAAACATTTTCCCCTAGAGGATATTCCTCCTTCACTTAAATCAACCACTATGAAATCCTACTTTTTGCCCCTGGCCCTCATCAGCTTTTTGTTTTTGGGCCAAAGCTGTGAACAATCTAAACTCTCTGGAGCCAAAGAGGCCGAAATGATGACCCAATCCCGCTCTTCCCTCAAAGAAGAAATAGCCGCCGTTACCGAAGAAGCCACTGGCGAAGTCGTCGAGCCAGAAGAGCCAGAGTCCGCTCTTATGGATAGTACAACGGTCAACCTCCCCGATCAAAATACCGAAGAGTATGGCAAAATTATCGAAAACCCCTTCCTTGGGGCCAAAGATAATCCCCTCTCTACCTTTTCTATTGATGTAGATAATGCCGCCTATAGCAATGTCCGCCGCTACCTAAGCGAATGGAACCAACTTCCCCCCAATGGAGCCGTCCGCCTAGAAGAAATGATCAATTATTTTGATTATGATTATCCCCAACCCACTGGCGAACATCCCTTCTCTGTAAATATGGAGCTCAGCCAAGCTCCCTGGGCCCAAGAACATCAGCTTTTGCATATTGGCCTACAAGGGAAAGACCTCAACTATGATGAACTCAAGCCCTCTAATTTGGTCTTTTTGATTGACTGCTCTGGCTCTATGTCTAGCGACAATAAACTCCCCCTACTCAAACAAGGCCTCAAAATGTTGCTCTCTCAATTAGATGATAAGGATAAGGTGGCTATTGTGGCCTATGCGGGAGCCGCAGGTTTGGTCCTGCCCTCTACCCCCGCTAGCCAAGCCAATAAAATTCTTTCAGCCCTCGATCGCCTAGAAGCTGGCGGCTCTACCGCTGGTGGACAAGGAATTGAGCTGGCCTATAAAACAGCCCAAGAAGCCCTGATTGAAGGGGGAAACAACCGAGTGATCCTTGCTACCGATGGCGATTTTAATGTTGGCCCCTCTAGTAGCTCTGATTTGGTGGATCTGATTACCGAAAAACGCAAACTGGATATCTACCTCACGATCTGCGGCTTTGGTATGGGCAATTATAAGGATGATAGCATGGAACAGATCTCGAATGCAGGCAATGGCAATTATTTCTATATCGATAATGAAAAGGAGGCCAAAAAGGTCTTTGTGCGAGAAATGCGCGCCAATATGTTTAGCATCGCCAAGGATGTGAAGATCCAAATTGAATTTAACCCACAATTGGTGAAGGCTTACCGCCTAGTGGGCTATGAAAACCGCCTGCTCAAAGCCGAAGACTTTGATGATGATACCAAGGATGCAGGCGAGTTGGGCGCTGGACATACCGTTACGGCCATCTATGAAATTATTCCCCAAGGTTCGGCCTCTACCCAAAAAGTAACTCAACACCCCGCACTCAAGTACCAAGATGCCCCAAGCATCAAAAATAATAGTAGCGACCTCATGACGCTTAAGCTGCGCTACAAACCTCTGGATAGCGACAAAAGCAAACTCCTAGAGTTTAATCTCAATAAGGATGCTGCCGTAGAGCAAACCTCCGATAACTTCCGCTTCTCGGCCGCAGTGGCTGCCTTTGGTATGCTGCTCCGAGATTCAGAGTTTAAGGGAACAGCCAATTTTGATAAGGTGAAAAATTGGGCCCTCTCTGCCAAAGGCCAAGACCCCAATGGCGACCGTGCCGAGCTGGTGAAATTGATCCAGTTGGCCGCCCAAATAAAAAGTAATGCCGCGGCCCAAAATAATTAAGCCATTACTTCTGAATGCAAAGGATGCTTTTTAACTTTAACTAGCTAATCAAGCGCTTTTGGCCCAGCGCTGCGCAGCGGTGGCCGCAAGGCCAGACCCAAGCCGCCAAAGGCGGCTGCAGGGCCGAGCGAACAGCGAGCCGCGCAGCATAGCGGCGGCCGAACTAGCCGAAGGCTAGCCGGCCGCGGGCCCCAAAATAAAACATCAGTGCTAAATAAACTTCATATCATGAAAGAGCAAAACAGACGATCTTTTTTGCAGTTCTTGGGCCGTACTGGCCTAGCTGTTTCTGGCGCAAGCCTATTCACTAGCCTAGAGTCTTGTGGCGAACCCCAACATAATAAGGGCTATACGGAAACTGGCGAAAAAATAGAACCCAAAATTGAGTTCCCCTTTAAGGGCCTGGCCGCCAAAACTGAGGACCAACTCCTTCTCGATGAGGGGCTGGAGTATCAGATTCTAGCCAAATGGCAGGATGAGATTTCTCCTAAAGATAAGTTTGGCTTTAATAACGATTATACCGCCTATATCCCGCTTCAACAAGGGCCAGATCTACAGGAAGGTCTGCTTTGGGTCAATCACGAATATCTCGATCCTCTGTTTGTACACGGTTTTGCCCGCAAAGCCGACCCCAAAACAAAGACAAAGGAGGCCATTGACCAAGAGCTCTATGAGGTGGGCGGCTCTATTCTGCATATCCAAAAAACAGCCGATGGCCCCTGGACCATTAAGCAGGATAGCGACTATAACCGCCGCCTAAACGGCTTTACCGAAATCCCTTTTGATTGGCCCGAAGCCATAGCTGGCAAAAAGGTCGCTATGGGCACCTTTGGCAATTGTGCGGGCGGCGTGACGCCCTGGGGCAGCATCCTGACCTGTGAGGAAAACTATCAGTTTTATTATGGCGAAAGCGATTATAGCCAAGATGCCGAACAACCCAAACGCATCGCCTCCGCCTATGGCTGGGAACATAAGTATCCCGATAATTTGCCCGAGCATTATGGCTGGGTGGTCGAGGTGAATATTAAGAGCGGAAAAGCCCGCAAGTTGGTGGCCCTGGGCCGCTGTGCCCATGAATGCGCTCAGGTGCATGAGGCCTCCGATGGCCGCCTAGTGGTCTATACCGGCGATGACAAAAATGATGAACATATCTATAAGTTTATTAGCAGCCAACCCGGTAGCCTGACCGAAGGAACCCTTTATGTGGCCAATACCGAAAAAGGCGAGTGGCTATCCCTCAACTATGAGGAGCAACCCATTTTGCAAGAGCATTTTAAGGACCAAACGGAGGTCCTTATCCGTCTGCGAGAGGCCGCCAAACTCTTGGGCGCTACCCCACTCAATCGCCCCGAGGATATTGAGTTTGATCCCCAAACGGGCAATGTGCTCATCACGCTCACCAATAATATTCCCAAGGGAGATTATATGGGCCAAATTCTCAAGATTGAAGAAGATTCAGAAGATAAAACAGGCCTTAAATTTAAGGCAGAAGCCTTTTTGACTGGTGGGGCGGACTTCGGTTTTGCCTGCCCCGATAATATGGCCTTTGATCCCAGAGGCAACCTTTGGTTTACCTCCGATATCTCTGGCAGCAAGATCGGCAAGGCCCCCTATACGCCCTATGGCAACAATAGTTTGTTCGTCTATCATCAGGCCGAGGACAAGGTGATTCGGGTCGCTTCTGCCCCCAAAGATGCCGAGCTCACTGGCCCTTACTTCACCCCCGACGGTCGCCACCTCTTCCTGAGTGTGCAGCATCCCGGAGAGACCAGCCCTAGCCTAGAGGAACTCACGAGCCATTGGCCAGAAGGCGGCGATAGTATGCCCCGCTCTGCCGTGGTGGTTATTAGTGGCCCCTCCCTCGATAAGTTGATGGGCTATAATAGCTAGATGATTGTTTTTTGGGGCCTCCGCCTCCCTTTGGTCATCGGCGCTACGCTGCAGGGCTCGCAGGTCTGCTCGGCCCTGCGGCCTGACGGCCTTGGTCTGCGGCTTCGCCGCCCCCTTTCGCATCGCTAGGCCGTTTGGCCTTCGGCCATGGGCTTTCAGCCCAGTTCTTTTAATGCCCCTTAAACTAAAATGACAAGGCCCCAAGATACAAGCGCCTTCCATATTTCGATTTTAAGCGCCTATCATTAAACTGTAGTAGGGTCGGTCCAGAAAAAAAAGATAGGGCATTATAGATACGCCCGGAGGGATTTGTAAACTGCAGATTAGCTCTGGCGTCACGCCAGAGCTGTTTTGCAACTGCAGATTGAGGCTGGCGTCACGCCAGAGGCGTTTTGCAACTGCAGATTGAGGCTGGCACCACGCCAGAGCTGTTTTGCAATTGCAGATTGAGGCTGGCACCACGCCAGAGCTGTTTTGCAACTGCAGATTGAGGCTGGCACCACGCCAGAGCTGTTTTGCAATTGCAGATTGAGGCTGGCACCACGCCAGAGCTGTTTTGCAACTGCAGATTGAGGCTGGCACCACGCCAGAGCTGTTTTGCAATTGCAGATTGAGGCTGGCGCCAGGCCAGAGCTGTTTTGCAACTGCAGATTAGTGCTAAACAACTGTTTATAGGCATTTTGCATCTACAAACTAGCGAGGGACTATAGTATACTGCTATTTGTTTGACAAACTAGCCTATGGGGCCTCCCCCAGCTAAGCCTTCCAACTTTTGGCCAATGGTTTGCGGCTGTTTTTTGAAGAGCCCAAACTTTTTTTAACAGTTTACGCCAAATCACAACAACTCATGAAACAACTGATACTCTGTCTTTTAGCTTTGGTCCTTTTGCAAGGGCCCATTTGGGGGCAAACCAAAGCAATAGCCTACAAAAGTTTTGCGGGCGAGCTGCCTTTTTTTAATCCAGAGGACTTCCTAGAGGATGACTTTGGTTTGCCGCCCCCCATGATGATTCGGCTAGAAAAGCTGAATGATTCTATGGTCGTAGAGACCATAAGAGATTGGAATCAGTCAGTTAGGAGCGATACCGTAAAGAACCATTTATATATTCATCAGCAAAAGCTCTCGATGGAAGAGCTGCGTAAGCGCTACCCCAGAAATATCGAGTTTATTGGCTTTGAGGAGGATAGTCTGCCGAGGGTAAGCGATACGCTTGCAGATCCGCAACAACCTGCTTTGGAGGAGATCCAAAAGCCCATGGACCGCTGTCCAGCGCCCAAGAAAAAGACGGACTCGCCCAAGGCCGAGCCGCAGCCAAGAGCAGAGCAAGGCGCTATAGAGCAGGCTGAGCCGCAGAAGGCGATCTCTTGCAAACTGCCCGAGGAGAAGCCGACTCATCTGGCTTACATAGGTTGGGGCGGGTTTTTCTTGCTTTTTGTTTTGGGCCTTTGGTATAGAATCGCTTAGTTTTGTTTTGGTCCAGCCTCCCCGAGGGATTCCTTAAGGAATCCCGTAGAGGGGTGGGTGGGCGGGGACATATTGCGCATGAGGAGCGCAGCGACGAATACCATACTAACAGCAGCAATGAAAGACTTATTGATAATGAATGGGCCCAACCTCAATTTACTGGGGAAGCGAGAGCCCGAAGTATACGGTTCGGCAAACTTTGAGGAGATACTGGACCAAATAAAAGCCGATATGGGTGAGCTCTTGCTCCCCTATCGGCTGCATTATTTCCAATCGAATCATGAGGGGGCCCTTTTGGACCAGCTACATGCCGTTGGCTTTGATTATTTAGGCATTGTCTTTAATCCGGGTGCCTATGCCCATACCTCTATTGCCTTGGCCGATGCGGTTCGGGGGATTAGTCGGCCGGTAATAGAAGTGCACCTCTCCAATGTTCATCAGCGGGAAGAATACCGGCGACATTCCTATTTAGCAGAGGCGGCCGTAGGCGTTATTTCTGGATTGGGTTGGCGGGGCTATGCCTTGGGCCTGCGTTACTTAATCGAGCAATTCGGCCAGAAAATCTAGCTCAATTCTCATGCGGCTAGTGGCCGTAGTGGTCGAGCGGAGATCAATCTTCAGCTCAATGCGAAACTGATCTTGGGCCAACTGCTCTTTGAGGTCCACAATAGAGGGGAATAAATCTAGACTAGCCGAATTGGTCAGGGGAACATCTAGGCGGTAGCCTAGCTCATTGCGGCTGCTATCGGTCACGGCATCTAGGTAAACGCGTCGGGCAAAATCAAAAGAAGCTTGTCCATCTTCTAAATAGAGACGGATGCGGGCGGGTTGTGCCTGCTTGAGATTTTCGGGCACCGTTCCATTGGTATAGACATCAGCGGGAAAGTGATAGGTCAGTACCCCATTGAGGCCTGCGGGAACCTCTACCCAGGTGGTAAAAGGTAATTCGAGGCGGTCTCCGTTTTTATCGCAAGACAACAACAAGCTAGAGCTGAGTAGAAAAAGAGCAAAGAGAAAACGCATAAGATTAAAATTTAGAGTGAAGGCCAGTATTCGTCTAAACGAAAGCCAGGCGGCAAGGGTTTAGCGGCGGCTGTTCCAGCCGCCGCTGGCTGAGGGATGGAAAGCAGGGCGGCGCAGCCGCAGACCCAGCAAAAAAGCGCAGCTTTTTTTGCGCAGGGCCGAGCAGAACTGCGAGCTGCGACACAGCCCGACCCGCCCGCAGGGCGGGGCAGCCCCAAAACAAAAAACTTTTATAAAGTTTGCAAATAAAGCAAGCTAGCTTAATAAAATTGGGCAAAAGTCCCTTTTTTAATAGACTTCTTTTTATGTTCGTAAGGTTCTTAACATTTTATTTAACTACGAAGTCATATGGGAGAAGAACGTGTACGACTAGCTAGCTCCAGTAGTAAGAGCGATATGCAGCACTTTGTGCGGCAGTTACTACAAGATGTTCAAGCCTTTGAGACCATGCTAGAGGGCAACTGGTTTGAGGATGATGTTTTGCGCATTGGGGCCGAGCAAGAAATGTGTTTAATTGACAAACATTATAAGCCGGCTTGCACAGCCATGCAAATTTTGGAAGAATTTCATCCGGAATGGTTGACCACCGAATTGGCCCAATTTAATTTAGAGATCAATCTCTCTCCTCAGCGTTTTGAGGGAGATGCTTTATTTAATATGGAAACCGAGCTTCGGCAGCGATTGGGAGAATTGGCCAAGGTTGCGGCTCGGCACGACAGCCGATTGCTACTCACGGGGATATTGCCTTCTTTGCGCAAGTTTGATTTGCATATGAGCAAGCTCACGCCCAAGGAGCGTTATGCCGCATTGATGCACGCTTTGCGCAAAATGCGGGGCAGTGATTACGAGCTGCATATTGTGGGGATTGACGAATTGATTGTGCGGCATGATTCGCCCTTATTAGAGGCGAGTAACACCAGTTTTCAGGTACATTTGCAGGTTCGTCCGCAAGATTTTGTCAAAATGTACAACATTGCCCAAGCCGTTACTGGGCCAGTATTGGCTATGGCGGCCAACTCCCCTCTTCTTTTTGGCAAGCGGCTTTGGCATGAGTCGAGAATTGCCCTTTTTCAGCAATCGATAGACAACAGAAAGAGCCGGGACCACCTCAGAGACCAGAGTCCGAGAGTCACCTTTGGGCACGACTGGTTGCATAAGTCGGCCCTAGAGATTTACAAAGAAGATATCACCCGTTTCCGTATTATATTGGGCACCGACATCGAGGAAGACTCCTTGGAGCGTTTGGCCCAAAAAGTGGCGCCCAAGCTAAAAGCCTTGCAGGTGCACAATGGGACCGTCTACCGCTGGAACCGTCCATGTTATGGTATTTCGGGCAATGGCAAACCTCATCTTCGGATAGAAAACCGGGTCTTTGGTGCTGGACCTACCGTGATTGATGAAATGGCCAACTCCGCCTTTTGGCTGGGCCTGATGGAAGGCATGTCTTTGGCCCATGACGACATCACCAAACTCATGAGTTTTGATGATGCTCGAGACAACTTTATCAAGGCCGCCAAAATGGGGATTGATTCTGAATTTACCTGGACTGGCGACAAAAAAGTGAATGCTCGCACCCTAATGCTAGAAGAACTTTTGCCCATGGCCAGAGCGGGTTTAGCCCATCGGAACATTGAGCCGGAGCATATTGATCGCTATTTGGGCATTATGGAAGAAAGGGTTCGCCGGCATAGCAACGGGGCCCGTTGGATTCTGCGCACCTTCTCTAAATTTAAGAAAGAGACCAGCGTAGATGAGAGCTTGACCACCATCACGGCGGCCATTTATGATCATCAGACGAAGAGCAGGCCTGTACATGAGTGGGAGATCCCCGAGCTAGGGCAGTTTCATCAATACGACCCCTCCAAGCTATTGGTCGAGGAGTTTATGAGCACGGACTTGGTCACGGTCCATCAAGATGATATTGTAGAATACGCCTACAGCCTGATGGATTGGAACGACCTGAACTACCTGCCGGTAGAAGATGAAGAAGGGCATTTGCAGGGCGTAGTCACGGCCAAATCGATCATGCGCTATTTATCTAGTCCTCAAAAGGAAGAGGGAAAAACGGTAGGCGCAATCATGCAGCTTCATCCTAGAACCGTTGCGCCTCAAAACACCATTACCGAAGTCATGAAGATTATGCGGAAAGAAGGCGTAAAAATTTTGCCCGTTCTAAAGAATAAGGAGCTAATTGGCCTAATCTCTGAAGAAAACTTTGTAGATATGTCTCGGCGATTGATTGATCGTCTTTCAAAAGAATAAAAACTATGATGAAAACAGTATTCAGTATTTTCTTTGCCGCCTGCTTCCTTTTGGCAGGCCCCAACCTATTGGCCCAGAAAAAGGGCAGTACTATTAGCAGCAGTACCATTAAGGCTCCTATCTCTAAGGAGAAAGCCAAGGCCCTAGCCTTTGGGCAAGAGCTCATCAAGGCCTATTTTGATGGCAACTGCCAATTGGTGGCCAACAGTCTAGCCTCGGAGGTCATTGCGATGGAGTCGGGGCAGCATTTTAGCATTACACCCCAGCTAAAATCTGATTTTTGCGATGACAACCCCATCCGCAGCGATATTCAAGTTAGTTATCAGATGTACCTAGATAGCTATAAATCGGAAGTGATGGACAAAGAAGAGTTTGCGGCCAAATATCCGCAGCGCCAGCAAATGTACAACCTACAAGCAGGCGATATCTTCTTTAATGGCGCCAACTTGCTCCCCAAAAAGCAGGCGCTTTTCTCGGCCTCTGATATGGCCATGTTTATCCTTCGTCCTACCGCCAATGGTTTTGAAATCATTGCTATCTAAATGAGCCTTAGGGCCAAAAAAGAAGGGCGCCGACCAATTGGTCGGCGCCCTTTCTTTTTGCTGAATCATATCTTATTTTCCTTGCTCCAAGCGAACCACATCTTTTGAGATGTTCAAGCGCTCAGCTGCTTCGGGATACTTCTGTTCAATCTCTTTGTATAGCTCCAATGCACGGCTTGCATTGCTCATCACGACCTCATTAAATAGGGCCGCCTTACGCATATAAATAGGCGTCATCATGGCATTAGGGCTCTCTTTAGCCGCCTTCTCATAATAGCTCAACGCCTGCTCGTTGTCATTCGTTTCCGAGTAAGCATCGCCCAAAAGCGCATAAGCTGCAGCCTGAGAATAACCATCTTTGCCGTTATAAGCTTCCAAATACTTAATCGCCTCATCGGCCTTGCCCAAACGAAGCAAAGAAGCCCCAGCGCCATAATGCGCACGGTTGGCCGCCTCTGTTCCACTATAATTGGCAATAATATCTAGAAAACCTTCATAGCTTCCGCCCATTTGCCCAGCCAAAGCCGCGCCTGTACCATTAAGGGCTAGCAAAAAAGAATCTTTCTGAAACATGGCCTCAGCCTGAAAAATCGCCTTATTGGCGTTCTCATTTCTAGGCTTCATGTAAAAATCACTATAGAAATAGTAGCCCCCACCAATGAGGACAACGGCGAGCAAAGCGCCAAAAATCACGTTCTTATACTTCTCAAAAGTTTCTGCAGTTTGATCGCGAAACTGATCTACGTCAAAATCCTGAAGCTCCGTTTTTATGGGTTGATCTGCCATTATATCTCTTTCTTTTTCAGCCAGCTGATTTGATCTTATAAAAAAAAATTTGCTTGCAAAGATAAACAACTTCTTAAAAAACCTAGATTTCACTAAATCTTTTTTAGAAGCAGGCCAAATATTCGCCCTAGGCAGACTTATTTTCCTTGCTATTTTCTAATTTTCATCAGGATTTGGGGCTGCCCCGCCCTGCGGGCGGGTCGGGCTGTGCCGCAGCTCGCAAGTCTGCTCGGCCCTTCGCCAGCTTCGCTGGCTCGGTCTGGCCTTCGGCCACTGCTATCCATCCCTCAGCCGCGGGCCTGCGGCCCTTTGCGGCGGCTTCGCCACCGCCCTAGATCCAAAACAACAACTAAACAACTAAAAAGCTGGCCCTAATATTGAGCCTAAATAACTCCCCTCCTACATCCTTTCACATTCAATATCAATTCTATGAACAAGCTACTCTTGTCCCTCAGTTTTCTCTTCTTTCTAGGAGGTAGCCTCTTGGCCCAATCTAACAAAACACTGCCCGAACTGCTCAGCAGCCATAGCTTCAACTCTGCAGATGGCGAGCAAGAAAAAAGCCTAGCCGATATCCTGGCCCAACACAAAGGCAAAGTGATTTATATTGATTTTTGGGCCAGCTGGTGCGGCCCTTGCAAAAAAGCAATGCCCCACTCCAAGAAATTACATGAAAAACTAGGCGAAGAAGTCGTTTTTCTCTACCTCTCATTAGACGATAAGCCCCAGTCTTGGCAAAAGGCCCTAGATAAGCTCGAACTCCGCCAAACTGGCGAGCATTGGCAAAGAGCGGGTCGAGACAGTAAAGAATTACTCCGTTTTTTTTATATTTATAGCATTCCTCACTACCTGATTGTTGATGCTGAAGGAAACTTTGTCGATAGAGACGCCCTGCAGCCCTCTGACCCCAAAGCCGCAAAAAAACTCCAAAAGTGGGTTAAAAAAGCGAAGTAGTCAGGTATTCACTGACGCAATAAATTATGACGATTAACAACTTTCCCCAGAAATTTTTGGCCGTATCGCTGCTGCTCTTTGCCGCCACCGCGATTGCGGCCTATTTTCTGTCTATTCACTTCCTTTGGGCCCTAGTTATTTTGCTCCCGCTCTTCTTTATGGGCGTTCAGGATATGATTCAGACCGATCATGCCATTCGAAAAACACACCCCCTCATTGGCCGAATGCGCTACTTTTTAGAGGGCCTGCGTCCCGCTATCCGCCAGTATTTTATTGAGTCGGATTTGGACCATACGCCTTTTAGCCGCCGCAAACGCTCCCTCATTTATCAAAGGGCCAAAAAGGCCAAGGAAACGGTTCCTTTTGGCACCCAACTCGATATCTATGATGAAGGCTATGAATGGATGACGCATTCTACCTACCCCTTTGCCTTTGATAGTATTGAACAAGACCCTAAGGTCCGTATAGGCGGAGCCGATTGTAAACAACCCTATGATTTAAGCATCTTTAATATTTCGGCCATGAGCTTTGGCTCTCTCTCTGCCAATGCCGTGATGGCCATGAACAAAGGGGCCGCCAAAGGCGGCTTTGCCCAAAATACTGGCGAGGGCGGAGTTAGTCCCTACCACCTCTCTCAAGGCGGTCACCTCATCTGGCAAATTGGAACAGGCTACTTTGGCTGCCGAGCCGATGATGGCAACTTTGACCCCGATAAGTTTGCGAAAACAGTGGACCATCCCGACATCAAAATGGTGGAAATTAAACTCTCGCAAGGGGCAAAACCCGGACATGGCGGTATTTTGCCCGCCAAGAAAAACACCGCCGAAATTGCTAAAATTCGGGGAGTGCAAGCAGGAACCGATGTGCTTTCGCCACCCTACCACAAAGCTTTTCAGGGACCAGAGGGGCTGCTGCAGTTTGTGGCCCAGCTTCGGCAGTTGTCTAAGGGCCGGCCCATTGGCTTTAAGCTCTGTATTGGCTCTGAAATTGAGTTTTATGACCTTTGCAAAGCCATGGTCAAAACAGGCATCAAGCCCGACTTTATTACTATTGATGGTGGAGAAGGGGGAACTGGTGCCGCTCCTGTAGAATTTTCAGACTCCCTAGGAATGCCCCTACGCGATGGGCTGAGCTTTGCCGTAGACACTCTTCGGGGCTTTGACCTCAAAAAGGATATTAAGGTCTTGGCTGCAGGTAAAATTAGCTGTGGCTTTGATTTGGCCAAAACCTTGGCCCTAGGCGCCGATGCTTGTTATAGTGCCCGCGCCATGATGATGGCCGTGGGTTGTATTCAGGCCCTAGAATGCCATACCAACAAATGCCCTACAGGCGTAGCCACCCAAAACAAACAACTAATGAAAGGCCTTCATGTTCCAGATAAGGCCGAGCGGATTTACTCCTTTCATAAAAAGACCGTGCATGCTTTAGTTGAACTACTAGCAGCGGCAGGCATGAAAGAACCCTCAGAACTATCTAGAAAACATATTCTTCGACGGATTTCTATGAGTGAGGTCCGCAGATATGACCAACTTTATCCAGAGATTCCGGTGGGTTGCCTACTAGAAGGCCAAGAAGGCTGTCTGCCTGACATCTACCGAAAAGAATTTTTAGAGTACCTAGAAGAAGGCTCTAATTATGAATAGAGCCAGGCCCTAAAAGCAAGGAGCAAGCGAAAATTACGCTTGCTCCTTTTTTATGCTAGCCCTCTGATAAAAAGGGATAATCGGTATAGCCTTCTGGGCCTTGAGTATAAAAAGTATCGGGATTCCAGGGCGCCCAGGCTGCATTTTGCTCTATTCTTTGGACCAAATCGGGATTAGAGATAAAGGCTTTGCCAAAAGCGATAGCATCTGCTCTATTTTGGGCCAATTCCTCTTGGGCAGTTTGGGCCGTATAGCCGCCATTGGCCACTAAAACGCCCTTATAAATTTTGCGATAATGGCCAATAACATCTTGAATAAACAAATTGGGGTCCTTCTCTTTTTCAGCCAGTTGGCGGTGGGCAAAAGCTTGGCCCGGCCGACTTAGATGCACATAGGCCAAGGGATAATCATTGAGCTTATCTAAGAGATAATCAAAGAAAGGGATGGTTTCTTCATCTACCTCAATACCGATATGCCCATCGAGCATAGGGTTAAAGCGCAGGCCCACTCTTTCTAGGGGACAAACTTCTTGGACCGCCTCGAGGACCTCAAAGAGGAAGCGGGCTCTATTGGGAATACTGCCGCCATATTCATCTTGGCGTTGGTTGGCCGAATTGGCAAAAAACTGATGAAAGAGATAGCCATTACTCGTATGCAGCTCTACCCCATCAAAGCCAGCGGCCAAGGCATTGGCGGCCGCCTGCTTAAACTGGCTAATTACGGTTTGAATATCTTCTTGGTCCATAGCCTTGGGAACCGGAGAAAGCTTGAGCCCTTCATAGGTTCGGCTCTTACTGCCCGTAGCAATAGCTGAAGGGGCCAGAAGTGCTTGTCCATTCATCAGATCGGGATGAGAAACTCGGCCCACATGCCAAATTTGGGCAAAGAAATGGCCGCCTTTAGCTTTTACGGCAGCCGTTACGGCTTTCCAAGCCTCTACCTGAGCGGGAGTATAAATGCCGGGCACAAACAAATAGCCCCCAGCTCGATCAGAAATGGGCAAGCCCTCTGAAATAAGGAGACCAGCTGTAGCTCGCTGCGCATAATACTCCTGATGCAAGGCCGTGGGCAGCCTTTCTGGATTATCGGCTCGGCAGCGAGTGAGCGGCGCCATAAAAACCGCATTTTTCAGTGTTAATGGGCCCAATTGGAGCGGATGAAGAAGAGACATAATCAACTAATTTTAGCGTATGGAAAGAGGGCGGCTTTGCCGCACTGGCCGCAGGCCAAATGGCCACAACAAGCCCTTTAAGGCGTCTTCGACGACCGAAGGGAGTAACCGATGTGTAGCCCTGGCCGGCCTAGCGATGTGTAGCAGTGGCCGAAGGCCAGACCGAGCCAGCGAAGCTGGCGAAGGGCCGAGCGAATAGCGAGCTGCGAAACGTAGCGCCTGCCGCAGGCAGGAGGCCCCAAAAAAATACTTACTTATTGACAGCAGGATGTTTATCCCAAATGCGATTCCAGAGCAAAGAGAAGAGCAACTTAGGTTGTAATTTATCCATATCACGGACCTGTTCTACGCTTAGCTCGCCATCTTTTTCGGCCAATTTAAACTTAAAAATATAGCCATCGCTATCCTCTAAGAGGCCAAAGCCCATCAGGCCAAAGCGAAGATTATTAAACTGCAGGCTACCGTCTGGATTTTCGGTAACATTATAATAGCCTTGCGAAAACCAGAGGAGAATATCGACAAACTCATGACCTTTCCAGCGGTCCAGCAACTGATGTTGTTTGGGTAACTTTTGGAACTTTATTTTGCTATCCTCATCCCAGATAGAATAGACCCCATAATAATAGGCATCGGCGGTTTCGATAGTCGTTTGCCAGAGCATACAATTGAGAATCGTGGGATAAGTCACATAGCTAAGTTCTTCTATATTTTGGGCCTTAATATTTTCGCTAACGACCGCATTGACCTTTGCCTTAATGCCAAAAGTAAGGGCCATATAGGCCGTAGAGAGGACCAAAGCGGTGGTATTGATGCCTTGCTGCCAACTTTTATTTTTAAAAAAGGGGATAATCATCACGGCCAGTAAAAGCGGCAAAGTATAGAGTGGATCGGCAATAGCGATATTATTAAAAGAGAATCGATAAGAAGAAAAGGGCTCAAAAATTTGGGTGCCATAGCTAGTGCCGGCATCAATTAGCCAATGGGTCAGGATAGCCCAAAAGAACATCCAGCTCCAGCTTTTCCAGCCGGGTTCTTCTTGAAGTTTTGGCGGGTTTTTGCTGCCCCAATATCGCCAGCCGACCCAGGCCGTAATGGCCAAAATAAAAAGGCCAATGCCCTGCAAAACAGTGCTCTCTTCTTTTAGGCCCATCCCGCCCATAAAAAGGACCAGCAAAAGGCCAAAAAGGACCGCCACAACCCCTCTTTGCTTATGGGCCAAATAGCCCAATAAAGGCGGAGCTAGCAGCGTAATAAAAATAGAGTGCGTTAATCCTCTATGATAGAGCAAGCCATAAATTTCATGCTCACTAAAGACGCGACTAATCACATCTAGATCGGGTAAAGTGCCCGCAATAGCGCCCCAAGCCAAGGCTTTAGGGCCAATTTTTCGGCCGAGAACAGCTTGTCCGCAAGCGGCACCAAGCACAGCCTGAGTAAGTGAATCCATAAGGTATAAAAATGATTGAGGCGCAAAATACAAAGCCTAAGTTAGAAGATGCGCCCAAATAACAAGAGTTTAAGGCCTTAGGCCAGCGATTTTTCTTATCTTTAAATTACTACTTCTTTTATAGAGACAAAACCGGCGCCTATGGATAGCCAAGATAAAACAAGCTTGCCGCGGATAGAAGAGCTAGAACACAAGCTCTACTTGCAGCAATTGCAGATTAACCGCTTATCAGAGATTACACAGGCCATCAACAACAACATTAAGATCCAGGACCTGTTTAAAATTTATACCGATACCCTTTGTTGGGAGATGGGCGCCCAGCGCTTTGCCCTATATAGTTGCAAAGACGGGCATTGGCAGCTTGCTACGCATAAGGGAGTAGACGAAAAGCTCTTAGTTCTAGACATTAGCGATTATTTTTCGGCCTATCAGCGGATTGCCAAGATTGGGGAGGACCATCCTTTGCTCTGCGAGTTTAACTATGTGATTCCCGTCTATCATAAGGAGGAGGCTATTGCCTTTGCCTTTGTCTATAAAGAGGCCCGAAAAGGGGAAGACCTCTTTGAGTCTATTCGCTTTATTGGGACCCTAACCAATGTGGTGGCGGTGGCCATAGAAAACAAGCGTCTATTTAAAAGACAGTTGGCCCAAGAGAAAATGCGGCATGAGCTTCGGCTGGCCAATCAGGTGCAAAATATGCTCATTCCGAGCAAGCTGCCCAATAATCAACGCTTTAATTTTGCGGGTATTTACCAACCTCATGAGGGCGTGGGGGGCGATTACTATGACTTTATGGAGCTCAACGAAGACGAAATTGCCTTTTGTATTGCCGATATTTCGGGCAAGGGAATTTCTGCCGCCATCCTGATGTCAAACTTTCAGGCCAACCTACAAACCCTCATTCATCGCAAGGATCTAAAGATTCCCGAATTTGTGGACCGCCTCAATGAGAAGGTCCTAAAAGCGACCCGAGGCGACCGATTCATTACCTTTTTTGTGGCCCGCTACAACCGCAGCACGGGCCGTTTGCTCTATCTCAATGCAGGACATAATCCCCCTTTTCTTTACCGAAATGGGCAGGTAGAACGGCTCGATAAAGGCTGTACAATTTTGGGCATTGTTCCTAAAATCCCTAAGCTAGAATGGGGCGAAATCTATCTGAAAGAGGATGCCTTTTTCTTCCTCTATACCGATGGCTTGACCGATTTGCGCAATGAGGCCGGGCAAACCGTCGAAGAAGAGGCTATTGCTGATTTTATTGGCAGACATCATCAATTATCCGCCGATGATTTTAATGCGGCCCTAATGCAGGAAATGCAAGAATTTAAGGGCAGCATGGAGTTTCCCGATGACATTTCTATCCTTACTGGGCATATCTTTGCGACAAAAGAGCAGAAAAAGCAAAGCGAAACTGCCAAAATGACAGCAAAAGCTTCCTAGGCGCTCTTTTTGCCTTTCTTAGCTTACAACAAGACTTATATCATGCGTATTTTATTTCTTATTTTCTTTGCTTATTTGGTCTACCGTTTTCTCATTAGACCCATATTTTTGGCCCCGCCCAAACGAGAGCGCCCGCTTAGTCCACAAGAACAATTTATGCGGATGTTCCAGCAACAGATGCAGGCCCAACAACAGGGCCAGGGCCAATATGTTAGCGAGCAAGAGTTTGGCACACAAAAGCAAAGCAACAGCCAACAAAAGCAAAAACAACAGCCTCGAAATGATGGCGAATATATTGATTTTGAAGAACTAGATTAAGGTTTGGGGCCTCCCGCCTTCGGCGGGCGCTACGTTTCGCAGCTCGCTATTCGCTCGGCCCTTCGCCGCTTTCAGCGGCTCGGTCTGGCTTGACGGCCACTGCTGCACATCGCTAGGCCGCTCAACAGTTATTTTCAGCCTTGTTTTTCGGCTTTGGCCCTATACTAGAGGAGGTTCTAAAACGCAAAAGGGAAGCTGCGAAAATTCGCAGCTTCCCTTTTTTTGGGCCATTTGCTCCAATCTACTTGAATCGAGCAATTTCGATATTAAACTTATGGGCCAAGGCCTCTCCATGTCGTTCGGCATAAGTGCCTACTCTCATGATACTATTATGGGCTTCATCGGCAGAGAGTCCTTCTGCTTCACGAATCGTTTTAAGATAAATCCATTTCTTAAAAGTAGTAAAAGCAACTCCTCCATAAAGGCGGTCATTGATTTGCAGCAATTCGGCAAAAAGCTCGGCCCTTAATTTTTTATCTTCTGGAACATGAAAAAGGGGCGACATCACCTGAAAATAAGGGCGGCCCTCTCTCTCGATTTCCCAGAGGTCAATCCAGACCATAATATCTTTCTTCGTCAGGGTCCAAAGGCCCTCTTTTTCTTTTCCTCGGCTAGAAACGGGGTCAATACCCAATTTAGCGATAGCGGCTTCTACGGTCTCGTAATAGGCTTTTAAACTCATAAGCATTTAGCTAAAGCGGTGGGCTAGCCTAGCTCAATTTGGTGCTGCCAGCTCACCGTCGAATAATTATTATTAAAGCGAATAATCTGTACTTCCTTCTGCTTTCCATTTTTTCTTTCCATCCGAAGCTGCGGGTTCCCTTCTGCTCCTTTTTCCCAAAAGAGCTCATCTTGGCGAAGCGGATCGGCGGCTACTTTTTCGGCCTGCGTAAGTAGCTCTAGCAACCAGCTCATATTACAAGCTTTGGCTTGCTCATCAGATTGAACAAAAAGAGGGCGGGCCTGCAAACTCGCCGAAAACTGTTCTTCTCCAAAAGGCAAGGCTTCGGCTTCTTCTCCTAATTGGAAGTAGCCAAGATATTGGAAAGGATAAGATTGTAATTGAGCAGAGCGCAACTCTCTAAAGGCTGTTTGTTGCAAGCGGGCTTGCTTAAACTCTTGCCAATGAAGCTGCAGATGCTCTTCGGGCAAGGCCGTGTCCAGTTGGACAAACTCTTGCTTAGCGGCTGTTTCTAGCAGTTCTGCTAGATTAAGCTGGCCTTGGGCCTCGCATCTTTGGCGAATGATATTTTTGAAACTCAGCGTCAGTTGTTCCATAAAGCTGCAGGATTTATCTTGGAGATGGTCGTACCGTATATTCTACTATTCGACTATAATAGTACGCAAATTTAAGCAAACTCTCAAGCATTATCCTAGTTTTATGGACAAAAAATATAAGATTAGGGGCTTTACCTACTTTTTAGGCAAAAGCCCATAAACAAACCCTTTCAAGGGAGATAAAAGGATTAAGACGTATAACCAAAATAATTGAGGCTGCGCTCATCGTCACGCCAATTATCTTTAATTTTTACGTGCAATTCTAGATAGACTTTAGTCTCTAAAAACTCTTGAATAGCCAGGCGGGCATCTCGGCCTAGGCGTTTGATGGCTTGGCCTCCTTTACCGATAAGAATTGCTTTTTGAGTTTTTCGGGCCACATAAATATTGGCCAAAATGCGGGTAATATCTTCTTCTTCTTGAAAAGCCTCTACCACTACTTCTACCGAATAGGGAATTTCCTGATGGTAATTGAGTAAGATCTTTTCTCGGATGATTTCCGACATAAAGAAGCGTTCTGGGCGGTCGGTAAACTGCTCTTTAGGGTAATAGGTTGGGCCTTCGGGCATGCGTTCGATCACTTTTTCGAGGACCAAATCGGTATTGATGCGATTGAGGGCGGAGATGGGAATGAGCTCGGCAAAGTCGAGTTTTTTGCTCCAGGCGGCCAATTGTTCTAGTTGCTCTTTGGGGGGCAGCAGATCAATTTTATTGAGCAAAAGAAAAACGGGGGCCTTTAGTTTGGCCAAAAGCTCAAAAATGGCAGATTCATCAGCAATTTTTTCGGTAGCATCGGCCACTAGTAGCATCAAATCGCTATCCTCTAGGGTAGATTTGACATATTCATTCATGCGCTCCTGCATTTTATAGCTAGGGTCTTGAATCAGGCCGGGGGTATCGCTAAAAACGATCTGAAAATCTTCTTCGGAGACGATGCCCAGGATGCGGTGGCGAGTGGTTTGGGGTTTATTCGTAATAATAGACATCCGTTCGCCAACCAGGGCGTTCATCAAGGTAGATTTGCCCACATTGGGGTGGCCTACAATATTGACAAAGCCCGATCTGTGGGCTTTTTTTTCTGTACTCATAATATATATTCGTTAAAAAAACTAGCTATTTATTGGTCCATTTTGCGGTGGACAGGCGGCGAAGCCGCCGCAAAGGAGCGCAGCGACGCGGCTGAGGGATGGATAGCAGGGCCGCCGCAGGCGGCAGACCCAAGGCCTTTGCCGCAAAGCGGCAAAGGCCTGCAGGGCCGAGCAGACCTGCGAGCTGCGGCACAGCCCGACCCGCCCGCAGGGCGGGGCAGCCCCAAAAAAAATTAAAGCTTAAAGGTAGCTGCAGAGCGTTTACGTCCTCTTCTTCGGCGTTTAGAACGGCTATCCACGGGGCCGGTGGCAATATCTCGGCCCAATTGGCCCAAGAGAAAGCCCAGTCCGCCCAAGAGCGCGCCCAATAAGGCAATGAAAAGCATGACGCCCGTATCTGAGCCAAAAGGGAGGCCCAAAACCGCACGCATTTTTTGGAGCAGCAAGCCGCCATTGCCCGCATTGATCCAGTACATACTAATGAACCAACTGAGAAAACTGCTGCCCGCTCCGGCCAAAAAGCTGGGGCCGGCGCCCAACTGCATGGCAAAACCGATGAGAACAGCAAAGAATAAATTGGCCCACCACCAGCTTGCAAAAAGCCAAAAAGAAAGGCTGATGAGCAAAAAGAGCGCGGCGGCGCCTAATAGTACTCTAGTCATAATAAATTGTCTTTTTTAGTGCAAACGCTGGCGAATTCGGATCTTCTCTTTTCCTTCTTCGGCAGATTCTAGATAAAGTAATTTGTTGTAGCGGCCCTCGGCCCAAGCTTGGACCATATTATCATAGTAGTGGCTACCGGGGTTACCCGATTGGCCACCGGGATAAATGGCTTGTGCCTTGGGTTTCTTCTCGCCCAATTCGACAATCATACGCCAAGAGGGTCCAGCCGCAGAGCCGCCCTTATGCATCAGGCTATCGGCCTTTCGGCTAGCCGCAAAATCGTAGCGGTTGCTCACGGCATTGAGGGCATCGGCGGTACCGCCCACCGATAAATTTAGGATACTAAACTCCTCGATGCGGGCCAGGTGATAGAGGGCTGTGGCCTTCATTTCTCCCCAGCTAATGGGTTGGCCCGACTTATTTTTGGGCACCGTATTTAGAGTTTCCTTAAACGAAAGCGTCACAATATCTTCAATGCGTTCTTGCTTCTCGGTGCTTACTTTGTCCCAAATAAAAGAACTGGTGTCTCGCTTGAGGAGGCCCAACAAATGCCAGGCATCGGGATAATTCAGTTCCATACCTTGGGCAGCGGCCTCTTCGAGTTCGTCATAGGTAAGGGCCTGCAAATTATAGAACCAATCTTCAAAGATGGTTGGAGCCACGGCCTCTGCCGTATATTCATAATCCCAATCTCGGAAAAGGGCCAAGAGCTCTAGCTCGTCTTTGCTCAGCTCGCCTCTTTGCAAGTACTTCATTAGCAGCGGCAGAAAATCTTGGGCCTTTTGGCTAAAATTACTCAATTGCAAGGCCTTCATTTCGCTATCGGTGGCTGCAGAAAGGGCGTCTAGCTGACCATTGAGGTAGCGCCCACGATACTCCTCAAAATAACCATAGGTATAATAAGGATAGGCGGGGCTGACCGAATGCTGATTGGCCGAGGCCACATAGCCCTTTTGGGGGTTATATTCGTGTGGAATATGCTCTTGGGGCATAAAGCCCGACCATTGATTGAAGGAATAGCGGCCATCGGCGACAAATTTTCCTTGCTCGGGTCGGCGCAAAGGCAGTTTTCCTTGGGTCCAAAGCGCAATGTCTCCATTATTACAGGCAAAGACCAAGTTTTGGGCGGGGCAAGAAAAATGCTTAATGGCCGCCTGATAATCTTGGTAGTTTTTGGCTTGGGCCAATAGGATAAAGGTTTTGGCCTCGGAGCTAGGCTCGTTGGCCTGCCAATGCAAGACATAGTCTTGGCCATTTACGGTGCGAACGACCGGACCAAAATGCGTATAAATAAGCGTATCGACAACAAAGCCCGCTCCTCGTACATAAACGGTATCGAGGATTTTCTCGCTGGCTTTTTCTTCGCCATCAAAGATATAGCTCGATTTCGTTTCATCGGTCCATTGAATGGCGTACCAATCGCGAACATCATGGGCCACATTGGTCACCCCCCAAGCAATATGCTGATTAAAACCAGAGATAATACCTGGCGCTCCGGGCAATGTTGCCCCATAGACATTAAAATCAGGCGTTACAATTTGCGCCTCAAACCAAATAGAGGGCAGATTGAGCTTGAGGTGGGGGTCATTACACAAAATAGGATAACCTGAAGCCGTTTTTTTGCCGCCCAGGGCCCAGTTATTACTCCCAATACCCTTAGGCTGGGGCTTGGGGTTTTTCGGCAAGCCCTGATCAAAACCCAAAAAGGGTTTGGCCAAGCTATCTCCTACCGCTACGGGCTTAAAGTTATAGAAGGCCGTATCGTTAATAATAGGCGATTGCTCGGGAAAATATTCTGGATAAAAAAGATTGAAGGTATCTCGACCAAAGTATTTATAAGCATTGGTCATCTCAAAATCATGATCCTTAGCGGTCAAGTCCTCGGCCATAGCTTTGAGCAAAAGGGCCGATTTAAGGACCGTCCATTTTTCGGGACGATAATTCAGTAACTTATACTCCAAAGGTAATTCGGCATAAGATAAATCATCAATATAAGCATTGACGCCATCGGCATAGCGTTGCAAGAGTTCGTAGGTTTTGGGGTCTTTCTTCCAAAGTTCTACGGTCTTTTTAGCGGCCAAGGGCAAGCCCGCCTTCCGCTTTTTACGGTCCATCTTCAACAAAACTTCTCGCATCTTTTCAGAGGTGGCCAACACCTCGGCCAAACGGCCAGAAACCGCATGCGTCTGAAACTCCATCTGCCAAAGTCGAAGGCTAGCCGTAGCATACCCCTGGGCAAAAAAAGCATCCTGCATATTGTCGGCAAAGATATGTGGGACCATTCGGTCGTCATAGAGCAGTTCTACGGGGGCCGACAGCGAGCCATCGCTCAGAGAAGAGGAGAGCGAAGGGCCCGTTTTGCTTTCGGCATTTCGCCAAAAGCCCGAGCTCGGACTCAACAACTTCCCCATCGGAGGAATAAAAGTCTCTTTTCCACTCAAACTCTCTACCGTAGAAGAGGCAAAGTCGGAGGAGTTGAGAAAGAGAAATAGAAATATAGTAATGGCCAAAACGGCCAAAAAACTCAATATTCGCATAGTTTATTGCTTTTCTAGGGCTTTGCCTGCGCCTGTTTTATAGGCTTTTAGGCAGTTCATCAATAAGGATACTACGGTCATGGGACCAACTCCACCGGGTACGGGCGTGATGGCCGACACCTTTTCTTTTACTCCCTCAAAATCTACATCTCCAACCAGACGATAGCCTCTTTTGGCCTTGGGGTCGTCTATGGCGTTGATGCCCACATCTAAGATAATGGCGCCTTCTTTCACCATATCGGCGGTCAGGAAGTTGGCCTGACCAATAGCGGCTACAATAATATCGGCCCGTCGACAATGTTCGGCCATGTTTTGGCTGCGGCTGTGCAATACCGTAACCGTACAATTTCCCTGCGGATGTTTGCGAGAAAGCAAAACACTCATCGGGCGGCCCACAATGTTCGAACGACCAATCACTACGGCTTCTTTGCCCGATGTTTCCATCCCATAACGCTCCAAAAGGGTAATCATGCCCATAGGCGTAGCGGGCAAATAAGAGTCTTCGCCCAAAAGCATCTGGCCCAAATTATAGGGATGAAAGCCATCCACATCTTTTTCGGGCGCAACCGCCTGCGTTACCAAATGTTCATCTATATGTGCCGGCAAGGGCAACTGCAAAATATAGCCATCTACTTCGGGGTCTTGATTGAGCGCAGCTATTTCCGCCAATAAGTCCTCCTGAGCAATATCTACGGGCAGTTTTTTCAAGCTAGACCGAAAATTGGCTCTTTCGCAAGCTCGCATTTTGTTGCGCACATAACTGGCCGAAGCAGGATGTTCTCCCACTAAAACCGCCACCAAATGAGGGGGGCGACCGCCTTGGGCGACAATTTGCTCTACTTCCGCTTTGAGCTCTAATTGAATACTTTGAGAGAGGGCTTTACCATCTAAAAGTTGCATGGACCTATTTCTTTGAGGGTGGTTTAATGCCCCCAAAAATAGCCTATTTTAGGCAGCCCACTGGATTATTTTCCTTTTTTTTTCTCTTCCTACTATTTTGGGGCTGCCCCGCCCTGCGGGCGGGTCGGGCTGTTTCAGGGCTCGCAGGTCTGCTCGGCCCTGCGCGGGCTTTGCCCGCTGGGTCTGGCCTGACGGCCACCCTTGTCCATCCCTCAGCCGGGGCGGCTGCGCCGCCCCCCTACCGCAAAAAGAGGATGGCGCTAAAATTGAGTCTTCTAAAAGACTTGTCTTAAATTAAATGTCTTAAAATAAATCTTATGAACAAGTTTAGTCTTTTTGTCTTTTTCTCCATCTTTAGTTCGGCCCTAATGGCCCAAATAAGCAGCGATGCCCTGCTCTTTTCCGAACGCTTGCAGCCCAATACTGCCCGCAGCATGGCGGTTGGCGGCGCCCTGGGCGCCCTTGGAGCCGATATGAGCAGCCTCAATGGCAATCCCGCTGGCCTTGCCGTTTACCGAGGCTCGGAGTTTAGTATTAGCCCCGGCCTACAGTTTGCCAATATCCAAAGCCAATTTTTAGCCGATAGTACCCTGCCCCGCTCTAGCAACAACCGCCTAAGTTTTAACCTTGGCTCTGTAGGACTTGTCTTGGCCCAAGAACAAAGTACAGATTGGCGCTATGTCAATTTTGGCCTTAGCTTCGGCCGAACGGCCTCTTTTAATCGGACCTATTCTTTTTCTGGAACCTCTACCGGCTCTCGCATTATTAACTTCACCCAAGAGGCTAATGCCGCCAATGCCCTGCCCGATGATTTAGACCCCTTTGAAGAACGCCTCGCTTGGGATGCCTATTTTATTGATAATCCTGGCGGCGGTAGCGATTATGTAGGCTCGGTGGTCGATTCTAATCGCGCTTATATTCAAAAAAGCCAATTGGTCCGCCAATCGGGCGGCATCAATGAGCTCAATATTGCCCTAGCGGGTAATTACAAAAACAGGCTTTATATTGGTGGAAGCCTAGGCATTACCTTTCTCAACTTCCGAGACTTTAGAAGCTATAGCGAGACCGAACCTACAGGAAACATGGACTTTAAAAGCCTCAACTTCGATGAGATTCGGACGGTAAAAGGAACAGGCATCAACCTTAAACTAGGCCTTATTTATAGAGTCAATAAACGCCTTAGAGTAGGCCTCAGTATGCATACGCCCACGGCCATGAGTCTGACCGAAAACCTAGATACCGAACTTAGCGGGGCGGTGGTCTGGAACGATACCCTCCGCGAAACTTCTGCTACAGAACCTTGGGTCTCTCCTACCGCAGAATATAAACAAGACTTTTTCTCTCCCTGGGTTTTTGCCCTTAGTATGGGCCATACCTTTGGCGGAAAAACCGACCCCATTAAGGGCTATTTGGGCATAGATGGCGAATACCTCAATTATGCAGGCAGTAGCTATGCACTCCAAGCCTCGGATGAAAATGCTACCGCTGGAGACCAAGCCTTTATTGATGCGGTGAATAACGCAATTACTGATACTTATCAGGGCGCCTACCGCCTTAGAGTGGGTGGCGAAATTGCCATCAATTCGCTTCGTCTAAGAGCGAGCTACCGCCTACAAAGCTCCCCTTATTTGGACCAAGTGAAGGGGGTAAACGATTTGCGCCATGATATTACTGCGGGCTTTGGCTTTCGCCAAGAGCATGTCTTTTTTGACCTTAGCTATATGCGGAGCATCAGAGATTTTGAATACTCGCCCTATTATGCTACTTCTAGCTATAATAACCCTAGAACGAGCAATAGCGAAACTATTGGGCTCTTTATGATGACCCTAGGCTTTAGATTTTAAGTATAAGCCCCTCCCCAATTAGAGGAAGAGGACCAACTGCGTTTTGCAGTTGGTCCTCTTTTTTTAGCTGAAATGCTATGGCTGGCCCTATTTGACAGAAATCAAACAGCTCATCAAAACCTTTTTGCCCTATTCTGCAACTGCAAAATGGTATATTACAGTTGCGGCAAGCTATTCTGCAACTGCAAAACGGCATATTACAGTTGCGGCAAGCTATTCTGCAACTGCAAAACGGCATATTACAGTTGCGGCAAGCTATTCTGCAACTGCAAAACGGCATATTACAGTTGCGGCAAGCTATTCTGCAACTGCAAAACGGCATATTACAGTTGCGGCAAGCTATTCTGCAACTGCAAAACGGCATATTACAGTTGCGGCAAGCTATTCTGCAACTGCAAAACGGCATATTACAGTTGCGGCAAGCTATTCTGCAACTGCAAAACGGCATATTACAGTTGCGGCAAGCTATTCTGCAACTGCAAAACGGCATATTACAGTTGCGGCAAGCTATTCTGCAACTGCAAAACGGCATATTACAGTTGCGGCAAGCTATTCTGAAGATGCAGAACAGCATATTCCATTTCGAGGAAGCTATTCTGAAGATGCAGAACGGCATATTCCGGAACTGTTCAGAATTTTGTGTATCCGAATAAAATTTTGGTATTTGGCCAATAATCGCCTAGGGACAGAAAAGGCGTAAACAGTCTCCAAAATGTTAGACAATATCTCATAGACATGGGCTAAAGCCCTTGTTTGCTGATAGGGCCTAGGGAAAGAGAAAATCCCCTCGAATGAGGGGATGGCAATTTTTTAGTTAGCCTAGGGCCTTGGCCCTAGGGTTTCTATAAATTTTAGGCGAGGAATATATAGTAGGCAGCAAAAAGGGCAGAAACAAAATTTCAAACAGTCTCTTTTTGCCCTAGATATCCATCCTACAGGGCCGAAGGCCCGCAGGCTGAGGGGCTGTAGCAGGGCCGCCGAAGGCGGCAGACCTAGCGGGCGCAGCCCGCGCAGGGCCGAGCAGACCTGCGAGCTGCGCAATGGCCCGACCCGCCCGCAGGGCGGGGCAGCCCCAAAACAGCAGCAGAACAGAACACTAACTCAAAAACTGTTTTTCTAGGGCGCTTTGAGCAAACTGCTCGGCCAATAATTGTTCGAGAAACTGTTGGTCTAGCTCATCGAAGGCGGCCTTTTCGGTACTATCTACATCAAAGACGGCAATGAGCTGGCCCTGAGGGTCAAAAACGGGCAGAACAATCTCCGAATTAGTTCGGCTATCGCAGGCCAGATGTTCGGGATCGGCATGTACATCCTGAATCAGTTGTGTTTGGCCCAGGCGGGCGGCTCGGCCACAGATGCCACGATCTAGACCAATATGCAAGCAGCCTAAAGTACCTTGATAAGGGCCCACAATCAGCGCGCCCTTATGCATACAATAAAAGCCCACCCAAAAATAGTAAGGCAGATGCGACTTGAGAATACAATTTATCGTACTCATTTTAAGGACCATCTGGCTTTCATCCTGCAAAACGGCCTTGATTTCGGCTAGGGCCGCGGTATAGGCCTGCTCTTTTTCTGTTTTATTCATTAAATTTGTAGGCTGCATTTATCCTTATGATTTAGAACTAAAAAAAAACAACTTATGAACGTACAACATTACCTTCTCCTCCTTTTTCTTTTGTTGGGGGGCCAAAGTTGGGCCCAAGCCGATCTGCTCATTCAGAGCCCCGATAACTATGAGTTTTATGTAGGGATTGATGGCCGACAACAATCGGAAAAAGCAACAGCGCATCTTCGTTTGCGCAAATTTGTAGAAGGCAACTACTTTTTACGCATCGAATTTACAGATAAAAAGTTGGGCCTCTTGAAACAGAATGTAGTTTTGGACAAAGGCTTTTGTTCGGTCTATAAGATCGTCAAAATCAATGACCGAATGGTCTTGAAATCAGAAAGTCGAATTGCCCTTAATGCCGAAACTCCTGCTCCAGATCTAGACCTTGCCTATAGCAAAGAAGGGGTAGGCCCAGCCGTAGCCAGCAAAGCCCCTCAGGGCAATAAAGGCGAGAGCAAGCGATTTGGGGGCTATCAAGCCAATAATAATACAAATACCATTGACGAATCGCAATATCCCAAAACCATTACGACCATCCGCTACCAATTAGAGGACAAAGATGAGGGGGGACAAGAAGTGGTAGAGCTCAAAGAAATTGAGACCCAAACTGTAGTAGAGCGAGGCGGACAAAAAATGCTGCGCCGCCGTAAAGAGAAGCGCGAAAAAGTGACTGCTTTTACGAGCTTGCCCATGCAGCCCGTTCTTTATGATAGCCTCTTTTCTATTTGTTTTGATGCAGAGAACAGCTATGAGCAGGCGGTCCGTCTATTTCAAGGCGCTTGCCTAACGCCCAACCAAAGCAGCCGTTTGCTTGGCATGCTGTCTAAGGAGGAAGCGGCCAAATTGCCTCAGCAAGCCCAGTTGCGCTGTGCTTATCCGCCCAACTGTAAGTTTGAGGCCGCCAGCCTGCCTAGCGAAACAGATATTGCCCAAACAGAAAAAGAAGTGGTGGAAGAAGTTAAAAAAGAGGTAGAAGTTGAAATAGAAGAAAAACCCAAAACAGCTGCCGAGCTCAAAGCCGAACTCAAAGCGGCCAAAAAAGCCGAGAAAGCCCGCAAAAAGGCCGAGAAGAAAGCCGCCAAAGAAAAACGCAAAGCCGAAAAAGCAGCAGCCAAGGCCAAACGCAAAGCCGAAAAGGCCGCCGCCAAAGAAGCCAAGCGCAAAGCGAAGGAAGCAAAAAAGAAGAAATAGGCTTGAACTATTTCCGCTTTTCTGCTCTTTGGTTAGCAGCTGAATTAAAAAATTAGACCCCAAGAACTGCCCAATTGGGCAGTTCTTGTTTTAGAACAGACATTATTTTACTGTCATGAACTTAGCACCGAAAGACCTCTATCAGAAATTAGAATTTGATAAGGTCCTAGAACGATTACAGGAGTACTGCCTTGGAGAATTGGGGCGGGCTCATTTTGCCGAATTGCGCCTGAGCCAAAACCCTCAGGAAATTGAACGCTCCTTGCAGGAGTCTTTTGAGTTTCTACAAACCTATGAGCAAAATCATAGCATCCCGCTGCGGGTCTATCATAGTATAGAGGCCGACCTAAAGATGCTCAAAATTGAGGGCTATGTGCTTTCTGTAGATAGCCTTCGGAATATTGCCAGCATTTTGCTCTGTACAGAGGCCCTTTTCCGTTTCTTCGATCCCAAAACAGAGCGCCGAGAGCTCTATCCTCATCTCTTTGATATTTTGAGGCCCCTACATTTTGAGCCCGAACTGCTCAAAGCCATTAACCAGGTGGTCGATGCCGAGGGGAATATCCGCCCAGATGCTTCGCCCGAATTGCAACGCATTGCCAGAATGCAAGGCTCTAAGCGGCAAGAAATGGATAAGAAGTTTAGACAAACGGCAGGCTTTTATCAAAGTAAAAACTGGTTGGCCGATTCGGTGGAGACGGTCCGTAATGGCCGCCGAGTACTAGCCGTACAGGCCGAGTACAAGCGGCAGTTAAGAGGGATTTTGCATGATGAGTCGGCTTCTGGCCGTACCGTATATATTGAGCCCGATGAGGTGATTGATTTGAATAATGACCTCTTTGACCTGGAACAGGAATACAAAAGAGAGATTTATCGGATCCTCAGAGATCTGAGTGCTTTGCTCCGTCCTTATGTGGAAGACCTTCGGGCTTTTCAGGACCTTATGCTGCGCTTTGATGTGATCCAAGCCAAAACCCAATTGGCCTACAAACTCAATGCGACCAAGCCTTTGCTGCGCCCCAAGCCCTTCTATAAAATTGAGAAGGCCTATCATCCGCTTTTGTTGCTGAAGAATAAGGAAGAGGGCGAGCCGGTGGTCCCTTTTAGCCTCAGTTTTGAGAAAGAGCAGCGCATTTTATTGCTTAGTGGTCCCAATGCTGGGGGTAAATCTATTACCCTGAAGGCCCTGGGCCTTTTGCAGATGATGCTGCAGGCGGGCCTTCTTCTTCCTATGGAGGAAGGGAGCGAAATGGGGGTCTTCGAGCAAATCTTTGCCGATATTGGCGACCAGCAGTCTTTGGAAGATGAGCTGAGTACCTATAGCTCTAGATTGGAAAATGCCCGCTATTTTATGAAGCAGGCCAATGCCAATACCTTGGTCCTCATTGATGAGTTTGGCTCGGGGACCGACCCTCAAATGGGGGGCGCTATTGCCGAGGCCATTTTGCGAGAGCTCAATAAGGCCAAGGTCTATGGGTTGATTACCACCCACTATGCCAACCTCAAGAGCTTCGCCTTTAACCAAAAAGGCCTTGTCAATGGCCATATGGTGTTTGATATGAATAGCCTGGCCCCCACTTACCAAATGCGCATCGGCCAACCCGGTAGCTCTTACGCTTTTGAAATTGCCGAAAAAACAGGACTGCCCTTTAAGGTGGTAGAGTATGCCAAACGAAAGGTGGGCAAAAAGGTGCATAACTTTGAGCAGATGCTCTCCGATTTGCAAAGAGAACGGCAAGAACTTAAGGAAAAAGAAGCCGAGGTGGCCGAACAACAGCGGCAGTTGGACCAGCTCATTAAGAATTATAATTATGCGCAAAAAGATTTAGAGTTTGGGCGCAAAAAGCTCAAATTGCAAGTCCGTGAGCAAGAAATGCTGGCCCTACAACAAGACCGCCAAGACCTAAAGGATGCCCTCAAGGAGCTCCGTGAGGCCGAAAACAAAGCCAATGCCCGCGCCAAAGCCGAGGCCCTTTTGGCCAAAAACCGAGAGCAACAAGCCGAACTGACTGAAAAGGTCGATGATATTAAGGAAAATATTTATCAGGCTTATCATCAGCAAGTGAAGGGCGAAATTGTGGTAGGTTCTCAGGTCCGATTGCGAGCTGGCGGCATGCTGGGCGTGGTCCGAGAAATCAAGAAAAAGGAAGCCCTAGTCGAGCTAGAGCACATTAGTTTGAGCGTAAAATTGCGCGACCTCATTTTGGTGGAAGGCGCCTTTGAAAAGAAACAGGCCAATACGGTAAAAACCAATTTACAGAGCCAATCTCAGGTTTTTGATGCCAAAATTGATATTCGGGGAATGCGCTATGAGGATGCCGTAGAACGCCTACAGATTTTTCTAGACAAGGCCCTGATGTCGAATGCCTATGAAGTGGAAATTATTCACGGAAAGGGCTCTGGTGTTTTGCGGCGGGCCGTGCAGAAAAAACTGCGGGAGTATCCCAATGTAAAGGACAGCTTTTTTGCCGCCCCCCAACAAGGCGGAGATGGCAAAACCATTGTTCAGTTCGAGTAAAAACAGAAACAGTCTACATGCAGTTGTAGGCTGTTTTTTTTGGGGCCTCCCGCCTGCGGCGGGCGCTACGTTTACTCCCCTTGGTCGTCGAACTGCAGACTAAAGTCCTTGTTGTCGCAGCTCGCTGATTTTTTGGGGCCTCCGCTGCGGCTTCGCCTTGCGGCGCTACGTTTCGCAGCTCGCTGTTCGCTCGGCCCTGCGGCGGCAAAGCCGCCTGGGTCTGGCCTTCGGCCACTGCTGCACATCGCTAGGCCATTTGGCCTTCGGCCACTGCTGCACATCGCTAGGCCATTTGGCCTTCGGCCACTGCTGCAGATCGGTTACTCCCTTTGGTCGTCGAACTGTGCCCTAAAGGGCTTGTTGTGGCCATTTGGCCTTCGGCCACCCCGCCACATCGGTTACTCCCTTTGGTCGTCGAAGACGCCCTAAAGGGCTTGTTGTGGCCATTTGGGCCAAAGAAAAAGGGCGGCTAGCTCTGCTAGCCGCCCTGCAGAGGAAGCGTTTTGGTCCTATTCTTCTTTGACGACTTCAAAGCCTTCTAGGTCATCATTTTCGCTATCGTGCCAGAAGCTATGTTGGCTATCGTCGCTTACACCATTGAGGCGTTGTTTTTGGATAATCCCGCCCATTCTTTCTGAATAGCGGTAGTGGCCTTCTTCTAGATGGCGCACATATCGGCTGATCCAAGCCTCAAAAGAGGGGGCGAGTAGAATACGTTCGGCAGAGTCGCGGGGCATATAGATAATTTGGCCCAAATTGCCTTGGCGGCTAGGGGCAAAATCCATAAAAATGAAGCTGCCTGCTTTATCTGTAGTGAGGGGGAGCCAGTAGGGGTTCCACCACTCCATTCGGATGCCCTCTTGGGGTTCAGATTCTAGATCGTCGAATGCGCCCTCATCAAACTGATGGCGGAGTTGGGCCCAAATGCTGAGCATTTGCTCTAGAGGCAGTAAAATATGCGTATCAATCAGGCCCTCTTCAGATTCTGAGTATTGGCCATCATGGATGCGGTAAAATTCCTTAAAGGCTTGGGGGAGTTCTGAGCGAATAGCTCTTTCGATCGGCTCAAAATGTTCTTCTTCTGCGCCTCCATTCAAATCGTCTAGCAATAGGTTGGCATAGCGGTCTATCCAAGCTTCGAAGCGTTCCCAAATTTCTTTCATAACTAAAGTTGCAGTAAATATTTAAGCAGTAGGCTAAAGGGGCCGGAGCATTTGGCCGAGCATTTTCTGGACCGATGAGCGGCCTAGTGATGTGCAAGGGGGCGGCGAAGCCGCAGACCAAAGCCGCCGCAGGCGGCTGCAGGGCCGAGCAGACCTGCGAGCCCTGGAACGTAACGGCCGCCGAAGGCGGCAGGCCCCTAAAAAATAGAACACAAAGTTAAAGATTTATTCAGGGAATCCCACTAATTGAGCTGAATATCCACCGAGCTGCTTTCTGTGGTATTGCCCACCGCATCGATAATGCGCAAAAAGTAGCGGTAATTGCCTGCGGTCAGGCTGTTGGGGATGGTATAGGGCCAGTTAAAATTGTAGTTGGTTCCGCTGCCAGCGGTGAGGGCCAGTTCTTGGGCCAACTGCAGGTTTCCGGAGGGAGATTCATAGCGAAGTTCGAGTTTTCCGCCAGTGAGGTCCATATTATCGAGGGCCTCCCCTTCAAAGAAAATTTGGCTCCCTCGGTTGGCGATTAGGCTGCCTTGGGGGCTATTGAGGCGAATTTCGGGGGCGATACTATCTTGGCTAGAAATCAGCTTGATGCTATAGGCCGTGCTGCCGCCTGTTTCATTGCCCGAAGCATCGAGCAAGCGGAGCTGAAAATGGTAATTGCCCGCCCAGGCATCTGTGGGGGGAACATAAAAGAGCTCGAGATCCTGCTCGCTGCCGCTGAGGTCAATCAGATCGAGCACCGACCAGCTATCTAGGGTTGGGCTACGGTGGCCGTGGCAATCAAAATTGGCGTGAATATCTACTTTGAGCTGAGAAAGTTCCTCATTATCAATTAGGCCCAAATTCATTTTGAGGGTATCGCCAGTTCGGAGAGGAATCACATTATCAGGCTCTAATTGGCCGCAAATCGTATCCGAAACCCTATTGGGGCTAAAACTATATATATTTAGAATGGGGGCACGCAGATCGGTTTCGGCAGGTTGGCAGGCCTGCAAAAAGAAAAGGCCGAGGAGGAAAAGGGCGAAGCGTTTCATATTTTAACAAATTTTAAGCGAGATAAGGAGGCAAAGTTAAGACATTAGTTGCAACGGTGTTGCAGAAAAGCTGTACTTTTGTAGGAGCTTAACAAGATGAAGCCCTAATTATGCGCAATTTATACATTTTACTTTGTTTTTGGCCCATTTTCCTTTGGGGCCAAGATTATCAGATTCATGGGGAGGTTTACGATTATGAGAGCCATGAATTAGTCTTGGGGCAGCCCGTTCTTCTATTACCCGACAGTTTGGGCCAGCTCACTGATTTTGAGGGTCATTTTCATTTTGAGCTTTCGGGAGAGTTGGGCGACAGCCTTGAGTTGCAAGCCTTTGGGGAGCAGGGTAGTTTTGTATCCAAACGCTTTGTTTTGGGCCTTGAAAAAGACATCCACCTTCATTTATACTTGGCTGCGGATGCCAATTGTTTGCGTTGTCAGGAGGTGGATGTGGTTTTGGTGCAGGAGCAAGATTTGGGCCCCAAGCCGCAGCCCTCTCAGCAGCTATTGAATGCAGAAAATATTCAGAAAAACTTGGCGGGAAATTTAGCCCAGAGCTTAGCCGAAATTCCGGGGGTTTCGGCCTTATCGGTGGGAGTAGGCATTGCCAAGCCGATTATTCGGGGGCAAATGGGCAATCGGGTACAATTGCTAGAGGGGAATTTGGCCCAAGAGGGGCAACAATGGGGCAATGACCATGGTCTGGCCATAGATGCCTTGAGTGTAGGCCGTATGGAGCTGACGAAGGGAGCGGGTAGTTTGCGTTATGGCTCAGATGCCTTGGGCGGCAGCATTCGCCTCTTGCCGGCTAAGGTAGCGCCACACAACAGTTGGCAGGGGCAAATCTTGCTTTTGGGCAAAAGCAACAATGAACATTTGGGGCTAAACCTACAATTGGGTCGCAACTGGCACAACTACTTTTGGCAGCTTCAATATAGTGAGCAGCGCTATGGGGATTATCGAGTACCTGCCGATGAATTTGTCTATCAGGGCTTTGTTTTGCCTTTGTATGAGCAGCGCTTGAAGAATACGGCTGGACAAGAGCGATCTGGCAAGATAGTACTGGGCAAACTCTGGAAAAAAGGGGGCTTGCGTTGGACCAACAGTTTGTACCAGATGAAAGGCGGTTTATTTTCTGGGGCCATGGGGGTGCCCAGAGCCTATGAGTTGCAGCCCGATGGCAATTGGCGAGATATAGATTTTCCCTCTCAAGCGATTCGACATTTTAAGTCTTTTCTCAACTTCAACTATCAGCTGAGCAAACAAAAGGCCCTATATATTGACCTAGGTTGGCAGCAAAACTTGCGAGAAGAGTTTGCTTTTCCACATTTGCACAACCGCCCGGCCGATGCTAATGACCGCTTGGCCTTAGCGCTAAATTTGAGCACTTTTTCGGGCCGTCTAGAGCTGCGACAAAACTACAAATCCTGGGAGCTTGCCTATGGGGTTTCTGGCCAAAGCCAAAACAACAAAAGAGGCGGTTTTGACTTTTTGATTCCCGCTTTTGAGCAGCAGAAGTTAGGGGCCTTTGCTTTAAGTCATTGGGTAAATAAAGAAGAGCGTTTGGGCCTTGATTTTGGCTTGCGTCTAGATTATCAGCAGTTGCAATCTACAGCCTTTGCTCAATCTTTTGATGTAGATGGGCAAAATATCAGCTTAGGGGCTGGGGCATTGGAACGACAATTTTGGGGCAGCTCGGCTAGTGTTGGGCTTTGGAAAAAACTGAATGCTTGGTCCAACATACAAGCGCAGCTCAGCAAGAGTTTTCGGCCGCCACATCCTGTAGAGCTATTGAGTGATGGGGTACATCATGGCAGTTTTCGACATGAAAAGGGGGATAGTAGTCTGGGCCCAGAGTCTGGCTATCAGTTTGATGCTAGCTGGAGCTGGCGCAAGGGTAATTTTGGGCTTTTGGCCGAGGCCTATGCGCATTATTTTGATGGTTATTTATATTTATCGCCTGCGCCTCGTTTTTCGCCCTTACCCGATGCGGGCCAACTGTATGAATATGAGCAGCAGGATGCTTTGTTTTCGGGCCTAGAGTTGCGCTATGATTATCGCTATAAAGGCTTTAAGTGGAAGCAATCCTTAGAATACCTATATAGCTATGGGCTAGAAACGGACTTGCCCCTCCCCTTTTCGCCTCCTCTTTCTGTTCGCTCTCAGTTGGCTTGGAGCAAAGACTGGGCGCCCAAAAAGGGCTTAAAAACGCTAGAAATAGCCTTGGGGCATCGTTATTGGGCCGCTCAAAACCAAGTAGCTAGAAATGAGAAGAGCACGCCTGCGGCTTCTCTTTGGGATCTGCGTTTAGATTTGGATTTTGTTTGGGGCAAGCAGCCTTTGTCTGTTCGATTCTTGGCCCAAAACCTATTCAATACGCCTTATTTGGCCCATTTGAGTCGCTACCGACAGCTAGAGTTGCCCGAGCAGGGCCGCAACATACAGCTACAGCTTCGTCTACCGATTATTGTTCGGGATTAAAGGGAAAGGCCCCAAATGCTAGTGCATTTGGGGCCTTTGTTTTGGGCCTAATTTCCATAGAAATCATGCTCAAAGTTGGCCATATCGTTTTTAATTTTCTCGGCTTGTAGCAGGCGGTCGGTCCCGCTATAAAGGTCTTGTAGGCGAAGGTCCCGCATATTGCTTTCCTTAGTGATATAGCTAGAAAACTGGCGGGCTTCAAAAACGTCAGCCCAAGACAACTGTCCTGCATCCTGAAAGCGGTTGGGGGCTTGTTCTTGGCCCAAGATGGGGCGCAGCTCGTCAAAATGGAACCAAAACATAGGGGTGGCCATCAAAAAGTTGCCATTGTCGTCATAAATATTGCGGATGGGGGCAATGCCTAGAATTTGGGTTTTGAGTTGGCCATCTTTTTTGTCTACATAGGCCACCTCTTTAATACGGAAGCGGGTTACATCTTTGGGGTTGATCCGAGTTTTGACCACCTCCCAATTATCGCCCATACAGCCGCCGTCTAGGTCCATGACAAAAAAGGTATCGGTTTGGTAGACATAGCCCATGGCCTCTTCATAATCCATTCGGCTAGAAAAATCCTCATTATAAACGCTGAGTTTTTTGTCTTCTAGGGCCTGGGTGAGTAGTTCAATCAGGGGGCGATTTTCATTGGCAAAATGCTGGTTTTGCAGTTCGCCCAATTCAATTTCTCTCCAGATGCGTTTTTCCCAAAGTACATCTCTTTCTTGCAGCTGGGGCCGGTGGATCACTGGCCGTTCTCCCCATGTTTTCTGGTAAATGTCATCTTGGGGCAGGCTGGCTTCTTGAGCAAAATTATTTTGGGCCAAAACAAAGATAAGGGCAAGGCTAAGATAAAGGCGGATCGTATTCATAAGGCTATTTTTTTAAGATGGTAGAAGCGCCGTTTGGCTGCTTTTGTCTCTTTATGCCCCCTCTTTTCAAAGGTTAGCCTTTGGGGCAAAATATTTTTATTTTTTATTTTTTATTTGGGGCTGCCCCTCGCTTCGCTCGGGTCGGGCTGTTTCGCAGCTCGCTGATCGCTCGGCCCTGCGCGGGCTGCGCCCGCTGGGTCTGCCGCCTTCGGCGGCCCTGCTGTCCATCCCTCAGCCTGCGGCGGCTTCGCCGCCTTAAAAATGGCATTTTGTTTAGACAGCCCTTTGGGCTGATTGGACCCGGCCGGCGGTAGGCGGCTGGCCACTTTTTTCTTTGCGCTTTAGCTAAAATTAGCCCTCAATATATTGCATTTCAGGCAAGGGGCTGCGGCAAAGCCGCCTCCGCCTGGGGGCCTATTGCAGCCTACGACTTCGGCCTCTTTGATTCAGAGCCTGAAACATTAAAGGCCTCAATATATTGCATTTCAGGCAAGGGGCTGCGGCAAAGCCGCCTCCGCCTGGGGGCAGGCCTTGTTGGCCTTGGGGGCCAACAAAGCCTGCATGGCCTTCGGCCCTACGGGCCTCAGCTTCTAATAATCAATATCATACAACTTCATATCCCGACTACTTTTGGCTTTATCATTAACTAAGCAGAAATAATAAGCCGTATCTGCCAAATCAAAAAAGCCATATTCATAGAGTTGATAACTAAAGTGCCCTGGAGTATTCGGATAAGGAAAAGCCTCCCTTTGGCCCTCTTGAACTAATATAATTTCATCGCTCCAGGCCTCCTTAATGATTAGGTCTCCCTTTTGGGCCTTTACCCAAAGCTTCCAAGATGCACCAGGTAGAGGTAGTTGTTTAGGCGTCCCAAAGGAGTCTATAACTATAAAATGAGTAGTGGGATACCCCTCTTTTTTAGCTAAGAGCATCCCCTTAAAATGAATTTTGTTAATCACCAACTGTTCACAATCCTCCCTACTGATTAGATAATCCCAACGGCCCAATAAAAAGAAAAGCAGAGCCGCTACAATAGCGATTACTATTACGGCTATTGTAAGGAAAGAGTAGATGTTATACACCCAATCAAGGAGCTTGTTAATGATTTTGAATGGTTTTTTAGTTGAGGACATATTGTTTGTTTGATATTATGCTGCCATCACTCCTTTTCTGGACGAAAAGGCCAGGGCAGCTCCTCAGACAGCTTAAGTTTAAAGATAAAGTCTGAAAAATCATCTCCATACTCATAGATATAGTTTTTCTTCTCTTTTTCCGAAGTCCATTGAAATTCAAAATAAAACTTCTTATCGGCCAATACTCTGGCTAAAGAGTTGCCAAAACTATTACAGTCTTTACAACTGCTTTCCTCCTCACAGGTCGGAATAATATTATAAACTCGATAAATAGAATCATTGGAGTTATTCTCTTTGATAAAGAATACGTAAAAAAGTGGCTGTTGTTTTATCTGTTCCCAGCGTTCTTCTGAGTTATATTTTAGCCCCTCTTCCTCTAGATTGAAATCAATATAAATAGAGGTACCTCTGTATCCAGGCATAGGAGGATAATATATAAACAAGCTCCTTGTACTATCCTGCTGCGCCTGAGCTAGCCAACTAAAAGAGAGCAAGAAAAATAGAATTAAAAGGTAGTTATTCATTGCTGGAGGGAGTTAAAAGGCTATTCTAAGGGAATAGGTTGATCAAGTGGTAGGTAGTCAGGACAAGCTTGCTGAAAAGAAATGCTCTTCTATTCTTCTGTTTGTTGCTGATCACTTTTGCGGCCATACTTTTTAAAACAAACTTGTAGCCGTTCATAGGCAGTAGCATAACCGGGCAAACTACTATTGGCCAAGGCAGCCAGTAAGTGATAAACCAAACTACTTTGGCCATAGGCCTCACTGCCCACTAAGGCGGCACTATCCTTTAAGCGCTTCAATAACTGCTCTACCTGAATAATGAGCTGCTGCAACTGCTCATATAGAGCCAAATCTTTCGCAATTTCATCGGCGCCAATATGAGGCGGCAAAGGCAAATCTACATAATTCATGACGGCTAGCGTCTCTTGTACAAAATGATGATGGTCCAAATTGATCCGCTTGAGCATTTTCCGCTCTTTGCTGTCTAGCTCTGTTAAAAAAGAAAGGATTTGTTGACAGTTGTCGAGCTGTTGTTTTAGGTCTTGCATCTCCTGATCTGTTAGTACTCTGGAGATCCGATTGAGATTTAAATTCGCCATATCGATCTGTTTTTTTGTAGTTTTTTTAGTTAGAACTTTGTCTATATGCTGTTTATGGCGAAAACTGCATTATTGTTACCTCTTTAGTCGGACTTTTTCTAAAAAAAGTAACTCTTCCGCTAAATGGAGCTAGCCGAAAGTTAGGTTGAGCTAATGAGGAGCTAGCTTGAGCAAGCATAAAGTTAGGTCGAGCTAATGAAAACCTAGGTCGAGCTAGTCGAAAGTTAGGTGGAGCTAATGAAAACCTAGCTCGAGCAAGTCGAAAGTTAGGTGGAGCTAATGAGGAGCTAGCTCGAGCAAGTAGGAAGTTAGGTCGAGCTAGTGAGCGCCTAGCTCGAGCAAACAAAAAGTTAGGTCGAGCTAATGAGGAGCTAGCTCGAGTAAGCAAGAAGTTAGGTCGAGCTAATGAAAACCTAGCTCGAGCTAGCAAAAAGTTAGCTCATGGAGGTTTTTTGTTAAGTTCAGTTAGTCTGCACTTTAACAAAAGTCTAACAAATTACCTAAGCCTCTGCCCCTAGACCGTAGAAAGAGCTACATTTAGTGCCGAAGCGGAAAGCCAAGAGCAGCACAACAGTTGAGCGGCCTAGCGATGCGAAAGGGGGCGGCGAAGCCGCAGACCAAGGCCGCCAGAGGCGGCTGCAGGGCCGAGCAGACCTGCGAGCCCTGAAGCGTAGCGCCTGCCGAAGGCAGGAGGCCCCAAAACATAGGGGGAAAAAAATCCTTTGCTAAAATATTGGGTCAATTAGGGTTGAACTTGTATATTGTTTTTCTAACAAATAGAAATCGTTATGAAACAAATCCTCTTTATCTTTTTGCTGACATTCAGCTTACAATGGGCCTCGGCCAACAATAATGATTTACCGCCTGCAGAAGTAGGGATTGCGACCTTTTACGACGACAGTTTTCATGGGCGCAGGACGGCTTGTAGTGGGGAGACCTATGACAAGACCCAGTTGACGGCGGCGCATAAGACCTTGCCTTGTGGGAGCATGATTCGGGTGACGCATGCGGGCAACAAGAAATCGGTAACGGTTCGGATTATTGACCGTGGGCCTTATATTGCTGGACAGATTGTTTCTTTATCGAGAGCAGCGGCGGCAGAGATTGGTTTATTGGCCGATGGTCAGGCCAAGGTAAAAGTGGAAGTAGTGAGTGCACAGCAGCCTAGTCCCAGAGTGGCTAAAAAGGAAGCGGAGGCGCCCAAAGCGGTGGCTAAAGCGGCCCCAAAGACGGCTCCAAGGCAAGTAGCGCCAGCCTCTAAGCCAGCGGTAAAAAGCACAAAGGCCGATGGGTTGAACATCATTAAAGAAGCTTCTGCCCTAGACAAAGGGGGGCTATACAAAATGCAGGTCCTCAAGTTGGAGCCCAAGGGTTTTGGCGTACAGGTAGCGGGATATAGCGACTATGAATCGGTGGTACAGCAAGTAGCTGTTTTGCAAAAAAACTGGTTTAAGGGCGCATTGGTCTATGCTGATGAGTTGAATGGCAAGCCCTACTACAAGATTATCATGGGGCCATTTTTCACTAAGGCCGAGGCCGAAAGCTATCGGAAAAACTTGCAGAAAAAGTACAAATTGAAAGGGGCCTTTGTTGTTGAGTTGGATAAATTGGACAAATAGGAATACCTTATATCATCTAATAAAAGGCGGCTTTGGCTGCCTTTTTTTGATTTTAGAACTATGTTTGAGCAGATACTAATATACTGGAAGCAGTACTTGGGGCAAGACTGGAACGACTGGCAGATCAAGCTAGCCTTATCTGTTGTTTTATGGATCTTTTTTAGTTTGCTCAAGCGGCTGCTCAAGAACTCGGTGGCTAGGCGGTTGAAGGGGAACCCCGTGGCTCGATACAACTGGAACAAAGGCATATCTTATATCATTAATGGAGTTTCATTGCTCTCCTTAGCCTTTTTGTGGTCCAACCAATTTGAGTCCTTTGCCACCTTTTTGGGCCTATTATCGGCGGGATTGGCCATTGCCTTTAGGGACCCCATAGTAAACATGGCGGGTTGGTACTACATTGTCTTGCGCAAACCCTTTAAGGTGGGCGACCGCATACAAGTAGGCGATAAAACGGGAGATGTCATTGACATCAAGCTCTTTGACTTTGTCATGTTAGAATTGGGCAACTGGGTACATAGCGACCAAAGCACGGGCCGGCTGTTGTCTATTCCGAATATGCGTGTTTTTAATACCGACATTGCCAACTACAATGCGACCTTAGACTTTATTTGGAACGAACTAGAGCTAGACATCACCTTTGATAGCAATTGGGCCAAAGCCAAATCTATTTTGACAGAGATCCTTAACCAAAAAGCGCCCACCTACTACGAGCAAGCTAGAGAGAACCTGCGCAACATGAGCGGAGAATACCTGATCTACTACAACAAACTCACGCCCATTGTCTATACCTCTGTAGAGCGAGAAGGGATACGTTTTTCCTTGCGCTATCTTTGTCCACCCAAGCAAAGAAGAGGATCGGCGGAGCAAATTTGGGAAAGCATCCTACTGGCCTTTGCCAAAGCGGAGGATATAGAATGGGCCTATCCGACGCAGCGAATTATAGGCTGGCCAGAAAATGAAAACAAGGCTTAGAGGCTTAACTTTTCAGTGGAAAAAATTTGACTAAAAGTCGAAATTTCAGCGGAAAAACAATATCTTTAAAGCACTCAACGACAAAATACTTCCTCGACTAACCATAAAACGCATTCTACTCATGCAGAAAGTAGTAATCACTGGCTATAAAGATGTTGCTTGCCAAGATGCAACGGGCAACGCCATTGCCTTGCAAGTAAACCCACAAGAACTACAGCTCGACTATAATATCTCTTATGGCGATAAGGGCGGTAGTGGTGGAGACACCAAAACCACCGAGCATGCTGGTGGAGAGTCGGCGCCTCTTCCTGGGGCAGCTAACTATGAAACGCCTGATTTAACGATTGAGACCGTAGTAGATGCCACGGGGGTATTGCCTGATCCAGGTGGATTACCCACTAGTGTGGGAGGAGCGATTATGGCGGCCATTAAGTTTGCCACCGGAACGCCCACGGTAGAAGATTATATCAAGAAGTTGAAAGACACTTGTTATTATTATGTAGAGGAGACCCACGGTCCTCCCTACCTTACCGTAACTTGGGGTTCTGTATTGCCTTCTCAATCGACCAATATTGTTTCTTCTAAGGGGGTATATAAGTGCCAGTTGCAGAGTTTGTCTGTAAAGTATGTTTTGTTTAGTGCGCAGGGGCATCCTGTTCGGGCAGAGCTAACCTTAAAGTTTAAGGGAGTGGAAGATCCAGAGGCTAGAGCCAAGGGTAACTCTCCTGACTTGAGTCACTTTATTGAAATTAAGCATGGCGATAACCTGCCTAAGCTTTGTGAAGATATTTATGGTAGTCCAGAGTTCTTTATGGCGGTGGCCAGAATCAACGACTTACCTTCTGTTTATGCGATTGAGCCAGGCATGCGCCTACTCTTTCCGCCTCTAGATAAGGCTTCTCGCTAGTTCTATTCGAGGAGGCTATAATAAAAAGGCTGCTGGATCTTGAAGATCCAGCAGCCTTTTTTTCTGCTTTTTTCTTTGTTTTAGGGTGTATTTCGGACCGATTGGGCCTCGATGAGCAGCGCTTGTTTGGCATTTTGGGCCGTAATATAATTATAGCTACCTTCTCCCCAGAGCACAATCTCTTGCAGATTATTCTTTACATAATCGTACTCTTTTTCAGAGAAATAGAAAATGCTGAGTTGAATATCTTTGCGGGCACTTTTTCGGATCAGGCGCTCTGTTTTTTTATCGAGGCTAAAATTGCCATCGGTGGCCATAATGATGCGATTATTTCCGCCCTCAATAAAGCTTTCTCTAGCAAGCAAATAGGCTTTTTGCAGGCCTAAATCGGCATTACTGCTCGTACGGACCTTTAATTCCTCCAAGATGCCCATAATTTTTTCTTGCTCTTGGCCAGAAATGGGCGGCAGCAGCAGCTCGGCTTTATCCGAATAGGCAATAATTGAAATATTATCTTCTTTACGCATCAAAGAAAGGAGCTGCGCCAAAGAACTTTTAAGTAGGGGCAGCTTTTCTTCATCCTCCATAGAAGAAGAAATATCAATGAGGAAAATGAGGTTATTGGTGGCAAAGCCCTCTAGGCTCGGCTCTCCCAATTTGGGCGGTTGCTCCTTAATTCGGGCCAAACTATCGGCTCTAGCCAGACTATCCCTGCGGTTTTTCTCCATCTGCGCCAAGGCCCAGGCGGGATCCGCTAGGCTATCCTTGCGCAAAGAATCAAAAGCGGGATGGTTTGGATATTTTAGCTCAAAAATAGGCGGCAACTCATCGGCTAGCAGTCTGGGCTCTGTGGTATAATCCAACATCTTATTATAGAGGGCCGTCAAGCCATTGCCATAGCGATTATAATGGCCCAGCATATCTCTATAATAGTGGTAATCGGCCCCCAAGGGCTTATTCTTATATTTTGTTTGGGCCAAATAAGAGCGGGCATCGGCCAGCAGCAGATCGGCCCGATTGATCATCTGCTCATAATAATCTCGGATGATTTCCTCATCTTTTGGAATAGCCCCCAAATATTGCGCTTTTTCCTTTTTAAGCTTGAAGATCAGGTTCTCAAAATACATGCAGTTGGCCTTAAAGCCTGCGCTGCGGTCTTTGGCCCGCACCCCTCGGCTAATTCGACGCCCCTCCTGCCATAACTCATCAAGTTCTAACAGAATATTGGCGTACAACTGATTCCTAACGGGCAGCTCATAATGATGAAAACTAGCGTCTAAGCGCCAATATAACTTTTCCTCTAAGGCATAGGCATCATAGTATAACAGCTCTATGCGCTCCAAATACTTATAGCCCTGCAATAGCTTCTCATCAGAACGGTAACGGCCCGTCTCCATGTACTGGGCCAAGGCCTCATAGAGCTCTTCCAATTCTTCTACGACCTTATGATATTGCCCAATCAATTCTAAGGGCTTCCCTCGCTCCTTAGAGGGAATATAAAAATTGTCATCATACAATTTGACATAAAGGTCTCGGGGCAAAACTGGAAAATAGTCGTAGTTCCGCAAAATGATCCTTTGATCAAAGGCAATATCTTTTTCGCCCTGCTCTATATAGTCATTAAAAGCATGATTCAAATAAGCAAAGTCATTTTCCATGATGTGTAAGGCATGCACCAACTCATTACTATATATAACGTAGTTGTTGTATGCCTCATGGGTCTGGGCAGACATAAGATCGCCTTGCGCCCTCCCAACTAGAGAGGACAGGCATAAAAGAAGGAAAATATATAAAACAGATGTTCTCATAGGCGATGGGGGGACAGCTTAAAGTCTATGACTTTAATGAATTCATTGCTTAGCTGCAGGAAGCTTTCAATGAATGCAATATCAACAGCAAGCCAACCTAAGGAATTTAAGCTGAACTTGAAATAAAGAAAAAACTAACGAAATAATACGCTAGGCTTTCTCTAAAAACTGTTCCCAACTCGCCTTAACCAGCATTTGACTGTATTTTTCAATATAATAGGCCCCCGCAGCAGGGTCTTCTACCTCATTAAGATGACTCTCTAGCTGTAGCAAATGCTGAGCATTACGAGCAATCCGGCGAGCAAAAGGACGCTGCTCGGCCGTACCCAAAATAGGCAATTCCAAACTATTAACCTGCCCAACTGCCGCCGCCAAAGCCTGCGTACTATTGGCGATCATTTGCCAATACAAATCTTCTTTGCGCTCGGCCACTACCGCCTGCGCATGAATCCAAGGCCAGCTCACTTTCTCTAGCCCCTGAGCTTCTAATACCCCCAACCAAAGCCGCTTAAAGGCCCGAATGGCCGAAATAGAACGGAAGTAATTCTCCTCCAATTCAAAGTTGATCTGAAAATAATGCTGGGCATCCCAAGGGGGGGCTCCTGCAGCCCGCAACTCCTCAAAGGCAAATTTAATCTCCGTCAAGGCATCCGATAAAGCCGTAATAGCCCCATCTTTCAAGCAGATGTTAATCTGAAACGCCCGCAATTTAGGATAGGTGCCTCCATACAATTGCTGCCAAGATAAAGCCTGAAAACTATTGCCGCTCAGCAAGAGGTCCAAATCAGAAGAGTAGCTAAAACGCCCCAACTCCCGCAGATAATCCTCTGCAAAAATCCCTAAGGCCTCTCCCTGCATCTTTAGGCTAATCATATTCAAATGAACACCCTGCAAAACCTCTTTAATATCTTTCCCTTTGCCTTTCTGAAAGTCCAAAATAAGCATATTGGCCCCGCCATTCAAGGCCTCGGCCACGGCTTTTTTACTAGCGGCCAAATCACCAGCTACCTCAATTTTTTCAGCAATAGCCCAAGTTTTAGGCGCATTTAAGCTAGGCAAACGCAAGGGCGCCACCTCTTCCTTTCGGTAAAAAGGAGCCATACTATAGCCCTCTTCAATGCTTTGCTCTAGCTCCTCTAAAGGCTTTCCCTTTAGGTATTTTTCAATGCTGGCCTTCCATTCTTCTGTGCTAAGGCCCTCAAATTCAGACCAATTGATTTTATTCTCTACAGACATAGTTGATAGTGCTTTCGGTGGGGGAATATTGGGGGTAAAACAATCTTTATGCGCTTACAACATTTTTAAGGGGAGGGTTAAGCCTCTAATTTAAGAATTAGTCGCTTAAACTTCTAAATTCTTAGTTCTAACTTTTTAAGCTGTCCTTAGCTTGTCCTTTTTGATCGCTCATTTTTTCTTTTTATTTGTTTTTTTGGGGCTGCCCCGGCCTTTGGCCGGGTCGGGCTGTTTCGCAGCTCGCTATTCGCTCGGCCCTTCGCCAGCAAGCTGGCTCGGTCTGGCCTGCGGCCACTGCTGTCCATCCCTCAGCCTGCGGGCCTTCGGCCCTGCAAAACCGCAAATTGGCAACAGTTTTCAAGCCGTTTGCCCCCAAAGCCAAAACTTCTTTTGTACTTTTGGCTTCTTATCATTTGCAAAATATATACGCATGAAATTAGCCCTTGTCGGTGCCAGCGGAATGGTTGGCCAAGTGATGTTGAAACTCTTAGAAGAACGCAATTTTCCAGTTAGCCAACTCTTGCCCGTGGCCTCTGCCCGCTCCAAAGGCAAAACAATCCGCTTTAAAGGCCAAGATATTCCGCTGCTTTTGGCCGAAGAGGCCCTGACCCAAAAACCCAATTTGGCCCTTTTTTCTGCCGGCGGTAGCGTTTCGCTAGCACTAGCCCCAAAATTTGCCGCCATTGGCTGTAAGGTCATTGATAATTCTTCGGCTTTCCGCATGCAGCATGATAAACCCCTCATTGTGCCCGAGGTCAATCTGGACCAACTCAAAGCCGATGACTTTATTATTGCCAATCCCAACTGCTCAACAATTCAGCTATTGTTGGCCCTTTGGCCCCTAGAAAAAAAATATGGCCTAGAACGAGTTCTGGTCTCTACCTATCAATCTATGACGGGAACAGGCATGAAGGCCCTCCAACAATATCAAGAGGAGTTGCAGGGCAAAACGCCCCAAAATCCCGCCTACCCCCACCCCATTTTTGAAAACTGCCTGCCCCATTGCGATGTTTTTGTAGAAGATGGTTATACTAAAGAGGAAATCAAGCTGCTGAACGAAAGCCGCAAAATCATGAATTTGCCCGAGCTTCGGCTCAGCGCCACGGCGGTCCGTGTGCCCGTTATGGGCGGCCATTCCGAAGCCGTAAATATTGCCCTAAAAACGCCCTTCGAGCTCGCCGATATTCGAGAATTGTTGGCCCAGTCTCCAGGCGTAGTGGTCCAAGATAATCCCAGCGAAAACCTCTACCCCATGCCACTTTCGGCCAAGGGAAAAGATGAGGTTTTTGTGGGCCGCATCCGCCGCGATTTTTCTCAAGAAAATGGCTTGCATCTTTGGATCGTTGCCGATAACTTGCATAAGGGCGCGGCCACCAATGCCCTACAAATTGCAGAAGCCCTCATTGAAAAGGGCTGGCTGTAAATGGTCCAAAAAGGCCCAGCGCTGCGCAGCGGTGGCCGAAGGCCAGACCAAGCAAAACGAGCGCTAGCGAAGTTTTGCGCAGGGCCGAGCAGACCTGCGAGCCGCGCAGCATAGCGGCGGCCGACCTAGCCGAAGGCTAGCCGGCCGCGGGCCCCAAAAAAAACAAAACATCAGTAAAATTAAAAGCAAGAAATGAAAGTACTATCCTACAATGTAAATGGACTAAGAGCTGCAATTCGGAAAGGTTTTGTGGATTGGGTGAAGGAAAATGACATTGATATTATTGGCCTGCAAGAAGCTAAGGCTTTGCGCGAACAAGTAGATTTGGAAGAGCTGCAAGCGGCTGGTTATGAGCACATTTACTGGCATGCGGCCGAAAAAAAAGGCTATAGTGGAGTAGTCGTTTTGTCTAAGGTAAAAGCCGATTTGGAAGTGCAGGGCATGGGCATCGAGCGCTTTGATAAAGAGGGCCGAGTTTTGCGCCTAGATTTTGGCGATTGGACCCTATTGAACTGCTATTTTCCTTCGGGTACATCGGGCTCTGTCCGCCAGGAGGTCAAATATGATTTTCTGGATAGTATTTATGATTGGGTGCAAGAATTGAAAAAAGAGCGGCCCAAAATTTTGCTGCAAGGCGATTATAATATTGCCCATGAAGAAATTGATATTCACAACCCCAAACGCAACCATAAAACCTCTGGTTTTTTGCCCGAAGAGCGGGCTTGGATGAGCAAATGGCTAGAAGAAGGCGGCTTTGTAGATAGCTTTCGGCAGTTGCATCCCGAGGAGCAAAAATTTAGCTGGTGGAGCATGCGCTCTAAAACCGCAAGGGCCAACAACAAAGGCTGGCGCATCGATTATCAGTGCGTTTCAGAAGATTTAGTGCCTGCCATCAAAGGCGCTGAGCTGTTGAATGATGCCGTACATTCTGACCATTGTCCCTGCTTAATTGAGCTGGATATATAACCCTTTTTAATCTACTTTAAAAGCCACTACTATGATTAGTAAAATAGCCATTAGCGGTTTTAAGTCCTTTCATAACTTTGAAATGGATTTGGCTCCTTTTACGCTAATCGCAGGAGCGAACAGCTCGGGAAAAAGCAATCTATTTGATGCTTTAGCGCTCATATCGGCTTTAGCTAACTCTTCAAATTTGAAGACTGCTTTTGCGACTCAAAGAGGGGAGCTAATCGAGCTATTTACGCAGTATGCGCCAGACATTTATGCAGAAGAAATGTCTTTTATCGTAGAGGTTTTACTAGATCGTCAAATTACGGATTCTTGGGGGCAAACGGTAGATTTAGACTATACTCGTTTGCGTTATAGCTTAAAAATCAAGCGCTCAACTGATGAAAATTCTATCAGCTCCTTGCGTGTTTTAGAAGAAAAGCTAGAGCGCATTTTGGTCAAGGAAGATGCTTGGATAAAACATTTTGTTCCTGGAAAAAAAGAGCATTGGCGGCCTAAAAGTATAGGCCGTCAGCTCCCCTTTATTCAAACTAAGGGCGATTATTTACAATTGGAGGAAGATGCTAAAGGCAGCCGCGACAAAAGGTTTCCTTTAAAACAGGCCCAACGGACCATTCTTTCTACAGTAGATACTATTGATTACCCACATGCACTAGCCTTAAAAGAAGCGTTTAGCTATTGGCAATTTCTTCAGCTTCAGCCAGAAGAATTGCGAAAAGCAACAGCCAAAGCTGCTGCTCAAAATGTTCTGGGCCAGCAAGGTCAAAATATGGCTGGAAACCTACAACGACTCATCAATAAATCGCCTAAGCTGTTAGCTAAAATCAGGCGGAATTTCAATCGTTTTTTGCCCCATTTTATAGACTTAGAAGTAGTCGAAGATCAGCTGAACAAGGCTTATGTTATTCGCTTGCAGGACCAGAATAAACAGTGGTATTCAGCCAAGTTACTCTCTGAAGGAACCTTACGCATTTTGGCTCTCTGCATTATGTTGGCCGACCCCATGAGACAGGGCCTGCTTTGTTTTGAGGAGCCAGAAAATGGCCTGCATCCTGCTCGTATCAAAGATATGGCAGATTTGCTGGAGAAACTGACGACTGATTTTAAGGATAAAGAGGAAAAGCTTCAACAACTCATTGTCAATACCCATTCGCCTCTTTTTGTACAAGAAGTGTACGAAAAGAAAAGTCTAGGCAGCCTGATTGGCTTGGCTCGAATTAGCAGTCGACTAGATATTTACCAAAATAAAAATGTAAATTTTAACCATAGCCAAATTCTTCCTATAAACTCTCCAATTAGGCCACTTCTTAAGGGCGTAAAAGCGATTAGTCTAAGAGAACTAAACGATTATCTAGGTACTCGCATAATTGCAAATGAGCCAAAGAAGCACTAAATATGGAATATCTGATTATTATACTCGCAGCAGAAGGCCCTACCGATTATCGCTTTTTAAAACCCTTGTTAGAACGCTATTTGTCCCAGCTAGATCTTCGTCGCCCAATTGAGCTTCAAATAGAAGAAGTTACCAAAAATACAGGCGGTAGTTTCTCAGACTATTTAGCTAAAATTGATACAAAAGCAGAGGAGTATGCCGCTAATTTTATTGTTCTTCATCAGGATGCAGATGCCAATGAGTTGAGCGATAAAAATCAACAAATAAAAGATCGTTGGGCGGCGCAAAGTTCTGCTTACTCACTGGTCGCGGCTATCCCTGTTAAAATGATTGAAGCCTGGTTGCTTGCCGACCCCATTCTACTCTTAGAAAAGGGATTGGGAGAACCGCTCCCAAAAAAACCAAAAGATCAAAAACAGCGTTTAGCCGAATTAGGACTCAGCCACCCTCCAGAATCTATTGTAGATCCCAAAGCCTTTTTGAGCGCTTTAATAGGAAAACTATTAGGCCCCAAAGAAGTCAATGAAACCCTGAGCGACCTATATAATTTACTGGGCAATCAATTATCCTTTGATGCGCTAAAAAAACGACCTTCTTTTCGAGCTTTTGATCAGCAAATGAAAAAGCTACTTACAGATCAGCAGCTAATGAATTAACCAACTATGCGTAACGAACACCTCGATCCCACCAACGATAATTTCTCAGAACAAGAGAATAATATAGAGAAGGCGCTACGGCCCCAACTCTTGCAAGATTTTACCGGCCAACCCAAATTGGTCGAAAATCTCCAAATCTTTATTCAAGCCGCCAAAAGAAGGGGCGAAGCCCTAGACCATGTGCTCTTGCACGGCCCTCCCGGCCTCGGAAAAACCACCCTCTCGCTGATTATCGCCAATGAGCTGGAAACCGAAATTAAGATTACTTCGGGCCCCGTGCTCGAAAAACCCGGCGATCTTGCGGGCCTATTGACCAACCTAGAGGAGGGCGATGTCCTTTTTATTGACGAAATTCATCGCCTCAATACGGTGGTGGAGGAGTACCTCTATTCGGCCATGGAGGATTATCGCATCGATATTATGCTGGATACGGGACCCAATGCCCGAACCATCCAAATTCAACTCAATCCCTTCACTTTGGTGGGCGCAACTACCCGAAAAGGCTTGCTCACGGCCCCTATGCGCGCCCGTTTTGGCATCGATTGCCTGCTCGATTATTACGATTTGGCCACCCTGATCAAGATTATCAAGCGCTCGGCTCAGATTCTACAAGTGCCCATTACCGAGGATGGCGCCAACGAAATCGGCCGCCGCTCTAGAGGTACGCCCCGTATCGCCAATGCCCTGCTCCGAAGAGTCCGCGATTTTGCCGAAATCAAAGGAAATGGAACCATCGATGCCACGATCGCCGCCTATGGCCTCGATGCCCTACAGGTCGATAGCCAAGGCCTCGACGAAATGGATAATAAGATCCTGCGTGTGATGATTGAACACTTTAAAGGCGGGCCCGTCGGCCTAACCACTATCGCTACCGCCGTGGGCGAAGATGCCGGCACGATCGAGGATGTTCACGAGCCTTACCTGATCCAACAAGGCTACCTCAAACGCACGCCTAGAGGCCGATCGGTCACCTATAAGGCCTATCAACACCTCAATTTGGCCGCCCCCGGAGAAGAAGGGGAGCTCTTTTAATCTGATACTGTTTTGGGGCCTCCGCCTCGCTTCGCTCGTCGGCGCTACGTTCCGCAGCTCGCTGTTCGCTCGGCCCTTCGCCAGCAAGCTGGCTCGGTCTGGCCTTCGGCCACTGCTCCACATCGCTAGGCCGTTTGGCCCTGCGGGCCATGGCTGCCGCATCGGTTACTCCCTTTGGTCGTCGAACTGCGGACTAAAGTCCTTGTTGTGGCCAGGCGCTGCGCGCCTTCTGGACCAAATTCAATTAGACTATAATATAGATGTCAAACTTAGCATTTTCTTATCAAGATACTTTAATAGAAGCGGGCTGCGATGAAGCGGGCCGCGGCTGTTTGGCGGGGCCTGTTTTTGCCGCCGCCGTAATTTTAGATCCCAAAATGGACCTCAGCGAGCTCAATGACTCCAAAAAGCTAAGCGCCAAAAAACGAGAGGAGCTCCGAGAAATTATTGAAGAAGGGGCAGTAGCTTGGGCCGTGGCTCAACTGAGCCCTGCAGAAATTGATAAGCACAATATATTGCAGGCCTCTTTTTTGGCCATGCATCGGGCTTTGGACCAACTAAGTACAACTCCCCAACTCTTATTGATTGACGGCAATCGCTTTCGGCCCTACAAAGAGATTCCACATCATTGCATGATTAAAGGCGATGGCCGCTTCCTCAGTATTGCCGCCGCTAGCATCTTGGCCAAAACCCATCGCGACGAATATATGCTCCAACAAGCCGAAAAATATCCAGAATATGGCTGGAGCAGTAATAAAGGCTACCCCACCAAAGCCCACCGAGCCGCTATTGCCCAATTTGGCGCTACGCCCCTACACAGAAAAAGCTTTCGCCTCCTGCCAGAAGCAGAACAGAAAAAACTGTCATTTGAAGATTAAAAAATAGAGTCTGTCGAATAAAATAGATTGAACAGCTTTTTAAGCTATTGATTTATAAGGGCTTATTTAGCAAATATTTAAGGCGCACTAAACTAAAAAGGATGGACTTTTATTCGCTTTTTATAAAAAAAATGCGACATTTGCCCACACTTTCAGAATATTACAAATTTCAAGAACCGCTTTAAATAGATAGGAGAGCATGAGAAAAGCTGATTTGGTAGCTCGTATCGCCGAGAAAACAGAAATCCCCAAGGTTGATGTTTTGGTAACACTTGAAGAATTCTTCAAGCAAGTTAAGGATAGCATCGCAGAAGGCGAAAACGTCTACGTTCGCGGTTTCGGTAGTTTTATTGCTAAAAAACGCGCCCGCAAAGTGGGCCGCAACATTAAAGCAAACCGTGCCATTGAAATCCCCGCACACTATATCCCCGCTTTCAAGCCTGCAAAAGTATTTGTAGAAAAAGTGAAAACAAACTTGAAGGTAGAAGAAAAGGAGCAAAAAGAAACAGTTTCTAAATAAGCTGATTTTTTAAGCAAGAATTTTTCAAAGATGGACAAAACCTCTAACTAGCCCGTTTGTTGGCTAAAAGGGTTTTGTCCATTTTTTTTAGGGGACCGTCAAGGACCAAAAATAAAAAGTTATGAATGCAAAAACTTGGCAGTGGGCTGCCGTTACTATCGCCATCTTGAGTTTTATCGGATTGATTGCCTTGGGGAGAACCACCCCCAACAAAAAGAAGGTAGATGGCCAAGACCCAGAAACCGATAGCCTTGCCTATACCGATGATGTTTTGATGGCTGGTGCTCGAGCCGCCCTCGATAGTAGCCAATTGGCCTATATGAATAGCCTAGAGCAAGAGCTCAAAAAAGCCCAAGACCCAGAACAAGAAATCCTTAGGCTCAAACTCCTCTCTAGAACCTGGAATGAGTATAAAAATTTTGGCGCAGGAGGCTTCTATGCCGAAAAAGTAGCCCAGCTCTCTCCAGATGCCGAGGCCTGGAATATTGCCGGAAGCACCTACAGCATCGCTTTCAATAAAGAAAAAGCTGATGTGAAGCTAAAACAGTTTTTGGCCCGCAAAGCTATCTCCGCCTTTGAAAAAGCCATAGAACTGGCCCCAGATTCTGTCAATTATGCCATCAATGAAGCGCTCATGTATATTGACCTCGCTATGGTAGACGCCTCTGTTATGCCCATGACGGGCGCCCAAAAGTTATTGGCCCTAGACAAAAAATTTCCCAATAACCTCAAATTGCAAATGCAAATGGGCCGCCTCTCCCTAAACCGTACAGGCGATATCAAAAAAGCAATTCCCAGATTCGAAAATGTAGTGGCCCTAGCCAAAAACGAAGAAGTCAGCGAAACCCTTCTGCTCGAAGCCCATTTCTCTCTGGTTGAATGCTATAAAAAAGAAGAAAAGCCCGAAAAAGTCCTCGAACACTACGACGCTTGCATCGAATTAGCAAAAAATCGCCCCGATTTAGCCATTGAACTGAAAAAGGGTAAGCAGAATTATGAAAATAATAGAAAATAAGTAGTAGATTTGCAGCCCAATATGTTGGGATGCTTCCCAATACTATTTATGAATTTTAACTTTTATCTAATTTTATAAAAAACTAACGCCTATGCCATGTGGAAAAAAGCGTAAGAGACATAAGATTGCTACGCACAAAAGAAAGAAGCGCCTTCGTAAAAACCGTCACAAGAAGAAGAAGAAGTAATTTCTTTTTGTAGATGGATGGGCATGCTTCCTATCTATATAGAATTGTTGGCGGATCTAATTTAGGTTCTGCCTCTCCAATATTTAGGGTAAGCTGGCTTTGTTCAACTTACCCTTTTTTTGTAGCTCCAACCGCCTAAGGAACTACAAAATGGCCGCCCCTACCTGAGTGGTCCTACTGCCCGCCTTAATTAGCTGTTTGTTTATTTAAGCCTAACTCATAAAAATGCCTTTTTTATGAGTCGTTCATATATCTGGCTAGCCACAAAAGAGTGACTGGCCACTACCGAATTTTGCGCCAAGCCCTTGGCGCTTCGCTTTTTATCAAACAGAACGCCTCGAGCTCATTGCCAATGAGCTCCTTATGGGCCATAAGCTTCCTAGCCAATTCCTTGGCAAAAAAGAAAAGGAAGTCAATAAATATATATCATTTTGGAAAAAGAGTTAATCATCAGCTCAGGCGGCAAAGACACAAGAATTGCCCTGCTTGAGGATAAAAAACTGGTGGAGCTCCACTATCAAAAAACAGTCAATAGCTTGGCTGTTGGAGACATCTACCTTGGCCGTGTGAGCAAGTTGCTGCCCGGCCTCAATGCGGCCTTTGTCAATATTGGCCAAAAAGGCAAAGACGCCTTTTTACATTATACCGACCTCGGCCCAAAACTCCGCTCGCTCGTTAAGTATACCAATGGCGCTATTAGCGGAGGCCAAGAAAGCCATCTTCTCGATAACTTTAAGATGGAGGCCGATATCCCTAAAATGCCTAAGGGAAAAATTACTAATGTACTGAAGAAGGGCCAGCTCATTATGGTCCAAGTACTCAAAGAACCGATCTCTACAAAAGGACCCCGCCTCTGCTGTGAAGTAACCATCGCTAGCCGCTACCTGGTCCTCAACCCCTTTAGCGAAACAATTGCCGTTTCTAAGAAGATCCAATCTGAAGATGAACGCAATCGCCTGAAACTCCTGATCGAAAGCCTGCGCCCCAAAAACTTTGGCTTTATTGTGCGCACCGCCGCCGAAGGCCGCAAAGTGGCCGACCTGCATGAGGATATCCAACAATTGATGGCCAAATGGGAGGAGATCTATAAACAAATGCACAATGCAAAAGGCCCCGTTAAATGCCTGAGCGAACTCAATAAAACGCAAACTCTTATTCGCGACTTCTGGAACGATGACTATAGCCGAGTGATCGTAGACGATGAAGCCATTTATGAGGATGTTGTTGAAGAACTCAATAAGGTGACCGATGGCAAGAAGGATTTGGCCAAACTCTATAATGGCCAACGCCCACTCTTTGACCAATACGGAATCACCCGCCAAATTAAGGCCTCTTTCGGTAAAACAGCCACTATGTCTAGCGGCGCCTATATCGTCCTAGAACATACGGAAGCCATGCATGTGGTTGATGTGAATAGTGGCCACAAAATGAGTAGCAACGACCAAGAAAAGAACGCCCTTCGCGTTAATCTTGAAGCCGCCGAAGAGGTGGCCCGCCAACTCCGCCTCCGCGATATTGGTGGAATTATTATTATCGACTTTATTGATATGCGGCAGGCCCCGCACCGCAATGAGCTCTTTCAGCATATGCGAAATGCCATGAGCAATGATAAGGCAAAACATACCATTTTGCCCCTCAGTAAGTTTGGCCTGATGCAAATTACCCGAGAAAGAGTCCGTCCGCAGGTTAATATCCAAACGACCGAAACTTGCCCTAGCTGCCAAGGTACGGGCAAGGTTCAACCTACTCTGCTCATCACCGATGATATCAAAAGAGATCTGGACTTTGTGATGAAGTCGCAAAAACCCAATAAGGTGACCCTACTGGTCCACCCCTTTGTTCAAGCCTATATCAAAAAAGGCTGGTTGCACAATCTGCAAATCAAATGGTGGAGAGAATACAAAAAATGGATTAATGTACGAGCCGATAACGACTTGCCCATTACTTCCTATAAGTTGTATAATGAAACGAATGACGAAATTCGTCTAAGCTAATCAAAAAGGCCTCAGCTATTGCTGAGGCCTTTTTTGCTCTAGGGCCGAAGCCGAGCAGCTAGTAGCAAAGCCGCAAGATGTGCGGCCTAGTGCTGTGAAGGGGTGGCCGAAGGCCAGACCCAGCTTTTGAGCGAAGCGAAAAAGCGCAGGGCCGAGCAGACCTGCGAGCCCCGCAACATAACGCCCGCAGCTTGCTGCGGGAGGCCCCAAATCCTCCCCTATTTTTCGGGAATCTCTACCAATAGCTCATCAAAAGCGGCTACCATGGCGGGCCAAGCATAACGCTTTTTGGCCGCTTGCAAATAGCTTTTGAAGCCATCGTTTTGGTCGTACTCAAAGAATTGCAAGATGGCGTCCGCCACGGCCTTGGGGTTTTCGGGCGGAACCACATAGCCCGCCTTGCCATGAGGCACGATTTCGGGCAAACCACCCACCTCGGTCACCAACATGGGCCGCTCAAAATGATAGGCCAGCTGAGAAATGCCGCTTTGGGTGGCCCGACGATAGGGTTGCACCACCAAATCCGCCGCACTGAAAAATTGGCCCACCTCTTCTTCTGGAATAAAATCATTGTAGAGCTGTAGGCGATCGCCCAGTTGCAGGCGCTCTATTTGCTGCCGAAAAGGAGCCTCATCCTCATAAAATTCTCCTGCTACCAAGGCCTTGATGTTATATTGAGCCAAACGAGGATCGCCCAGGGCCTCTAGCAAAATATCTAAGCCCTTGTATTGCCGAATGAAACCAAAAAAGAGCAAATATTTGCCCTCGGGATCTAGCTTCAACTGCGCTCTGGCCTCCGCCTTGGGCAATAAAGGCCCATAGCTATCATAGACCGGATGCGGATGAAAATGCGCCGGCCGAGGGGCAGGCAAAAACTCCTGAATATCTTGAACGACCTTCTTCGATAGGGCCATAAAGCCATCTAATGGGCCCACAAAATAGCGGTTGAAAAGCGCATCGCCAGGGCGGCTTTCGTGAGGAATCAGGTTGTGCACCAGCCCTAGTAGTTTGGTATTGGGCGAGTACTTCTTGACGATCCGCAGGACGGTCCCGAAACTAGGACCCATAAAAGGCAACCAATAAGAGACAATCAGAACATCGGGCTGGCTTTTGGCGATCTTGCGGCCTACGGTCCACCAATTGAAAGGATTGACCGAATTGAGGCAGACCTCAATGTCTAAATCTGGCGCCTTGGCCGTAGAAAACTGGCTTTTGCCCGGAAACAAAAAACTGGGATACTGTAAACTAAAGCTATAAATTTTCACCTCTCGCCCCTCTTCTATAAAGGCCTTGGCGAGCCGCTCATTAAAAGCAGCCAGCCCGCCCCGCAGGGGGTGGGCTGGCCCAAGAATAGCGATTTTTTCTGCTTGCTTAATCATGTTTAAGATTCGGCGATGAATTGTTGTGCCTGTTCCTGCCAATTATAGCGTTCTAGGCGATTTTGAAAACCCGAAATTTCAAGATCTAAAGCCTTTATTTCCTCTGGCCCTAGCTCGGCCAACTGCTCAAAACGATGAATACCCGCAGCCGCCAATTGCTCCGCCATCACTTTTCCGATGCCCTTAATTTGGCAAAGGTCATCTTGGGCGGGGGGTTCCTCTTCAGGGCTGGGGCTGGTTTCTTCTTGGGCAGCCTCTTCTTCTTGGGGGGCGGCTACTTGCTGCTCTGCCAACTGGTCCAATCGTCGATTCAATACATCCGAAAGCTCATCAATGCGGCTTTCTAAGGTTTCCAGACGATCTTCCAGATGTCCATAAACACGATGCTCAAACTTTTGGAAAAGGTCCTCCATCTTCTCATAGCGCTTCTGCAGGTCCTTTTTAATCATTTTCTTGGCCTTTTTAAACATGGGATCTTGGTTTTGTAGGGCCTAAAACTGCAAACCGACAAAAAACTGCAAGCTAAAGTTGCGGTCAAAGTCATCTCTTAGGATGAAGTTGCGGTTGTCGTCTAGACGCTGTTGTTCTATATCATAATTATTATTCGTAATATCAAGGAGACCATAATAGGCCCGAGCCCCCATTCTCAACCCTTTGGTAAAGTAGTAAGAGGCGCCAAAGTTGAGGCCCATATCAAAGTAGCGGTAGGCGGGTCCATCTTTTTCATCAAAGAAATAGTAGGCGCCCAAATCTGCCGGATAAGTAATGCTGCGCTGGTCCAATTGCCCCGTTCTTGTAAAGTCACTATTGAGCTCGCCAGCCGCATCGGTCAAATAACTATGGTCCAAATTGATTTCTACAAAGTCATCGCCCAAAACCGCATCCTCGCTAAGGTCTCCATACTTTAATATACCTAATCCTCTAGAAGAGACCAAAAAAGAAAAGCTCGGTCCAAAATCTAATTGCAATTTGTCCTTAATTGGGCGGACATAAAACAAGATCGGAACCTCTACATAACCATTGGTAATATTTACGGACTTTACCCGGCTTTGTCCCTCAAAGGTTTCACTAAGTTCTGGGATGCTCAAGTAGGCATTATCTGCCTCAAAGCGGTAGCGGCTCCCCCGCTGAGAAAAGCCCAATTCTGCCGCCAAACCTATACGTTCATTGATCGGAACCTCTACGGTGGCCGAAATATGCACCTTGGTGGCCCAACTATAGCCATCTAGGCTTTCGCCCTGGTCATTCTCTTCCGCAGGCCCCATGATGGTCCCAATATTGGCCCCCGCCTTAAATCCAAAACGAGCATCAATTTGCGCAAATAAAGCGGTCGATAAGCTGCTAAGCAAAAAACAGCAGAGTACTAAGAAGTTTTTCATGATCATGATTTTAGTTTAGGAGCCTAAAGGTACTGCGAAGAGATTTAAAATAGAATTTTTTTATACAAGGCCTTTGATTTGGGGCCTCCGCTGCGGCCTGCGGCCTTGCGGCGCTACGCTTTGGGGCTCGCAAGTCTGCTCGGCCCTTCGCCAGCAAGCTGGCTCGGTCTGGCCTGACGGCCACCCCGCCGCATCGCTAGGCCTGCTCATCTGTCTTTTTTCTTTTGGCGTTCTTCTTCGGCGGCTGGGTAGTTTTTGGCCCATGGCCCTAAACAACTTCCTGTTTCTAAAGGCAGGAAAGAGAGCAGCCAATCATCGCCTAGGGACAAGCCCCTAGGCGATGATTGGCCAAATCCTAACAGGCTAAAGGCCCAAATTTTATTCTAATACACAAAATCCTGAACAGTCCCAACACCAGACCTAACTAGTTTACCGCCAGACCTAACTAGTTTACTTCTAGACCTAACTTTTGCCTTTTTTCATTTTGTTGCGTTTTTTAAGTTTTTAACAAAATTCTAACAATTGGGCATAAAAAAAGGCGCAAAACCTAGGTTTTGCGCCTTTTTCCCTGGCCGAAGCGGGAGGTCTAGTTTGAAAATAGCTGTTGAGCGGCCCAGCGCTGCGTAGGGGTGGCCGAAGGCCAGACCCAGCCGCCGAAGGCGGCGCAGGGCCGAACAGACCTGTGAGCCCCGCAGCATAGCGGCGGCCAGCTTGCTGGCCGCGGGCCCCAAAACAAAAAATAAGGCCCTAACAATCAAACTATTAAAAAGCAAGACATCCGCTAGGGCAGAAATAAGAGTATAAGTAGAAGGGAATAAGCCTAGGCCAAAAGGGAAAGACGAACTATTTTCTGTTAGAAGTTTAATTTTTTCTTAACTTAGCTCAGTAAAATAGGGCCTAGACAACAGCCCAAGAGCAACAAAAAGCAAGCAGAGCCACCTACTGCTTGCTTTTTATTGGCTTAAAGTCATTTATTAACAAATAATATCTTTTTATGAGATTATTTTACACTATGCCAAAGCGGAAAAGCTGGCTAGCTTTAATACTCTTTCTTTGCCTGCCTTTTTTGGCTTGGTCGCAAGGCCGCATTGAGGTCAGAGTAGTGAGTATGTCTGTAGCTAACAACGTAGACTGCGACGGCTTTTTGAATGGAGACAGTGATTTTGTCTTTGAATTTTTGGCCACAGATAACACCATTGGTTTGGTCAATAACAACCCTGCAGCCATTGGTGTGTTGGGTGATTTTAACTATGGGTTTCGGAATGGGGACAATGGGCCTTGGACCGTTAATGCCCCTAGTGGAGATTTGCGGCCCAATGATGGGATATTTTTTAACCAAGAGTATATCTGTCCTGCAGATGTGCCCAGCCTCATCAATATTGATTGGCGGGGCTATGAAAATGATATCTTGGGCTTTAACTACAGCTTGACGGGAACCAGCTTTGATGAGGACCTACAAACGATGAATCAAGTTGGGGCTATTGCCGTGCCTGCTGTAGGGGGAGTAAATACCCAAAGCTTTACCGCCACAGCTACTGATGGTTGTGGGAACCAGAGCTATACTTTAGTTTTGGAGGTAGAGCATTTTGCCTTGCCCGTTACCTATTTGCCTGACGCTATTTGTGCGGCACCCATGCTCAATTTGAACCAAACCTATACTTATGGTTGGTGTCCAGCAGTTACTTTAGAGCCCAATGAGCCCAATGCTAGTGATGTGACCGATAATGGTTCGGTTTGGTTTGCCTTTACGGCTCCTGCTTCTGGAGAAGTACAGATTACCACCGACCTAAGCGGTACGGAGATTGGGACCTATATGCAGTTTTATCATGCGGCAGATGGGCATGGCTGTACGGTAGGGAATAACCTGAATACAGCTGCTCAAGTAAAAGATAAATTTGAGTACCTCTCGCATTTAGAGTTCTCGGATGGGACAGATGGTTTGGGTTTAGATCCTGAGGCAGAAATTGAATTTGATGCTTGTGATCCGGTAGGAGGCGTGAGCTACCAAAAGCTACATCCGGGCGAAGTATATTACGTTCAGCTCACCTCTGATGATGCTGGAGAAAGAGGCTGGGTACAGGTCCGAATCAATGATTTGGGTGGTTCTTCGCCCCCCAATGTAGAGGATATTCCCTGTACGGCTCCGCAAATTGCCTTGGGCACTAGCCCTATCTCTTCGGGGGCCAGCTCTACGCCTAGCATTACCCTAGACTTTGACTGTGCCTTTGATGGTGGAAACGATTATGGCGAAACAGGAGCGGCGCATACCAACTCCAATCCTGAGAACTATCATGCCTATGATTATGATCATCCCGCCAGCAATAACAACACCGTTAATGAATCGGTTTGGACGCATTTCACGGCCCCCAATAGTGGTCGCGCTTATGTAGAAACCGACTATACGGGATCCGTCTTTAGCGAGAACATCGCCTTTTTTGGACCAGATCCTCGCTTTGCGCCTGGTACCCCTGGAGATTTCTCCTGTGCCAACCTCACTAACCTCGATGCTGCCGATGGAGGCCGCAATGGGGTGTTGGGCAATGCCCAAGAAAGTGCTATTGTCTATAGAGAATGTATGGAGCCCGGTTATGAGTACTATGCCATGGCCGACCCCGTTAGTGGGCTTAACCCCTTCAATGACCAATTTATTGCGGTTTGGGCCTATGATCCCTCTGTGGATGAACCCTTAGAAAACCCTCCACCCAATGATATTCTTTGCCTTACATTACCTGATCCCTTCTATAAGATTCCCGTTCAGTTAATCGGGCAACCTCCTCTCCCCTTTCAGGCAGTAGCAGGAAGCAACGAACGCGCCTGTATTGAGCGTTTGGCGGGAGAGCCCGTTTCTGACCCCAACCCTGCTAATCGCGCAGATCAGACGGTATGGCACTACTTTACGGTTCCGCCTTCTGGGGTAGTAGAAATTCGCTTGAGAGCTTATACCAACCTCAACCGCTTGAACTATGCCATCTATCCTTTGCTCAATGGCACGGATTGTTATGGCGGTTTGCAGCCAGCCACTTATACCAGCACAGGGGCAGCCAACGGTGGCGCACTAACGCCCATTGCTTCTGGCCATACCGACTTCAACGGCTCTACGATTAGTCTTTGCTGCCTAGAACCAGGTACCACTTATGCCCTTCAGTTGGATGGTGGTGCTCCTGGTGACCAAGGCCAATACATCATCGAATATATCGAGGAGATTGAGGTTTATGCTGGCGACTCTCAGTATGAGACCGAGCAAGGCGATACCATTGCCTTTAATAGCATGGACACCGCTTATATCTGCTATGGCGATAGCATCTTCCCTTCTGTTATGCTAGATCCTTTGGGCCAAACTACTTCTGTAGTGCCTGGCTGTTTGGATGTGGGCTTTATGCTGCATAATACCTTCCCTATTCCCGATACGATTGCCAACATTGGCTTTATGTATATTGACTCTACCCGAGACAGCTCGGCTTATTTTGTCAATAACACCAACAACTCGGGCAGCATGGGCAACCCGCTTTTCAACCAAGTCTACTATGTATCTGCAGTAGCTGATGAAGATGTGAGTTGGGGAGACTTAACTTGCCCAAGTGCAAGTATGGAAAATGGAGCCCCTCTGGTCTTCCTACAGCCCTTGAATATTGTTACGGGCTACGATCCCAACAACTGTACAATTAGCCTAACGCTTTCTGGTGGTTTGCCCGCCTATGATGGTAGCAGCTACGACTATCTATTGGTCAATAGCTTTGGCGATACCATTCAGGGACAGGCCTTGGCCAACCAAACTGTTAGCCTCCCTATTTTGGGAGCCGATATTTATGATATCTATATCAATGATGGCGTCAACTGCACGGCCCAATCTAGCGTCAATGCCAGTCCTTGTAATGACCCTTGTTTGAGCGATCCTATCCGCTTCTTGCCTAGCCCAATTGATAGTACGGTCTATCAATGTCAGGCTGGGGGTAATGTAGCCACGGCCACGGTACTCATCAATGGTGGATATCCTGCCCAGAATGGATCGGACTATACTATTGTCGTAAGTGGATCTTCTGTAGCAGGCCAAAACGGTAGCTATACCGTAGCGGGCTCTGGAAACGCCACGGCCATTTCATTCAGCTTTGATGTAGCCGATGGCGATCTTTGGAGCTTGGCCGTTAGTGATAGCAGTGCATGTACGGATACCACTAGCCACCTATTTACCTATGATCAGACCAACTGTCCTGATTTCTGTGTAGCGAATCCAGTAGTCGCTAGTTCTGGCTACAACTGTTTCCCTACAGGCAGTGCTTTAGTAGAGGTTACCCTAGGGGGTGGAGCGCCTTCTATCTTTGGCTCTAACTATACCGTTAGCGTTTCTGGCTCGACGGTATTTGGACAAAGCTACAGCAATGCTCAGATTGCTGGGACTATTGGTAGTACTAGCTTCCTCTCTTTCTTGGTGAATGATGGCGACAGCTGGACCGTTACGGTCATTGATGACAATGGCTGTACTGATACCCTCAGCAGTACCTATATCTTTAATAGTACCAACTGTCCGATTAGCTGTGATTCGGTGCCTTTGGCCATTACGCCTTCTAGCTACAACTGTAATCTAGACGGTACCGCAGAAGTCACTATTGATATTACAGGCGGTACGCCTTTCTTTGATGGTTCTGACTATAGCTTGACCATTACAGGCCTAAGCACTGGAGACAATGTCTTGAATACGCCAGTAGCAGGCAACATTGGTGCTTCGGCCACTTATAGCTTTACCGTAGCTGATGGCGACATCTGGCAGGTCTTTGTGGAAGACATCGAAGATTGTCAGGAGACGCTCATCGATACCTTTGCCTGGAATGCCACCAACTGCGGCAACATCTGTACAGCCGCAGGCTATACGCCTGTCTTAATCAATGGCGGATCGGATTCGGTCAGTTATGATTGTGATGGCCAAGGCAATGCGATCTTGTTCTTAGAACTTACGGGTGGCTTGCCTGCAGCAGGAGGTCCCAACAACCTCTATACGGCAACTGTTACGATCAATGGCCAAACGACTAGCCAGCAGGCGCTCTATAGCGGCGGCTTTGCTAGCCTGGGGCTCAACTTGACTTCTGGCGATGACTGGAAGGTGGTCCTTACAGATGCTTTAGGTTGTTCTGCCGATAGTATTGAGGCGACCTTCCAAGCGGTTACAGCCGTAGCCACTAGCGATGCTGGTTTTGAAATCTTGGTAGGAGAAGCCGTTACCCTAGATGGTACAGGTAGCCAAGGAAACATTACTTCTTATCTCTGGACCCCCATGACGGGCCTCAATGATCCCACTCAAGCCACAACCATTGGCTTCCCAATTGAGACCACCACTTATAGTTTGGAGGTAAGAGATGATAATGACTGTGTAGACTACGATAGCGTGACCGTTAATGTGGGCGCTTGTGTGGCCCAGCATTCTGGCTTTACGCCTAATAATGATGGCGTCAATGACCTTTGGGAGATTCCTTGCTTAGGTTTGCTAGAAGGCGACCTAGAGGTTTATAACCGCTGGGGGCAATTAGTTTACCGCAAGGAGGCTTATGATAACAGCTGGGACGGTACCGACTTCCGTTCTGGGGCCAATTTACCTGATGCCACTTACTACTATGTGCTCAAGGTGAACTACCCCTCTCAGCCTAATCCGGTTCTCTTTAAAGGTACGGTGACCATTATCCGTTAATGTTTTGAGAAGGCGCCCTTCGGGGCGCCCTCTACTAAATTCATAGCTTATGAAACGTTTTTTCTTTACGCTATCGCTACTGCTGCTTTTTGGCTGGCAGGCAGAGGCCCAACAAGAGCCTCTTTTTGCGCAATACAATAATAATAGCTACCTCATCAATCCTGCGGTGGCAGGCTCTAAAGGGATTCACTCGCTACAGCTCTTTCATCGCTGGCAGTGGGTGGCTTTTCCTGGGGCCCCCCAAACTTTTGGCATCAATTATCAGGGACTCATTGGCCAATCGCATGGCGTTGGGGGGCTTATTTTCTCTGATATTACGGGACCTTCTCGCCGTTTTGGAATGAAGGGTTCTTATGCTTTTCATTTGCCCGTGGGCGATGATATGCGTCTATCGATGGGCCTAGCGGGCCGCATTGTCCGCCAGCGCGTCAATACCAGCGAGATTACTTTTGTCGATGATAATGACAATGCTATCAATAACGGCAGTGAGGCCGTTACAACTGGCGATGCCGAATTTGGCATTTACTTTTATGCCCGCAACTTTTTTGTTGGGGCCTCGGCGCCCAATTTGGTCCAATCTAAATTGGATTTTGCAGGCAGCAATGCCACGGGCCGCGACCCTATTGGCTATAATTATCGCCATTATTTTGTGACCGCAGGCTATAAGTTTTTCTTTGATGACCAAGAGATGAGCCTAGAGCCTTCTATTATGCTTCGTTATACCCAAGGCCCCCGCCCACAGATTGATGGCGGAATTAAGGCCACTTTCTTGGGCGACCAATTGGGCTTTGGCGTTTTTTATCGCTCGCCGGGCTTTTTGTCTTTCCAAGCTCGCTTTGTTTTTGACAAGCAGATGCCGCTTTTGCTCTCTTTTGATGTGGCGACCAATAATTTCCAGAATTATAGTGTAGGCGCTACGGAGGTCAATTTTGGCTATGACTTTGGCGGCCAACCCTTTTATGGGCCCGCGGGCCAGGCTGGTCCAGATATTCCCTCTCTTCCCTCTTCTTCTGAAGATCGAAAAGGAACGCTTTAATGATTTAAAAGGTCGCTGCTTTGCAGGGGCCTTTTTTTTGGGGGCCTCCGCCTCCCTTCGGTCGTCGGCGCTACGTTTCGCAGCTCGCTATTCGCTCGGCCCTGCGGCATGACGGCCTGGGTCTGCGGCTTCGCCGCACTGCTGCACATCGCTAGGCCAGTCGCTTCGCTCCTTTGCGGCGGCTTCGCCGCCTGTCTGCTGCAAATGGACCAGCCTCCCCCAAGGGATTCCTTAGGGAATCCCGCAGAGGGGTGGGTGGGCGGGGACATATCAAAGCATGAGGAGCGCAGCGACGAATACCACTTATACGGTTCTACAGGCCCGAAGGGCCGCAGGCTGAGGGGCTGGAGCAGGGCCGCCAAAGGCGGCAGACCGAGGCGCTTTGCGCCGAAGGGCCGAGCGAGCAGCGAGCTGCGCAATGGCCCGACCCGAGCGAAGCGAGGGGCAGCCCCAAGAAATTCTAAAAAAGGAGCTCCTTCAGTTTAAGGAGAAGAGCGCTGCGTTTTAGTATCTTTGCGCCAAACTATAAATACTAAAAGGATGCAGAAGCTAAAAATTGGCCTCTTGGGTGCAGGCCATCTCGGAAAAATACACCTCAAATGTTTGCAACTACTACCCGATGTTTATGAGCTTGTCGGTTTTTATGAACCGCAGGCCGAGCGGGCTGCCAGCATTGCCGAAGAACTGGGCCTAAAGGCCTACGACCATCTAGATGAACTGATTGCAGCCGTGGACGTAGTGGATATTGTAACGCCCACTAGCAGCCACTTTGAAATGGCAAAAAAAGCCATTGCAGCAGGCAAACACATCTTTGTAGAAAAGCCCATTACCCAAACACTAGAAGAGGGCAAAGCCCTTTTGGCCCTAGCCCAAGAAGCCGGCATCAAGGGACAAGTAGGTTTTGTAGAGCGTTTTAATCCCGCCTATTTGGCCATGGCCGAGCAAGATATTTCGCCCATGTTTATCGAGGCCCACCGATTGGCCCCCTTCAACCCCAGAGGCAATGATGTTTCTGTTGTTTTGGACCTCATGATTCATGATCTGGATATTTTGCTCAAATTGGTCAACTCGCCCGTGCGTTCGGTACAAGCTAGTGGCGTAGCCATTGTGAGCCCAGCCGAAGACATTGCCAATGCTCGGATAGAATTTGAGAACCGAGCAGTAGCCAATATTACTGCTAGCCGCATCTCTATGAAAAGCATGCGTAAGTTTCGCCTTTTCCAGTCAGATGCCTACATCAGTATGGACTTTTTGGAGAAGAAGAGCGAGCTCATCCGCCTATACGATAGCCCTGAGGGGGTAGAAGAGGCCGACCGCCTCATGGCCCTAGAAACCCCTCAAGGAGAACGCTATTTGTTGGTGGACCAGCCCGAGACGCAGGCCGTTAATGCCATCAAAACCGAACTGGAGCTCTTTGCCAAAAGCATTATCGAGGATACAGAGCCAACGGTTAGTTTAGAAGATGGCGTTAAAGCATTAGAGCTAGCCTACCAAATCTTGGCGGCTATCTCGGCACATCGCCAAGCCATACAAGAACAATTTTAGAAAAATGATGAAACAACTGAGTCTATTCCTTTTTAGCCTTCTTCTTTTTAGTGCCTGCAGCAAAGACCGCCAGGTAGCCGTACCCGCCTATGTTTGTGTGCCCAGCATACAACACACCCCAGGCGACCCTTTTGTAGAGGGCAGCAGCCAACACAACTTTGAGGATGCCTGGATTGCCGTCGATGGTCAAATTATAGGGGCCAACAACCTCCCCACCACCCTAGCGGCCATTTTGGGAGAAGGGCCCAACTATAATGTAAGCATTTATGCCGGCGTTCCTAGCGATGGGATTTCGACCCACCGCATCATCTACCCCTTCTTTGATCCCTATGAAGTAAATATGGAACTAGAAGCAGGGCGGATAGATACCGTCTCCCCCAACTTCCAATACAATGATGAGGTCGAGTTTTTCATTGTAGAAGATTTTGAGAATGCGGGCGTAGCCTTTGGCGAAGACCGCGACGCCTTTGCCGACAGCTATCTAGAAAAACAAACAGATGATGTTTTTGAGGGGGATTACTCGGGACAAATGCTCTTGGATACTGCCCATTGGGAATGTTATGTAGCCACCTCTTTTCGCCTTTCTGATTTGCAGCGGCCCAATACGGCCACCCCTGTATTTCTAGAAATGCACTACAAAACCGAGGAAGTGATTTCGGTAGGCCTGATTGCTCATTATGATAATGGCTTGCCCGATGAGGTCTTTGTCAAAGGAGGGGTTAACCCTAGCGATGGCTGGAAGAAAATCTACTTTGACCTCACCGAAGATATTTTCACCTTAAATGCAGCCCGCTACACCCTCATTTTGCGTGCTGCCGTCAGTGATTTTGAGGAAAATGTCAGCCCCAAGGTATACCTAGACAATATTAAGATTCTACATTTTTAAGGAAGGTTTTCCTTTTTATAAGTTTGCCACATGAAAAAGCAAGCCCTAGGGCTCTGGCTCTATATTTTACTAGACTACTTAACGGCTACCTTTGCTTGGTGTCTATTTTTTATCTTTAGAAAAATAGCCCTAGAGCGAATTGCTCCCTTTCATTGGGATTGGTTGTGGAAAGACCCCAACTTTATTTTCGGGTTCTTGGCCATTCCGCCCGCCTGGCTGCTTCTCTATGCCCTAACCGATAGCTATCGCAATATTTATCGGATGTCTAGAACCACGGAATTTCTCCGTAGTCTGGCCAGTATTTTCTTGGGGAGCCTGGTTCTCTTTTTTAGTATTCTGCTCAATGATTTGCCCAATTATAGCGAGGGCTATCGGGCCTACTATGCCTCTTTTGGGGCCTTATTTGGGCTGCAGTTTGTCCTGACCTTTTTGGCCCGTATGATTTTATTGGGCCGAGCGCATGCTCGGGTGCAAAAAGGCGAAATTCGCTTCAAGACGCTGCTCATTGGGAGCCGAGAGCGAGCCGCCCAGCTCTATGCAGAAATTGAGGAAGGGCAAACGGCTGGCTACTATGAGTTTGTAGGCGCTCTGGCCCTTAATGAACAGCCCTTAAACTATGGCCTGCCCTATTTGGGCCAAATAGAAGAGCTAGAGAACGTATTGCAAGAGCAGGAAATTCAGGAGGTGATTCTGGCCCTAGAGGCCGATGAGCAACAACAGCTCAGCTTTTTGCTCAACAGCTTGGCGGGTCGGCCACTACTCATCAAGGTGAGTCCAGAAATGTATGAAATTCTCTTGGGCAAGGTCAAAATGAGTAATGTCTATGATGCCGCCCTCATTGAGATTTCGCCCAAGTTTATGCCGCTTTGGTTTAGCGTACTCAAAAGAGCAATTGACCTCATCAGCTCTAGCCTTTTTCTGCTCATTTTTGCCCCCCTCTATGCCTATATTGCGCTGCGAGTACGGCTTTCTTCTGCTGGTCCAATTTTCTATTTGCAAGAGCGGGTGGGCCGAGGCGGACAGCCCTTTTTCATCTATAAGTTTCGCTCTATGTATACCGATGCCGAGCAAAATGGGCCACAGCTATCTAAGGATGCCGACGACCGCTGCACGCCCTGGGGCCGCATTATGCGCAAATACCGCCTAGATGAATTGCCGCAGTTTTGGAACGTCCTCAAGGGCGATATGTCCTTGGTAGGCCCCCGGCCCGAACGGCAATTTTATATTGACCAAATTGCCCAAAAAGCCCCGCATGTCCGCCACCTCCAAAGGGTGCGGCCAGGCATTACCTCCTGGGGCCAGGTAAAATATGGCTATGCCTCTAATGTAGAGGAAATGATTCAGCGCCTAAAGTATGATATTCTCTATATCGAAAATATTTCTTTGGCCCTCGATATTAAGATTCTTTTTCATACCGTGCTGGTTATCGTAAAAGGAGAAGGCAAATAAGGGCATAAAAAAAGAGGATGATCAACTGATCATCCTCTTTTCATTTTTAGATAAGCCGCAATTAGCCAATCGTCTGGATCATATCATATTTGGTAATGATATGCGGAGTTCCCGCCTTATCAATAGCAATAACTGCAGGCGTTTTATGGTTAAAATAACCCCCTACCTTCTTTACCGATAGTTCCAAATCCACAAGAGGGAAGGGCGCACACATGATTTCGCTCAAGGGGCGCTCACTGTTGCTCATTGGGTTTTCAAGCAAGCAGCTAAGGACCAAAGTTTCGGTAATAGCGCCTACAATTTTGCCCGCCTCATCGACCAAAGGCAACTGAGAAAGATCATGCTCTTTCATAAATTGCAAAGCTTCCTTAACGGTTTGGCTGCTCTTGAGGGTAAAGAAATCTGAATTGTCTTTTTTAGCAATTAGGTCTTTCACCTTGAGCTCATCTTCCAAAAAGCCACGCTCGCGCATCCACTCATCGTTAAACATTTTGCCCACATAACGGCTACCGTGGTCATGGAAAAGCACCACCACCAGATCATCTTCTTTGAGCTCGCTAGCCAATTGCTTAACGCCCATAATGGCCGAACCAGCGGAGTTACCTACCATAATACCTTCTTGGCGAGCCAATTCTCTGGTCCCAATCGCAGCATCTTTATCGGTCACTTTCTCAAAGTGGTCAATGATGTCAAAGTCTACATTTTTAGGCAAAATATCCTCGCCAATCCCTTCCGTTACATAAGGGTAAATCTCTTTTTCATCAAATTCGCCTGTTTCATGGTACTTCTTAAAAACAGAACCATAGGGATCGATTCCCCAGATTTTGATATTGGGATTTTGCTCCTTGAGGTAGCGACCAACGCCAGAAATCGTTCCGCCGGTCCCTACACCTACTACAAAGTGCGTAATTTTTCCTTCCGTTTGTTCCCAAATTTCAGGACCCGTGCTCTCATAATGCGCTAGGCGGTTAGAGAGGTTGTCATATTGGTTGCACCAAAAAGAGTTGGGAATTTCCTTGCTCAATCGCTCAGCTACAGAGTAGTAAGAGCGGGGGTCTTCTGGCCCCACATTGGTCGGGCAAACAATTACCTCGGCCCCTACGGCCCGCAAAATGTCTACCTTCTCCTTAGATTGTTTATCTGTTGTGGTAAAAATACATTTGTACCCTTTTACAACTGCCGCAATGGCAATGCCCATCCCGGTATTTCCAGAGGTACATTCAATAATGGTCCCTCCAGGCTGGAGCAAACCCGCTTTTTCCGCATCTTCCACCATTTTTAGGGCCATGCGGTCCTTGACCGAGTTACCGGGATTGGTGGTTTCTACCTTCGCCAAAACTGTGGCGGGAACCTCTTTGACAATTTTGTTGAGCTTGACCAATGGCGTGTTGCCAATGGTTTCTAGAATGTTGTTATAGTAGCCTGCCATTTTCTTTTTTTTGATTAAAATGAACGCTTTAAGGGCGCAAAATTAGGCTTTTATATGCAGAATGCAGACTTTTAGGGCCTTAGAATTCTTTTCTCTTTCCTTTGGGGCCTCCGCCTCGCTGCGCTCCTCGGCGCTACGTTGCGGGGCTCGCTATTCGCTCGGCCCTGCGGCCTGACGGCCTTGGTCTGCGGCTGCGCCGCCCCCCTCCACATCGCTAGGCCAAAAAAAGGCCCCTTGGGCCTTGCGCTCGACAAAGAAGAAAGTCTAGCTCCAAAGGCAAAAGCTTTGGGCCTAGCCTGATAAAAAACTATCTTTGCGCAAAAATTAGGATCTGCCATGTCAAAACGACTAGAACAACTTCAACAGCTGCTGGGCCAAAAACCCCAGGATGCCTTCCTCCGATTTGCCCTTGCCAAAGAATATGAAAAACAAGAAGAAATAGAATTGGCCCTGCAACAATATGCGGCCCTATATAAAGATAGCCCCCAATATATGGGCCTCTATTACCATTATGCCGCCCTGCTGATAGAAAATGAAGAAGAGGAAATGGCCATGCGCATCTATGAAGAAGGAATCGCCCTGGCCCAAAAAACTGGAGACGCCCACAGCCTCTCCGAACTCAAAAATGCCAAGACCAACCTAGAAATGGGCCTCTAAACCCTGCCTTTTGGCCTTTAGACTCGTTCTTTAGGCTGTAGTTGCCCAAAATAAATAATCCTAGGGCCTTGATAATCTTAGAAAAAGCTTATATTTGCAGTTATGTTAAAACTAAAAGTAGGCCTTTATAGCCTCCTCTTCATCCTCCTCAGTTTTGCCTGCCAAAGGGAAAACATTGATAAGATTCGGATGAACCCCGACCTCGACTATCGCTATGAGAAAGCCGTAGCCTTTTACGAAGCCGGAGATTACCAAAAAGCGCAATACCTCTTAGAGGACCTCATGGGGCTGGTGCGCGGAAGTGAGAAATCGGAAAAAGTGTATTACTACTATGCTAGTACACACCACCGAATGAGAAATTACAGCTTCTCTTCTTATTATTTCCGCCAATTTTACAATACCTTCCCCAATTCTGAATTTGCAGAAGAAGCCCTCTTTTTGGCCGCAGAATCTAGCCGAAAGTTATCGCCTAATTTTCGACTTACTCAGGAGGATACCGAAGAAGCCATAGAAGGCTATCAGTTCTTTGTCAATATGTACCCCCTTAGCGATAGAGTCAGTTTGTGTAACGAACAAATTGATTTGCTTCGGGCCAAATTAGAAACCAAAGCCCTAGAAGCCGCCAAAGGCTACTACAAGCGCAGCCACTACCTAGCGGCCGTGCATAGTTTTGACAACCTCTTGCTGGATTTTCCAGATACCCAAGAGGCCCCTTATATCCGCTACATGATTATTAAGTCTTCTTTTGGCTATGCCGAAAAAAGTATCTTATCTAAACAAGTAGAACGCTTTGAAGAGGTGATCGAAAAAGCAAAAATCTTTGAGCGCAAACATAGCGATAGCCGCTATGCCTCAGAGGTGAAAAACATGATTAACATTAGTAAGCAGCGAATAAAAAGATTGCAAAATGAGTGAAATTAAAGAGCGCGCACAAGGAATCAACCCTTACATCGAAGCCCGTAACGTTTTTGCGATGTCCGCAAAAGGTGGCGGCAACATTTATGAGTCTCTAAATGTAATTGGTAGCCGTTCGCGCCAAATTTCTGTAGAACTCAAAAGAGAACTACACTCTAAACTAGAGGAGTTTGCTTCTGCTACAGATACCTTGGAAGAGGTGCACGAAAACAAAGAGCAGATTGAAATCTCTAAGTTTTATGAGCGTCTGCCCAATCCCGCTATCATTGCTCTTAATGAGTTTATGAATGACGAATTGGAGTATCGCATGCGTGAAGATGAAGAAGAAGCATAATTATATGCCTGATTTCTTGACCCTAAGATAGGGGCAACAGCAGTTGGAAAAGTCTATTATTTTGATTAGCCTATGGCTTAGACTTTTTCAACTGTTTTTTTATGCCCCTAGGGCAAGCCTTTTTGGACCTAGCAGGCGGCGAAGCCGCCGGCTGAGGGATGGAAAAGGGGGCGGCGAAGCCGCAGACCAAGCTTTTGAGCAAAGCGAAAAAGCGAAGGGCCGAGCAGACCTGCGAGCCCTGACACAGCCCGACCCGAAGGCCCAGAGGGCCGTAGGGGCAGCCCCAAAAAAAGCTCCCCTTTGTCCCTATTTATTCCTTAATTTTCGACTGAGCGCATACAGACCGCCCCCTGCGCTACAAAATGCTTTTTTATGTTAAAAGGGAAAAAAATACTTTTGGCCGTAACCGGTAGCATTGCCGCCTACAAAACGGCAAGCCTAACAAGATTACTCATTAAGGCTGGCGCCGAGGTACAGATTGTCATGACCGATGCCGCCACCAAATTTATTACTCCTCTTACACTTTCGACCCTATCGAAACGTTCTGTCTATAGTTCGGTGACCTCTGAAGAAGGTTGGAACAACCATGTGGAACTAGGGCTTTGGGCCGATGCCATGCTGGTGGCTCCCGCTACCGCCAATACTCTGGCGGCCATGGCCAACGGTTTTTGTAATAATATGGTGCTGGCCACCTACCTCTCTAGCCGCTGCCCAGTTTTCTTTGCTCCCGCCATGGACCTCGATATGTTTACCCATCCGGCTACCTTGGCCAATATTGATAAGCTCAAGAGCTATGGCAACATTTTGATTGATGCCGAAGAAGGCGAGCTAGCTAGTGGTTTGGTAGGCAAAGGCCGCATGGCCGAGCCCGAGCATATTGTAGCCGCCTTGGAACTGCATTTTATGCAGCAAGGACCACAACCGCTCAAGGGATTAAAAGCAATTTTGACCTCTGGCCCCACCGTTGAAGCCATTGATCCCGTTCGTTATATTACGAACCATTCTACAGGGAAAATGGGCACCGCCATTGCCGATACTTTGGCCAAATTGGGCGCAGAAGTGACCCTAATTTCTGGTCCAGTTCAGGTAAAACCCAAGCATCCCGCCGTTAAAATCATTGATGTAAAATCGGCCCAAGAGATGTATGAGGCAGCCATTTCGGCTTTTCCGCAGGCCCATATTGCCGTTTTGGCAGCAGCCGTAGCCGACTACACCCCAGAAAATGTAGCCTGTGAAAAGATCAAGAAAAAAGATGGGGACCCCATGCGCATTGATCTTTGTCGAACCAAAGACATTGCCCAAGAACTAGGAAAAATCAAGACCGAGCAGCAATGTATGGTTGGTTTTGCCCTAGAAACCCAGAACTTTAGAAAAAATGCCAGCAAAAAACTGGAGAAAAAGAACTTTGACTTTATCGTCCTCAATAGCCTCCGTGACAAAGGTGCTGGTTTTGGCCATGACACCAATAAGGTCACCTTTATTGACCGACAGCTAGAGATTGAAGAGCATGAACTAAAATCTAAGCTGGAAGTCGCTGAGGATATTGCGGCAAAAATCTGCAAGATGCTCCAAAAAAAAGCTGAAAATGCCCAGGAGCTAACTGCCCAACTTTAGTCTGATATGATGCGAAAATTATTGCTTTCTTTGGCCTTGGTTTTTGGGCTGACACAAGCCTGGAGCCAAGAAATCCGAAGCTCGGTAACCATTAACACCCCCAAGCTACAAACTGCCGACCCCAAGGTCTTTAAGAGTTTGAAAACCGCCTTGGAGGAATTTGTCAATAACCGAAAGTGGACCGACCAAGAATACGAGCCCGAAGAACGAATTGAGATGAATATCATCTTAACCGTAGATGAGGAAATCTCGCAAACTAGTTTTAAGGCCCAACTAACGGTGCAGGCCAGCCGCCCAGTTTATAAGAGTGGCTATAATTCGGTGCTTTTTCAATACCTCGATAAGGACTTCTACTTTAATTATGGAGAGTTTGAGGTGCTTGATTTTACCGAGGGGAGCTTTACCTCCAACCTGACCTCTACCATTGCTTTTTATGCCTATATTGTTTTGGGTATGGACCATGACTCTTTTGAGGAGTTGGGCGGAGAGAAGTACCTCAATAAGGCCCAAGATATCCTGAATGCCGTGCCTAGAGGTACCGCCAAGGGCTGGACCGTAAACGATGGGAACCAAAGCCGCTATTGGCTGATTGAAAATTTGCTCAATGTGCGGGTAAAGCCTATGCGCCGTGCCATGTACAAGTATTATCTTTTGGGCCTAGATCGCCTGAGCCAAGAAGATAGCCGAGCAGAAGGCATCAAAGCCATGGAAGAAGCCCTAGTAAGTATCAAGGCCGTCAATGCAGCTTATCCCAGTATGCTGCTGATGCAAATTTTTACGAATAGCAAAAGAGAGGAGATTCTCAATGTCTTTGAGGTAGCCGATTTTCGGACCAAGCGAAAAATCTACGACTGTATGGTCAAATTAGATGGTACGCATGCCTCCGATTATCAAGTGCTGACTCAACCCTAGGACTAGCATGCAAAAAGGGCTGCCGAAGATTCGGCAGCCCTTTTTTTGGCCCAAATTAGTTCAGCTTCTTAAACTAATACTCTTTGCCATTATTATAGATGAAAATACTACGTTCGTTTTCAAAACGAAGCTTTAATTTATCATCAAAGGGGAGGCTATCGGCTTTGAGCTGGATAAAGCTGCCATCTTGGGCAACCTCCCATTGGCCCTTATTCTCCAACTGGTCAATTTTGCTCTCATAGCTGCCATTTGCATTAAACTTGAGATAGCCCGCATTGAGGGCCTCAAAATCGTAGTTGCCGCCATAGCCTGCTTTGAGAATAGCACTCACATTGCTCAATTCCCATTTTCCTTCTAGTTTTTCTGCATAATTGATGCTATCGCCACTACAGGCCACAAAAAGTGCAAGGGCCAAGAGCAATAGACTTGATTTGAGGTAGTTCATAGCTAGTGTATTTTCTAGAAAGTTAGGGAAGCTTTTGATGAAAGCGAAAACTTCAGCAAAAAAAAGGCTCCACTAAGGAGCCTTTCTATCTTTTGTCCACTGATCTACGCCTTTTAGAGCTTGTACATAACGGCTTTGGCCGCTTTTACGACTCTGGCGGGATTGGGCATATACTCATCTACATATACAGAAGAATAGCCCAAAGAAGTATCGGCAGAATTGATGCGCATAACGGGCGCATCTAGGTAGTCAAAAGCATGGCGCTGAATGACATAAGCAATTTCTGAAGATACAGAAGCATAAGGCCAAGACTCATCAACCACCAGCAGGCGGTTGGTCTTTTTAACCGAAGCGACAATGGTATCAATATCCAAAGGACGAATGGTTCTCAGGTCAATTACCTCCGCAGAAATGCCCTCTTTGGCCAATTCATCGGCAGCGGCTTGAGCCACCAACATCATTTTGTTATAAGAGACAATAGTCACATCGGTTCCTTCTCGCTTAACGGCCGCCTTACCGATGGGGAGAATATACTCCTCCTCGGGTACTTCGCCCATATTAGAATAAGCCAATTCCGACTCCATAAAACAAACGGGATCCTCATCGCGGATAGCGGCTTTTAGAAGACCCTTAGCATCATAGGGATCTACCGTAGAGATTACCTTGAGGCCAGGGACCTGCCCCATCCAGCTCTCAAAGGTTTGAGAGTGCTGCTGCGCCAATTGTCCAGCTGCACCAGAAGGGCCACGGAAAACAATAGGGCATTTAATTTGTCCGCCAGACATATGCAAAATCTTGGCGGCATGGTTGACGATTTGGTCAAAAGCCAAAACCGCAAAGTTCCAAGTCATAAATTCTACAATTGGACGCAAGCCCGCCATAGCTGCACCAGTACCAATAGCCGCAAAGCCGAGTTCGGCAATGGGGGTATCAATAACTCGCTTTGCCCCAAATTCATCGAGCATGCCTTGGCTGACCTTATAGGCTCCATTATATTGAGCGACTTCCTCGCCCATCAAGAATACATTTTCATCTCGGCGCATTTCTTCTACCATTGCTTCTCGCAAGGCTTCGCGCAAACGAATCTGTCTTGTTGCCATAGTTGCTGTTTCTGTTTATAGCCTAACTCTGTTGGGCTGCGTTAAAAACTGGGCTCAAAATACAAAGCTCTATTTGATTGTACAATTTTTTTATCGCTACTATTGATCTTTTTGTAGTTTTTGGCCCTTCTGCGTCTAGCAGGCGGCAAAGCCGCCGCAGGCCATAGCCAAATTTAAATGCACTCACTTTTATAGTTTGCAGCAATTTTCCGCTAGTCGGCCCTATTTTTCTCAGCCATAGCGAAGGCTATGCCCTTAAAAAATAGCTAGTCTAGCCAAAAATTCATAGCAAACTATAGCCAAAGCAGCGCAATTAAATCTGGCTGAGGGATGGATAGCAGTGGCCCGCAGGGCCAGACCAAAGCGCTGAAAGCGCTGCAGGGCCGAGCGAACAGCGAGCTGCGACAACCAGCCCCGAAGGGGCGCCAGTTCGACGACCAACGGGAGTACCCAGCCCGACCCGCCCGCAGGGCGGGGCAGCCCCAAAAAAAAGACCCAGCCAATCAGCTAGGTCTCTTCTTATATTAAAAGGGCAAATCATCTTCATAATCATTGCCTACGGCATCCTCTTCGGGGGGAGGGGGAAGGTCGCCAACGGGGGCGTTATTGGCAGCGGGAGCGCCGACACGCTCTAGGCGCCAGGCATTGAGGTTGGTAAAATAGCGGCCATTCCACTCGCGGCCACGGATATTAAAGTGTACACGCACCTTATCGCCTACTTTGTAGTCATCGATCAGGCTACATTTATCTTGAGTGAGTTCGGCCTGAATGAGCTGCGAGTAGTTCTCGTCAGTTTCTACAACAAAGGCACGCTTCTTAAAGCGGTCTGTGACCTGTTGAGTATCTTCAATTTTGATAATCTTCCCTTCATAGATCAGATTGGCATCCATAGTATTTCAATTCAATTGTTACGCTAAAAAGTAAGTGCTCAATAACGGCATTTTCCGTAATTTGGGCAAGCCGCTGCCCCAAAGATACGCCCATAAAAACAATTAATCTATGCGTTACTTATTTTTGTCTCTTTTTTTTCTTCTTTTTTTACCCTTAATGGCCCAAAAAATAGATCAATTTCCCACCGAGGACCCCAAACTGCTCAAATTAACGGCCGAGGCCAGCCCTTTGCAATCTGTTCGGATGGGGCAAAGCCCTGTTTATTGCAGCGAAATTGATTGGGAGGCCCTGATTCATGCTGCCGCTTCTATGCTCGAGCTAGAGCGCATGGAGCTAAGCGATAAAAAGCTGTTGAGCTCGGCGGCTTTGTCGATTCGCCTGCTTTCTGATTTTGAGTCTTCGGTCTGTTATCATCGGCCCAAAACCTATGCAAAGTACCTCAAACAATGGTTGAGCAAAGAAGAACAAGACGATTTGGATGCGGAGCTTTTGCGGATGTTGCAATGGGACAAAAAAACGCTTTTGTGGCATTGGGAGGCCTATCTACAACGCTTTCCGAGCATCCAAAACTTTAACCATTATGGCGACAGCCTGCTGCTTTGGGCCAAGGAGCTGCCCGAACTAGATGCCCTAGATTATGAGGCGAGTATTCGAGCGCATTGGGGCTTGGCCCTCTATGATACCGATTATCTGGAGGAGGCTGTGCATCATTTTGAGCGCTGTTTTGAGATCAGAATGCAGCGCAAGGACCCACTTTATTATGTAGAGTGGCGACTGGCCGATGTTTACGATAGTCTAGAAGAGGATGCTCAGCTGGCGCAGTTTTATAAACGCATTTTGGAGGTTGGCCGCAGCGATTTGGACCGCCTGCAGCCTGTGCAGCTTTGGCGGGCCATGGAAACCCTGATCCAATTGGAGGAGCCCGAACCTGCCCTAGCTTTTTATGAGGAAGTTTACCTGCCCAATGCCGATTTACCCCAACTTTGGGAGGATGCTAGCCGCTCGCCCTATCGCTGGGCCATGATGGAGTCGCATTCTTGGGCCCAGGCCAAGCCCTATGCGGTCCGCTGGTATAAAAATCTCAAAAAGTATTGCCCCAAACCCCGCTGGAGAGAGGCCAGTAGTTATTTGCTCCGTACTTGCCGCCTCTACCAAGGCGAGGCCGATGCCCGCGATTTTATGCAAACTTGCTTTGAGGAGCTGGTCTTTACGCATCTAGAGAGCTGGGGCCAAGATGAGTTTTACTTTAAGTGGGAGCACTATCTGCCCTATGCCTATCAGCTCAAATATGCCCCCAGTCAAGGGGATTCCCTACTCGTTTTGGACCGCTGGACCGAGCAGGCCCTACGCACAAAAGATACGGCCACCATCCAAAGTATGGGCCTCAGCCTCTCGGGCAAATACCGCAATATGGGCCAATGGGAAAAAGCCGATCAGTATTTTGAGGATTATTATTGCCGCTACCTCCCCCCCTATCTCCAAAATCCAGCCGATGAACTGCTCTACGACAGCTATATTCCCTGGTACCACCAAGCCCCCTACTACTATGCCCTTGCTCAAGATCAAGACTATGATCGCTGGGCCAGTCGATGGGTCCAATTGGCCGACCAATACGGCTTTCAAAAGCTCCGCAATTGGTGCCGCCTGAGCCGTGCTGGCCTCGCCTGCCGAGCAGGAAATTTTGCCCAGGGGCTCGCCTATTACGAACAAAATGTAAATGAATTAGCCGCCCTAGGCGATACGGCTGCCGTGATCCAACAATGCTATTATTGGCTGGGCCAAAGCCGCGCTAGCCAAGATGTTTTGGCCATCTGGAAGGCCGCCAGCCAAAGCTATGCCCTAGAATGGCAATACTACAAAGAAGACCATAGCGAACACCTAGAAGCCGCCATTTCTACGATTATTCAACAACCCTATCAGCGGAAAATTAAACGCAAATTGCTCCGAAACATGAATAAATGGCGCAAACAACAAAAGAAAGCTGGAGAATTTGGCGCTGCCGCTCATGCCAAACGATTAAGGCAGTTTATTAAGAAAAATTGGCGATAATACTGCTGTTTTGGGGCCTCCGCTGCGGCTTCGCCTTGCGGCGCTACGTTTCGCAGCTCGCAGGTTTGCTCGGCCCTGCGCGGGCTTCGCCCGCTGGGTCTGGCCTGACGGCCACTGCTGCACATCGCTAGGCCTGCGGCCCTTCGGGCCTGCTATATGGGCCTGTAGGTTGAAACCTACAGCTCTAGGATCTGCGGCCTTTAGGGCTACAGATAGCGGCAAAGCCGCCATGGCCGAAGGACAAACACCTCATCAAAACCTTTTTGCCCTATTCTGCAGTTGCAAAACGGCATATTCCAGTTGGAGGAAGCTATTCTGCAGAAACAAAAAGCGGCAGTCGATTTAAATCGACTGCCGCTAGGCAGGGCCAGTACTTGGCCCATAAAATTTAGTGATTGACTAGATTAAGGGGCGGCCTTAATAAAGGGCTTAGAATAACTAAAGTCATCTGTTTTGATACTTAGAATATAGGCACCATTAGCTTGATTGCCCAGATGAATTTGGCGTTGGAGCTCGGTTTGGGGTTGTTCCACTTCCTCCCAATACATCAACTGCCCCAAAGCATTATGGATAAAGATTTCCATCTTATCTTGTTGTTGGGGTAGCTCGAGTGTAAACTGCAAGCTAGTTTGAACGGGATGCGGGAACAACGCTAGAGCTAGTTCGGGCTTAGCCGATTGGCTAACGGCATTAGTAAGATCTACGGTGACCAAAAGGCTATCTTGATCGCTACAATTATCGCGAAGAGCGCTAAGGACCACCCAAAACTGCCCCGCTTGGCTATAGCTATGGCTGAGGCTAGCCAAGCCGCTAGTATTGCCATCGCCTAGGTTCCATTGGTAGCTAGCTGCATTTGTAGAGAGCACCGACTGTAAATTGATGGTCGCCCCTTGGTCCAAATACAACTGTGTACTACTGCTACTAATTTGGGCCGTAGGAGCTTGTTGTTCTGTAATTTGAATGGTCGTGCTACTTTGTTGGCCTTGCCCATCTTGTACATAGACCGTATAATTACCTGCAGCCAAATTATTAAAGACTGCATTGGCTTGGAAAGAGGTCCCATCTAAGCTATAGCTATAGTTTCCGTCTCCACCAGAGGCCGAAGCGGTCAGGCTAGCATTAGTTTGGCCGCAGCCTGCCACCGTAGCCTGTGGAGTTCCAGCTACCAAAGGAGCGCTTTGGTTGAGGCAAAAAGCATTACTTTCTTGGGTAGTAAACTGTCCTGTACTATTGACCAAAATATTGCCTTGGGCATCTAGGAGTTGGTAGCTTCCGCTGCCGTAGCTGCAACAGATCCCATCGCCATAGCTATCATAAACATTTAGGGTAAAGCACCCATTTCCTAGGCAGACATTTTCAATTTGGCTATTGGCTCCATTGGCATAGCCTCCACCGCTGGCCAAGACTTGGCCATTTTGGTCCAAGACCTCCCAAGAGGTTTCTGAAGCATAATTATCAAAATCGAGGACGAGGTTTAGTTCATTGGGCGCATAATTAACCTGAACCTGTTGCTGTATGGTATCGGCTCCATGTTGGTTTTGGACAATCAGGCTGGCGGTATAGCTGCCCGAGGCGGGATAATGCACCTTGGGGTTGGCTAAAGTAGAGCTAGCGGGACTCCCGCCGGGGAAGCTCCATTGCCAGCCAGGGCTAGCATTACTAGAGAGGTCGGTAAACTGTAGCGAATCTAAAGCACAAAGCAACTGACTATTATACATAAAGCTTGCTGTGGGAGGCGTGGGGATACTCCCAAATAGATCAGACTCCCAAACGCCACGGCCATAAGTTGCTGCTCTAATTTTATCAATCCCATCATGGATTTCTAATTCATAGACAGGAACATTGGGAAGGCCCGTCATATAAGACTGCCAATTGCTGAGGGTAGAATCGGTATAATAAACCCCTACGTCGGTCCCCACATAAATACCATTATGCGAGTTATTTTGGTAGACAATACAATTGATGGGCAGATTGGGTAGATTCCCAGATACATTAGACCAAGTTTGTCCCCCATCGCTAGTGCTCACTACTTTTTCGCCAGCATTATAGCCAGAGAGGGCTAGCCAAATTTGGTCGGGATTATTGGGATGAATCGCCACATACTTAATCGCTGAATTATTGGGCAAGTTGGGGGTAATCGTAGACCAGTTTTGGCCCCCATCGCTTGTGCGGTAGAGCGTGCTATAGGTCCCGGTATAAATATAATTTGCATTAGAGGGCGCAATATGTAGATAGCGAAGATTGGAGCCCGTTCCAAAATTTGATATTTGGGTCCAGTTATCTCCACGGTCTGTAGTTTTCCAGACCTCCTCATAGCCCGCAAAGAGTTCGTTGGGGGCGAGGGCGTTAATTTGGTAGGGGGTAATCCAGGCGCCGCCATTGGCATTAGCGGGTTTGATATTGGACCAGTTTTGGCCGCCATTGGTGGTTCTTCTGAGGGTTCCATTTTGGATGCAGCCGTACATAATCTGGCTATTGGAGGGATCAATAGCGGCCTCCATGCCATCGCCACCAAGGGCGTGCAGCCAAGTTCCGTTTTCTAGATAATTGGTACCATTATCTTGGGCTCCACCAATCATGCGGTAGGCATTTTGGGCCGAAACACCAATGCGGTAAAATTGTGTAATTTCCATCCCTGCCGAGCGGAAGGTCCAAGTAGCACCGGTATCGGCAGAAGTAGAAAAGCCGCCATCGCTCCCGCAATGCAAAACAGAGCCAAAGAAATCTAAGGTATGGATATCGGCATGTACATAGCCGAGGTTATTGGGGTGGACCCAATGCGTTTGGCAGCGCCAGTTGGCTCCCCCATCATTAGATTTCCAGACATTGATCCCGCCAGCATAGACCTCATTGGCATCGCTGGGCGATACTGCTAGGGCCATATCATACCAGCTTTGGCCACCTGTTCCGCTACCGTCGGTTTCATAGGTAAAAATATTGGGCGAATTAGATTGCAGGCTAAAACTTTGGCCGCTATTGGTAGAGCGATAAATACCATAATAACCGGCATCGCTACTTGCGCCAAAAAGGATATAGAGATAATTGGGGTTGGCGGGAGAAACGGCAATAGAGGCTCTATTGACATCGGCGGCGGCGGGTAGGCCCACCGTAATCTTACTAAAAGTTTGGCCCCCATCGGTAGACTTATAAAACTCGTCGGTACAGGCATAAACGGTATTGGGGTCTCCGGGTTTAAACTCTACATCTCGCATGCTGCCCGTTTGGGTTCGGCTCCAGTTGGTCCCCCCATCTGTTGTGCGATAGATTCCATTATTGGTCGCGGCAAAAATAATTTGATTGTTTGTGGGATGCATAATCATTCTACGGATCAGGCGGTTGCGGCCCGTAAAGCTCAGGCCTGTAGTGGACCAATTGGCTCCGCCGTCTACTGACTCTAGGACGCCAATACTATAGGTATCTGAGCCATCGCCATCGCCAGTGCCGATATAGAGATGATTAGAATTATTGGGATCGACAAGGATAGCAGAAACACCCAGTACGGGCAGATGGTCCGTTAGGCAGCTCCAAGACTGGCCGCCATTTGTGCTTTTCCAGAGGCCACCAGAGGGGGCGCCTGCATAAAGGACATTTGAATTATTGGGGTCGGTAGCGGTACAATTGATACGGCCATTGCCGGGGTTCCAGCCCGTTTGATTGGTCCAGTTATTTGGCCCAAGGGGCTGCCAATTGGCGGAGCGGCTGCCCCAATTTTGGCCTTGGCGGTATTTATTTTTAAAGGCGAGATGTTCCTCCCAGGCCTTATTGGGTCGGGGGCGTTTGCCATGCGGAAAAGAGCGATCTTCCATAAAGAACTCCCAGCGTTTGTACTGTTTCCAGCCCTTTCCTCTTTCGTAGGGGCGGTTTCCCCATTGGCTTTCAAAGGCTTGTTGGACCTGATTAAAATTCACTTCGGGATCCTCTAATAATTCGACCCAAGTTTGGGCAAAGAGGGAGCTGCCCCAGCTCGTTAAGCAGAGCAGCAGTAGGGTTGTTTTGACGGCTTGATTCATAAGCTTTGTTTTGGCGGAAAGAATGCTCTAAAATAACTTAAAAGGAGTAATAAGCGCTAGAGAACTGCCAAAAAGACGTATATATATAAGCTTAAACTGACAGAGCGTCAGCTTTTTAGGCTTGGTATTTTTTTCGTCTGTAGATGGAAAACAAACAGCAAAATACTTATGCAACTACCATCATCATCTGGGGGGAAGCTTCCTGCTTTTCCCATGTACTTTGACGATCCTTATACCCGTAAACTATTTGAGTGGTCTGTATTTCAGGCCAAGCAGGCGCAGTCGGTGCCTGCGGTCAATTTGTTGGTCCAATCGGATCAGTATATTTTAGAATTGGCGGCGCCGGGTTTTGCTCAGGAAGACTTTGTGATAGAATGGAAATCGGGGGCCTTGCGGGTAGCGGCTCGGCAATCGGCCCAGCAGGCATTACGTTCTCGGGAAGCGCAATTTTTGCATCGGGAGTTTGCTTATGATCAATTTGAGCGGGTATTTGCCTTGCCCATGCAAGACATTGTAGCGAGCCAGCTATCGGCCAGTTATGAGGCGGGGGTACTGCGTATCTATTTGCCCAAGCAAAAGCCGAGTCCTCCAGAACTGCCTCAATCAGTAGACTGGAAAAAGTAGGCCAAACGGCAATGGCCGAAGCGCAAGACTTGCATTTGGCCTAGCGATGTGCAGGGGGGGCCGTCAGGCCAGACCGAGGCGGCAAAGCCGCCGAAGGGCCGAGCAGACCTGCGAGCCCCGAAACGTAGCGCCTGCCGCAGGCAGGAGGCCCCAAAGAACAGATAAATCAAAAGAAAAGCCCTAACTGCGCAGCGGCAATTAGGGCTTCATTATGATGGCTAGTTTTATATTCTATTTTTGGACCACAAAGCGTTTCATGCTAGTATTTTGGCCGGCGGAGAAGCGCAGCACATAAACGCCATTGGGCAAATCGTTAATATCGACTTGTTTGAGGTGGTAGCCGGCCTCGAACTGTTGGCTTTGCAAAACATCCTTAACTAGGCGGCCATTCATATCATAGAGTTGGATTGTAATTTTGTCGGAAGAGACGGTATGGAAAGGGATATTGATAGCATCTTGGGCTGGGTTGGGGTAGAGTTCTTGGACCATAGAGACGCCAGACTCTTGGACGGGTGTAATAGACTTAATGTTGGTATGTCGGTAGCTTCCATCGGTCATTTCTTGGCGGAAGCGATAATAAAGCACCTGAGCTTGGGGGAGGTCTTGGTCGATATACTCATATTGGCTATCTAATTCGGCAGTGCCATAGGCGGGGATAAAATCGATATCTTCAAAGTCGATAGCATCAAAAGAGCGTTGGACAAGGAAGCCTTCTTGATCTTCCTCATACTCTAGTTCCCAGTTCAGTTTTGCGCTATTGCTTGCCTCTTTGTACTCCAGATCAAACTCCTTGAGTTGGATAGGGAGTAGAGGGCCATTGATGGCTTCACGAAAGACCCAATCGCATTGGGCTCCGGCATTGCCATCTACCACCAAGACAAAGTTGCCTGGGGGCAAGGAAGCGATATTCAATTGGACCGCACCAACACCTACCGAGCAGCCATAGCCTGTTTCGCTGGCGAGGTCGCAGCTAGGAGAAGCTGCGGTACCAGAATTAGAGAACACAGCAATTTGAGCAGCGGCGGCGCCACCGGTACAGAGCATATTATCTACAGCAATATTGAAGGGGCCGCCCGTATGGTCAAAAGTATACCAAACCATATTTTCGTTAGAAGACCAGACCGTATTGGTTCCGGGATCGCTATCGCCATCTTGGCAAATGCCGCCGGGGTGGGCGCCTGCGGTCCAAGAGCTGATATCCGGTTCGGCATAGGGGCCAGAAGCGTCTGAGGTTGCCTGATAATTGCAGCCTAGAGTAGAGAGTGGCATAGCGGTATAGCAGCGATCTGCGGGAGCGATCGGTTGAATTTGGTTAATGGTAATATCAAAACCTTGGTCATCTTCTTCCCAGATACGGACCCAAACATCTTCATTGGCACGACCATCTACACGGATTTCGCCATCGCTACAGCCAATAAAGCAAGAAACGGCATCGCAACCTCTATACTGTAGGCCTGAGCAGCTTCCGTTAGAGCTGGTATACCAAGCGTAGGCAATATTGGTATAACAGGCAAAGCCAGAGCAGCCCCCATTATTTTCAAACTGGATAATCACTCCTCCAGAAGAATCGGGGATAGTCGTACGAACCCAAACATCTTCGGGAGAGCTACCATCAATATCGCAAGAAATTCCGGCTGTGCTATGGCTATTTTGAGAAGCGTCGGCAGGTTCGCGGGCGCGGATAGGCACATTTAAAGCCATTGTAGATTGTGTGCCATTACATTCATATTCGGGGGCGGTAGGCAAAACATAAGGATCGCTACATTCGTCCTTACATAAATCGCCGCCAGTAATTCGGTATTGGAGGGTAATGCGCCAAGTGACCGTACTTCCACTACCACAGGGGTCGCCGCTAGCGGTTGCCGTATAGGTATTGATTGTGGCAAAAGTAGTTTGGTTGAGGTTCAGGCTAGCAACGGGGATACTAATCGTTCTATAGCCGGTATTGGCATCAGAGCCAACGCCATCATCCTCAAAGCCTCGCCAAACAAAGGTAAAAGAGGGAATTTCGCAATCATAGACCTGGGAGAAAAAGGTATTATTGATTGTTCTCCAGCCTGGGCAGTTGGTTCCGCTAAACTCTCGGTTATCATTATCGCTAGTTCCGAAAGCGTCAGTAATTTCAAAATCCCATTGTGGGTCAGAGTCGCCAGAACCCCAGCCATCCATATCATCTACATTGGAGTAGACCTGCGAGATGCGAAACTGCACGGTTTTCTGGGCCATCAGCGGCGAAAAAAAGAGGCAAAAGGCCCCTAATAAAGACAATGTATTTGTCCAGTTCATAAGCTTGTTTATTTTTAAGTTAGGCGATACATTATATAGAGGAGGAAAGCCTAACTTTGGTAAATTATGGTTGATCTTGATAGCTCATTTTAGCTAAAAAACTATTCAAATCATTTAAACTAGTAGAACAAATTTAGTCTTTTCTTGAATAGTTCGTCTATTTTTTAACAAAAACTTAGACATAGCGCCCCCTATATACAACTGACATCCAGTATTATAGGCAAAAAAACAGTCAAATTCTAACAGCCATAAACAGCCTTCTTCTTTACAACAATTTTGCAAATGCAGCTAATTCTCCCGATCCATGAAAAACGTTCTCTCAATATTATTTTTATTTGTGACTATCTTTTTTGCAAAAGGACAGTTTTCTGCAGCAGATAGTCTGCGCGGTGGGCTCAGTCCGCTACGTTCTTGTTATGATGTAGAATTTTATGATCTCTATTTGCAGATAGATTTTAATCAAAAGTCGATTCGGGGCCTCAATAGCATTCGTTATAAGGTTTTGCAAGGCTTCAATATGATTCAGCTAGACCTTTTTGAGAACATGAAGATTGATAGCATTCTGCATGGGAGTCAAAAACTTGATTTTCACCGGAAGGGCAATGCCTTTTTTGTTGATTTTGGCAGCATGCAACCCGCAGGCATCACCGATGTCATCACGGTCTATTATCATGGTCACCCTATTGAGGCCCAAAATCCACCTTGGGATGGGGGGTTTATTTGGCGAAAAGACGAGACGGGCAATCCTTGGCTGGCCGTTTCTTGCGAGGGCATCGGAGCTAGCCTTTGGTGGCCCAATAAGGACCATTTATCCGATGAGCCCGATAGTATGCGAATTCGGACGATTGTGCCTCCCAACCTGATGTCGGTCTCTAATGGCCAACTCCGCTCGGTTTTCAAAAATCAATATGTGGCCAATTATACTTGGGTGGTCACTTACCCTATCAATAATTATAATGTGACACTCAATGTGGGCAATTATACCCATTTCGAGGACCGCTATACCTCCCCTACCGACAGCAGCCAGCTCGCCATGGATTATTATGTCTTGCCCGAACATCTGGAGCAGGCCAAAACCCAATTTAAGCAGGCCCATGAGGTCCTGACTACTTTTGAGAAGTACCTCGGCAAATATCCCTTCTGGAATGATGGCTATGCTTTGGTCGAAACCCCCTATTTGGGCATGGAACATCAGTCGGCTATTGCCTATGGCAACCAGTTTAAAGCGGGCTATCTTGGCCGCCACCCCGAGGGCATGCCCGAGGATTTTATTATCCTTCATGAAACAGGGCACGAATGGTGGGGCAATAGCGTCAGCTGCCGAGATCATGGCGAGATGTGGCTGCACGAAAGCTTTTGTACTTATATGGAAGCCGTTTTTATGGAGGAAAAATATGGTCCCCAAGCCGCCGAACGCTACCTAAAATTCCAATACAATTATATTGAGAACAAACAACCTCTGCTCGGCCCTCTAAATGTCAATTTCCTCGGCAATGATTCCGATATTTATTATAAGGGCGCCCAAATGCTCCACAGCCTCCGCCAATGTTTCCAAAATGATAGCCTTTGGTGGGCCAGCCTCAAGGGGTTTTACCAGAAATACAAAATCAATTCGGTCAATACCCAAGATTATATTCAGTTTGTGCAGGAGTTTACGGGCCAAGATTATGGCTATTTTTTTAAACAGTATTTGGAGGAAACCCAAATCCCTCAACTCGAATATGAGGTCTATAAAAAAGGCCGAAAACGCTTTATCCGCTACCGCTGGACCAACTGCCGCCCAGATTTTAAAATGCCTGTTTTCTTAATCGATCAACAAAAGGAACGCCTAGCCCTTTATCCAAAAACAGAGGAATGGCAGAGCCAAGCCATCAGCAAAAAGATGGCTAAAAATATCCAGTTTGTCTATGCCCTTTTCTTGGTCCAAGAACTTAGTGATCAAGATAACTAAGGTATTTTGGGGCCTCCGCCTCCCTTCGGTCGTCGGCGCTACGTTTCGCAGCTCGCTATTCGCTCGGCCCTGCGGCCTGACGGCCTTGGTCTGCGGCTGCGCCGCACTGCTGCACATCGCTAGGCCAAATGCAAGTCTTGCGCTTCGGCCATTTTGGACCAACTTCTTTGCGCTTATGCGCTGCCCCATAAAAAAGCGCCCTGTTTCCATAGAAACAGGGCGCTCACTTTATCGGCTAACTAATCACTATCGGCGATTATTTCGGCCACCGCGGTCTCCACCGCGACCGCCACGATCACCTCCACGGCCTCCGCCACGACGATCATCATTGCGATCACGCTTTTCGCGAGGAGGACGCTCTACATAGCCTTCGGGCTTTTCGAGCAATACCTTGCGAGACAAGCGGAATTTTCCAGTACGAGGATCAATTTCAAGTAGTTTTACTTGGATCTCCTCTCCTTCTGTCAATACTTCTTCTACATTTTCAATGCGCTCCCAAGCCAATTCAGAAACGTGAAGGAGTCCCTCACGACCAGGCAAAAACTCGATAAAGGCACCATAAGGCATCAATTTAACGATTTTTGCATCATAGATTTCTCCTACTTCGGGCTCGGTCGTAATTCCGTTAATGAAGGCAGCAGCTTTCTCTACATTGGGCTTATCGCCAGAAATGTGTACATAGCCTTTACCGTCTTCTTCGTTCACGGTCACTACAGTGTTGGTCTCTTTCTGTAGGCCTTGGATGACCTTACCACCAGAACCAATCACGGCACCAATATAATCGGCATCGATGATGATCAACTCCATACGAGGCGTTTGAGGCTTGAGGTCTTCACGAGCTTCAGACATAGTCTCATTCATTACGCCCAAGATGTGTAGTCGTCCCTCACGAGCTTGTAGCAAGGCCGTGCGAAGCAACTCATAATCCAGGCCGTCAATTTTGATATCCATCTGTACAGCACAGATACCATCTTCAGTACCCGTTACTTTAAAGTCCATATCCCCTAAGTGGTCCTCATCGCCAAGGATGTCGGTAAGAACAACAGAGCGGCCTTTACCGTCGGTAATCAAGCCCATAGCAATACCAGAAACAGGTTTGCGGATAGGTACACCAGCATCCATAAGGCCCAAAGAACCTGCGCAAACGGTCGCCATAGAAGAAGAACCGTTAGACTCTAGAATGTCTGATACAATACGTACAGTATAAGGATAATCTTTGGGCATTACACGGGCCAAAGAGCGGCGAGCCAAGTGACCGTGGCCTACTTCGCGGCGGCTAGTTCCTCTTGGACGTCCCACCTCATTTACAGAGAAAGGAGGAAAGTTGTAGTGCAACAAGAAGTTGTCATTATGCAAAGAAAGTGCAGTATCAATCAAGGCCTCATCCATTTTAGACCCCAAAGTTACGGTGGTCAATGATTGAGTTTCTCCACGAGTGAAAAGGGCAGAACCGTGAGGAGCGGGTAGATAATCTACTTCACACCAGATGTTACGCACCTCTGTGGGAGTACGGCCATCCAAGCGTTGTTGCTTGCTCAAGACCACCTCACGAGCGCATTCTTTCTTAAGGGCATCAAAGTAGCCACTGAAGAGATGAGACATTTCGCCCCAAGCCTCTTCGCCAAACTGTTCTGTTAGGGCGGCTTTGGTCTCGTCTTTTAGTGCTTTGAACGCATTTTTGCGGGCCTTCTTATCAGAAGGATTGCCAGCAATATCCATGAGTTTTTCACGGCAAGCGCTATCTACAGCAGCTTTAAGCTCTTCATTTTCTTCTTTTTCCGCTACTGGGCGGTTTTCGGTTACGCCTTTTAGCTGGCGAAGCTCGAGCTGCATTTTACATTGCTCTTTGATGGCTTCATGGGCCACTTTGATCGCCTCGATGAGGTCCTCTTCTTGGCATTCATCGGCTTCCCCTTCTACCATAACAATATTATCCATGCTACCCGCAATGATAAACTCCATATCGGCAGTTTCTAGCTCTGAGCGAGAAGGGTTCACGATAAACTCGCCATTGATGCGAGCAATGCGCACCTCTGAGATAGGTCCAGCAAAGGGAATATCAGAAACCATAAGGGCAGCAGAAGCAGCAAAGGCCGCAAAAGCGTCGGGTAGGGTTTCTCCATCGGCAGAGATGAGGAAGATAAAGATTTGCGTCTCGTTGAGGAAGTGGTCGGGGAAGAGCGGGCGAATAGCGCGGTCTACCAAACGAGAAGTAAGAATTTCATATTCTGAAGGGCGGGCCTCTCTACGGAAGAAGTTGCCAGGAATACGACCAGCAGAAGCGAATTTTTCGCGATAATCTACTGAAAGAGGAAAAAAGCTCTGATCAGGTCGGGCTTCTTCAGCAGCTACGGCTGTAGCCAAAAGCATAGTGTCACCATAGCGCAGTACAACTGAACCATCGGTAAGGGCGGCAAGTTTGCCAGTTTCTAGTGTGAACTCCTTGCCTGCAATAACTGCAGAGGTGCTCAAAGGGATTTGTTTACCCATTTCTAATAATTGTTTAAGATAACGTCTGACAGCAGACCTCCTTAGCCTGCTGCTAAAAATGCAATTTGTTGTATTGCGGACAAGAAGTGTGGCTAAAAACAGAAAGGCTTGCGGGTTTTCTGTTTTATTTATTTGCGTCTAGAAGGCGCGAAACGCCTGGCCTAGCGATGTGAAGCAGTGCGGCGAAGCCGCAGACCAAGGCCGTTAGGCCGAAGGGCCGAGCGAATAGCGAGCTGCGAAACGTAGCGCCTGCCGAAGGCAGGAGGCCCCTAAAAAACAAAAGGGCCTCTACTAAAAATAGCAGAAGCCCCAATGGTTTCTTATTGATTGCGGCCCAAAGTATCGCGGATACCTAGTTTAGCGATCAACTCACGATATTTGAGAATATCTTTCTTTGCCAAATACTTGAGCAAAGACTTACGGTGACCAACCATTTTGAGCAAAGAACGACGAGTTGCGTGATCTTTGTGGTTAGCTTTTAGGTGCTCAGACAAGTTTTTGATGCGGAAAGATAGCAATGCTACCTGGCCTTCTACAGAACCTGTGTTGCTGGCGCTGCCTGCGTAAGTTTCAAAAATTTCGTTTTTGGTCTCTTTAGAGAGGTAAGTTGCCATTGTTTAAAATTTTAAATGGTTTACTAATCAAGATTGCTGAGAATCATATCTTAGCTGGGGCAAAAATACGATAAATAGGGGGATAAGGAATTTTTTTTTAGGCCTTTTTCAATTTTTCAGGCATTTTCGACTATCTTCCTTTGTCTTTGGGCCAATATTGGCCGCTAAAGACCCTATCCCTGCACCAAAAAACGAAAATTAAAGCCAGTCATGGGCAAAAAAAAGTATCAAAACTCCGTAGATAAGACCTTGCTCGAGTGCGAAGCGATGATTGACCACGCTTTGGCCGAAGGTAAGAAGCTCCCCCCTGGTCTCTTGGCCAGCCTCAAAAAATTTAAGCTCTATCAAGATTATCTAGAAAATGGGCCTGTTTCGGATGGCAGCAGAAATGCCAATGGCAGCCACCCTTTTCTGGAGTATAGCCGCCGCCAAACTTTGGGCGGCATGGCCCATCGCTCGGCCCAAGCCGAGGAGCTGCATGTTCCCTCTCAGGAAGATATGATTAACCAGTTGAGCATGGTGCATGAGGATTTAACCGCTGCGGTTTATCCCGCTCAGCCGAGCTCTATTGTGTTATTGGAAGAACAAAAGAAGAGTGCTTTTCGCTTTTTAGGGCCTATTCCCCTCATTCAACGAATGACCTTTGTGGCCATTATTGCCTTACTGACTTTCTTGGGGCTCTTTATGTTTGAGGAGGTAGATGCTCGCTCTGTCAATGGGAATATCCTGGATTATGAGACCCCCATGAAGTTTCTGCTCAACCAGCTATTTATTTTGGCTATTGCAGCAGCTGGCGCCTCTTTTTATGCCCTCTTTGAGGCCTATAAGTATATTTCTAATGCCTCTTTTGATGCCAAATACGAATCTATGTATTGGATTCGCTTTATTCTCGGTATCGTTTCTGGAGTCATTTTGGCCCAGTTTATCTTTATTGATCCTACCGTTTATGGTGGCGATGCCTCTGAGGTGGCCAATCCCGCCCAAAGCCTAGGCGGCTTTATTACCTATAAGCCTATTTTGGCCTTTTTGGGTGGTTTTTCGGCTAGAGTGGTGCACAAAATCCTTACTTCTTTGATTGAAAGTTTGGAGACCTTTATTAGCGGCTCTGCCCGCGATATGGTCCGCGCCCGCGAAGAAGCCGCCAAGTTGCAAATGGAAGAGCGCCTAGCCAATGTCAAAAGAGAAAATTCGATCAATCAGGCTAGCCAACGCTTTGAGGCGGCCCTCAAGCTGCTAGAACTACAACGCAAACTAGAAAAAACTGGAGATGCCCAACAGGTCAATAGCCAACTGCAAGCCATGATTAACGATGAGCTGGCCAATGTGCAATCAGCTACTGGCGCCAATATTCCCAATAGCTTTGTGGCTCCTACAGAAAATGAATTTGCAAACACGCCCACAACCAATGAAGAGTATAGCTTCAATCCAGAAGATATGCCCGCCGATTTAGATGTAATGCCTGGCGATATTCCCGTTCCTGTGGAGATGGAGGAAAGTAGAGATGAGTTTCCGCCCATGCCCGAAGAATTGCCCGAGATTCCCGAATATCCCGAAGAACTGCCCGAGATTCCCGAATATCCCGAGAACTTTGGCGAGGAACTTCCTCCCCTAGATCTAGATCAAGATGAGGAATTTAAGGACCTAGATGATCCCGAGGGCCTCAATGAGATCGATCAGGATATTCCCCTCGATCCGCCTCCTTTTAAAGACTAATTTTATAGTACCTATACCCAAAGGCTGTTAGACAATTGAACTAACAGCCTTTTTCTTTTCTTGCACTATGAGCCGCAAAAATATACTCATTCTCATTCTGGCGATTCTGTTTTTTGCTATCTGGCTGTCTATGGCCCAGAAGTATTACTATTGTGTCATCTTAGAGCAATGTGGGCCCCCTCCACCCCCTGTCGATAGTAGCCAATTGGCCCATATTCCCAACGATCTTACGGTCTCGGCAGAAGGCTTTCCGCTCTGGGAAAATTATCCAGAATTTGAGTTTGATTATGGCAGTACCGCCCCACTCTACCTACCCAAACAACTGGCCCTGCTCGAAGAGATGGCCCTGCTGCTCAAAAGCCAGCCCCAAGCCAAACTGAAGATTATTGGCCGCTATAAGAAGGAGGAAACCCTGCCCGAACAAGCCAAACGCTACGGCAATTTGGGCCGAGCCCGCGCCCTGAGCATCGCCGATAAATTGATGGCCGAATACCAGTTGCCCAGCCAACAAATCTATATTCTAGGCGATACCATGCCCCTAGATAAAAAGGCTTTTTATATCGATTTAGAGATTATTGGCTATCTGCCTAGCGGCCCCGAACAAGAAAAAAAGGAGGCCGAACGCTTCCGCCAAGCTTATCTGCAAGATATTAAGCGCCTGACTTATGATGGCCGCATGGCTTTTTTCCGATCGCCCGATCAACGCTTTAAGTTAGCGCCCCCCGTTTTTGGCGACTATCTCGATAGCTTGCAAAATTATTTGGCCCAAAATCCCAATGCCCAGCTCATTATCATCGGCCATACGGATTCTAAGCTGCAGGGCCAAGCCGCCCAGGAGGAGGCCCTTAGCTTTGCCCTACAAACCAAGGCCTATCTGGAACATAAGGGGATCAACTGCCCTATCCAGACCCAAAGCCGCTCCAATCAAGAGCTCTTGCAAATAGATACCTTAGCCGATGGCAGCCGTGCTTTGTATAAGGCGGCCCAAAACCGCCGTGTAGAAATTTTAGTGGAAGAGGTTCCTTAGGAGGATGTTTTGGGGCCTCCGCCTCGCTGCGCTCGTCGGCGCTACGCTACAGGGCTCGCTATTCGCTCGGCCCTTCGCCGCTTTCAGCGGCTCGGTCTGGCCTTCGGCCCCCCTTTCGCATCGCTAGGCCAGCGATTGCGCTGATGAATAATAGAATAATAGCGCCTAGATCCAGTTTGGACCATTTACTTTCTAAACTCCATTCCTTTGCGCTCATACATCTGTTGCCAGAGCTTAATCCCATAGCGGTCGGTCTCTAGCCAATACTGAAACCAATTGAGCAAGGAGGGGCTATGCCACCAGCAGGCCGCCTCCCAATCTTCATCTGGCCCTAATAATTCAGGATCAAAGGCCCAGACAGGGGCCTCGGGCTTTCGGCTATCAAAGAGGGAGTAGACCCCAGTGCCCCAATGCAAAAAAGGAATAAGATGGGGGTAATGTCGCCAAAAGCCCCCTTGTTGGGGGTCCGTTTCTAGTTGTTGGCGAGCAGCCAACAAAGCGGGGCGGCCCAAATTGGGCAATAAGGCCAAGAGCCCACTATCTGGCCCCCAGCCCCCAGCCAAGCCATTATATAAATAGAGCTGTTGGAGCAAAGGGGGCAAGGCAAAGGGCAAGGCCTCTTCTGCCGCTTGAATATCCTGCCAATGCTGCTGCAACTCCCAAACCCCAAAATTGGGCCGTTGCGGAAGCAATTGGGCCAATTTGCGCCAATCGCTCCAGAGCTCGGTTTGGGGGCGCCAGCCCCCTGCTTGCCAAGCCAAGCGAAACTGCGGATAGAGCTGTCGCCAGCCCGATTTGAGGGCCAACTCCAAGGCGGCAGATAGGGCTTTGGGATCGAGTTTATCGCTGCCTTTGGCCTGTTCTACCCGCAACTGCTGTTCGGGCAGGAGAATGGGCCAGATGCGCCACTCGAAGCGCTGCGGCCGAAAAGCTTCTTGAAGTTCGTAAGCGTAGTTTTCGCCAAAGGCCCAAAGCATAATATAAAGGGATTAAAGTGGTCAAAGTCTTGGGTTGAAGATACAAAATTCCTATTTTGCCAATGCTTCTTCCATCTAAAAAAAGCCTTAATTTATGCCTGCTCCTATTCATAACTTGTCCTTAGAGAACTCTATTGCCAATCAATATGTAGCCGAATTGCGCTCTATTGATATTCAGCAAGATCCCATGCGCTTTCGCCAAAACCTACAACGTTTGGGCGAGGTGATGGCCTATGAGATTAGCAAGACCATGGCCTATCAGGCGAAAACCGTAGAAACGCCCTTGGGCGAAGCCGAAGTGGCCCTGCCTATTGAGCAGCCCGTTTTGGCCACCATTCTGCGGGCGGGTTTGCCCATGCACCAAGGCTTGTTACATATCTTTGATCGGGCAGATAATGCCTTTGTTTCGGCCTATCGTCGTCATCATAAGGATGGCAGTTTTGAGATTAACCTAGAGTACGTTTCTTGTCCAGAACTAGAAGACCGCACCCTTATTATTGCCGACCCCATGTTGGCCACCGGCGCCTCTATGGCCATGACCATAGAAGCCCTTTCGGTTTATGGGCAAGCTAGAGATATTCATGTGGTGGTGGCTATTGCTGCAGCGGATGGCATTGAGCATATCCAGCGGATGCACCCCAGAGTTCATATTTGGACCGGCGCCATTGATGATGAACTAACGGCCAAATCCTATATTGTTCCTGGTTTGGGCGATGCGGGAGACCTAGCCTACGGCTCTAAGATTCAAGATTAGGAGAAAGATTTTTTGCGTCTAGAAGCTGGCGAAGCCAGCTGGCCTAGCGATGTGCAGGGGTGGCTGTAGGCCAGACCGAGGCGGCAAAGCCGCCGAAGGGCCGAGCGAATAGCGAGCCCCGAAACGTAGCGCCGACGAGCGCAGCGAGGCGGAGGCCCCAAAAACAACAGCAGAACAACAAAAAACCATTTTATGGAAATTTCTAAGTTTCAGAAAACCAAGATTTTGGCCACTATTGGCCCTGCATCCAATGATTATCAGAGCCTATTGGCTTTGGTGAAAGCGGGTGTGGATGCCATTCGGCTAAATTTTTCGCATGGGCAGCATGAGGACCATAAAAAGGTCTTTGACTATGTGCAATATATTAACAAAAAATACGGAACCAACATTAGCATTTTGGCCGATTTGCAGGGGCCAAAACTGCGTGTGGGCCAGATGGAAAACGGTAAAATTCCCTTGACCAAGGGGCAGATTTTGACCTTTACGGCCGAGGAGTGCCTAGGCACTGCCGAAAAGGTGTATATGAGCTATACCGACTTTGCCAAGGATGTGAAAGTGGGCGAAAAAGTGCTGGTGGATGATGGAAAAGTGGAGCTGTTGGTGAAGAGCAGCAATGGCAAGGATGAGGTCCAATTGGAGGTTTTATATGGCGACTTTCTCTCTTCTCGCAAGGGGGTAAATTTGCCCGATACCAATATCTCGCAGCCCTCTTTGACCGAAAAAGACCTGCGTGATTTGGACTTTATTCTAGGCCTGCCCTTTAACTGGATTGCCCTTTCCTTTGTGCGTAAGGCCAAAGATATTGAGGACCTGCGCAAGCGGCTCAAAAAGGCCAATCATCCTGGGCGGATCATTGCCAAAATTGAAAAGCCCGAGGCGATTACCAATATTGACGAAATCATTGCGGCCTCGGATGGGGTCATGGTGGCTCGGGGCGATCTAGGCGTAGAAGTGCCCATGGAGCGCCTGCCCATGCTGCAAAAAATGATCATTCGCAAATGTATTGAGCAGGCTTGTCCCGTTATTGTGGCCACCCAGATGATGGACAGCATGATCAAGAGCCCCACTCCTACTCGGGCCGAAATCATTGATGTGGCCAATGCCGTTTTGGATGGGGCCGACACCGTGATGTTGAGTAATGAAACCGCCATGGGCCTGCATCCCGTCAAAGTAGTAGAGTCCATGAACAGCATTATTGCGGAGGCCGAACAAATGCCCACCGTTTATAACAGAGAACTCACCCCTTCTGATGATTCGGAGTCTTTTTTATCTGATGCAATTTGCTATAATGCTTGTAGAATTGCCAAGCAGGTCAAGGCCAAAATGATTATCGGGATGACCAAATCGGGTTATACGGGCTTTATGGTCTCTAGCTATCGGCCAGAAGCCGATGTAGTGGTTTTCTCTTCGGATGAGCATTTGATTAAGACCCTGAATTTGGTTTGGGGCACCCGCTGCTACTATTATGATAAGTTTACTAGCACCGATGATACCATTCGAGATGTGGTCAATATTCTCAAAGAAAAAGGCCTGCTCGAGGCGGGAGATGTGATTATCAATACGGGCTCTATGCCGCTGCATGAGCGGAAAAAGACCAATATGTTGAAAGTGACTTTGGTGCAGTAATTTCCCCGCCCAAGCGCTAACCAACACCAACGGCCAGCACGCAATTTGCGTGCTGGCCGTTTTCTCTTCCTGCTCTAAGCTTTCTTACAACACCTCAATCACTTCCACATCAAAAATGAGGACGCTATTGGCGGGAATGCTACTTGTGCCCGTAGCCCCATAGCCCAAAGCCGAGGGAATCAGCAATTTGCCGCTGCCCCCTTCCTTAAATTTGGGAATCCCCAACTGCCAGCCCTTAATTACATTGGCTAGGGGAAAAGTAGCGGGAGTACCCCGATCAATAGAAGAGTCAAATTTGTCTCCATTGAGCAAAAAGCCCTCATAATGCACCTTAACATCATCGGCAATGCTGGCGGTATCTCCAGTCCCCTCTACCTCAATGACATAAAAGAGGCCATCCTCCCCTTCTTGGGCATTCAGATTATTATCTTCAATGTAGTTGAGGATCTTCTCCCGGTCTTTTTCCGACTGCTTTTCACAGGAGGTCAAAAAAGGGAGGGCCAAAAGGCAGAGGATAAAAAATTTGTAGTTCATAAGTCATTCTATTTTTTAAAAAGATGCAAATTACTGCCAAGTGGTGGGCAAAACATAGCGGATGGTCAGGGCGCCACGCAATAAAGAGCTGCGGGGGCTCCCCAAAACGGGTTTCCAATCCAAGCCAATATTAACGGGCGTAAAATTAAAGGTATACTCGGCCCCCAAGGCAATGGCCAAACCCGCCCCAAAGCGTCGTTTTTCGCCCACGGGGGTATAGACCCCCATATGCAGGCCCGCGGCCCCATAAGCCGAGAAGTTGGTGTTAAAACCAATATCTCGATGGTAGTACCACATCCCTTCTACCACATAACCATTGGTAAAAGAGCGGCGACGCTCATCGATATGCACGCCCACTAAAACCTCCCAAGCCATTTGAGGGGAGGGATAATAAGAGAAGAATTCTTTATAAGAAAGCTGAAAAGAGGTCCCTCCACGCAAACCAATAGCCTGATCGTAATGCTGGGCCGACAAGCTAGAGAAGCCCATGAATAAACAAAAACAGATAGATAAAAATCGAGCAACTGACATAAGTAGAGTTTGATGGTGTTTCCCAAAAAAAGCAATAGTCGCAAAACGACAAAACGCTTGCGACTATTTTATACGGACTGCTTTTCTGCTAATCCTCACAAAGTTGCTTTCTATAAAAGCCCTTTTCATTATAGGGGCGGGCAAAATCCGATTCTTTACATTGGACCGAACAGGCTCCCGCCATTTCTTGGCTACAACTCTCGCACTGTACAAAGTGGTCATTGCAATGTGAGTTGCAGCAATTGACCATTCTCGTGGTCTTTTTGCCACAGTTGTAGCAGCGGCTAATGACCGAAGGATTTACCGTATTAACAGGCACATGCACTCGGCCATCAAAAACATAGCAATCGCCCTCAAAGTCTTCTCCGCCAACCTCTTTGCCATAGTTAATGATGCCCCCATGTAGCTGGTAAACATCCTGAAAGCCCTGTTGGATCAAATAAGCCGAGGCTTTTTCGCATTTGATGCCGCCCGTGCAATAGGTCAATACTTTTTTATCTTTCAGATGGTCCATTTCCTTGATTTTCTCTGGAAACTCCCGAAAGTTGTCAATGTCCATCGTAATAGCTCCCTTAAAGCGGCCCAGCTTATGCTCATAATTAGATCGCATATCAATCACCACCACATCTTCTTGGTCCTTTAAGGCCTTAAACTCTGCAGGCTGCAAGTGCTTGCCGGTCTCTTTTGTCGGGTCTACGCTATCATAAAGGCCAGAGTTTACAATTTCTGGCTTGTAGCGAACGTGCATCTTAACAAAAGAGAGCTCCTCCACCTCGTCAATTTTCCAATGAATGCCCTTTAGGCGAGGATCAGATTCTACATAATCCATATAAGCCTGGCATTGCTCGGGCGTTCCCGAGATCGTTCCATTCAATCCCTCATTGGCAATAATAATGCGGCCCAAAATGCCCAAATCCTTACAAAATTCCAGATGTTTAGGCGCCATTTCTTCCGCATCTTCTAGATGGGCGTACTTGTAGTACAACAAAGTTTGATACATGATAGTCAGTGTTATATTATGCAAAAATATAAGGCTGCAAAGATAAAGGATTTTTTTGTCTTTTTTTATTGCTGCTGTTTTTCTTCTGCTGTTTTTGGGGCTGCCCCTCCCTTTGGTCGGGTCGGGCTGTGTCAGGGCTCGCAGGTCTGCTCGGCCCTGCAGTTTTTTTCGCTTCGCTTCAAAAAACTTGGGTCTGGCCCTGCGGGCCACCCTTATCCATCCCTCAGCCGAGGCTATGGCCTGGCTGTAGTGCCAAGCCTTTTGCGCTTCTCAAGATGCAGACTGAGCAGCCAGAAAGACGTATAAATGCAGCAAAAGCAGGCTTGAAAATGGCCCATAAAGCAAGCGCAAAAAAAATTAAAAATAATTTACAACTCCCTGATAAACAAGCGAATAAAATGCAAGTAATTTAAGCAAAAAAGTAACAAAATGCAATTCTGTACGTATAATAATTATACATTGTTCACAACAAAACAGGCTAATCTTATGAAATCGAACAGCGCATTGCATCTCAATCTACACCATGCTATTTCTCAGCAACTTCTAGTGGCTTTTCGTTACAACGATCAGGACGATTGGCGGGTGGTCGAACCTTTTTGTTTGGGCCTTAGCTCGGCCAATAATTGGAGCCTAAGAGCTTTTCAGCGCTCGGGCCCCTCTGGCTCCAAAACCGACTGGAAACTTTTCAACTTGGATAAGGCTCATGATCTTCGGGTACTTAGCCAACAGTTCTCTGCCGATTTGCGCAAAAAATACCGCATTGGCGATAAGCATATGCAAACCATTTTCCGACAGCTTTACTAAGATTTTTTATAGATTATCCCAACTTGGCTAGGGCGCAAGAGCGCCCTGGCCTTTTTTGCAGCTTTCTCTCTGCAAGAATGGGCCAAATACTGCTGCGCCCTACTATTGGGCCCCAAAAGAAAGGAGCTAAAGCAACCTTTTTTAAGCATTTCTTTAGCACTATAGGTCCTTAAGAGTAGATAAGCAGCAGTCTGTTTTAAAAAACTGGGCCCTGCTACCGACAAGAAGCAGTCTGTTTTCAAGAACTGGGCTCTGCTACCGACAAGAAGCTATCCGTTTTAAAAAACTGGGCCCTGCTACCGACAAGAAGCAGTCTGTTTTCAAGAACTGGGCTCTGCTCATGACAAAGCCCTATTCTTCTAAAAATAGAGCTCCTTGACGGCAGCTTGGCCAGGGCGCTCTTGCGCCCTGGCCTTTTTTTGCGGCCTTGGGCCGCCTTTCTTGGCTGAGGGATGGATAGCAGTGGCCGAAGGCCAGACCCAGCTTTTGAGCGAAGCGAAAAAGCGCAGGGCCGAGCAGACCTGCGAGCTGCGGCACAGCCCGACCCGCCCGTAGGGCGGGGCAGCCCCAAAAAAGAAAAGCCCTTAAAGAAAGTATCCAGTAGATAGGAGCATTCAAGGCTTTTTTTGCTAGTTTGCCTATTCAATTCAGAAACTAGGCTATGATATATTATAAGAAAGATAGTGAGGGGATTGTTAGCCTCACCTTAGATAAAAGCGGCGAGCGAGTCAATACGATTAACCCACAGATTGCTAAGGCTTTTTTGCCTGTATTGGAGCATCTGGAAGCAGACAAAAGCTTGAAGGGGGTAATTATCTTATCGGCCAAACGCTCTTTTTTGGCGGGTGGCGACCTTGATTTTTTGCACCGAGCCGAGGAGCCCGCTAAGATTTTTGAACATACAGCCCTTTTAGGGGAGATTTACAGACGTTTTGAACGCTTGAAAGTGCCCGTAGTGGCCGCCATTAACGGCGCGGCTTTGGGCAGTGGTTTTGAATTGGTGCTGGCCTGTCATTATCGCATTGCGCTAGACCACCCCAGGACCTTATTGGGCTTACCAGAACTATCGCTGGGGATGATTCCGGGCGGCGGGGGCATTATTCGCCTAATGTGGATGCTGGGCCTAGAAGAAGCCTATAAATTTATTAGTAGCAGCCGCCAAATACACGTTAAAGAGGCCTTGCAAAAAGGCATTATTGATGAGGCCGTAGAGCGGCCCGAGGAGCTTATCCGCAACGCTAAGCGCTGGATCCTCTCTTCGCCTTGCATAGAAAAACCCTGGGATGCCGAAGACCGCATTGCCAAGGAAAGTAACCCCAAACATCCAAAAACGGCCCAGCGCATTGCTAAATTGAGCACAGAGCTAATTGCCAAAACCCGAAACAACTACCCTGCCCTGCTGTCTCTACTCAACTGCATGGCCGAAGGGGCCTCTGTTGACTTTGATGCGGCCACCCGAATCAATGCCCGCTACTTTACGGCCATGATTATGAGTAAAAATTGCCGTAACCAGACCAAAGCCTTTTGGTATGATTTGAATAAAATCAAGCAAGGGATGAGTCGCCCTAAGGGCTTTGGCCGCTTTAGAGCCCGAAAGATCGGCGTGATTGGGGCTGGGCAGATGGGATCGGGCATTGCCTATGTGGCCGCTATGCAAGGCATAGAAGTATTGCTTCGAGATGTGAGCAAACGCCTAGCCGAGCAAGGAAAAAACAACGCCAGAGAGAAGCTCAGCCACCTAGAGAAAAGTGGGAAAATGACGACAGAGCAGGCCCAGGAGATTCTGAACCGCATACAAACCACTAGTGATTTGCGGGAGATGGAAGATTGCGATTTGGTCATTGAAGCCGTCTTTGAAAATATGGCCTTAAAGCAGCGCATCATTAAAGAAGTGGAGCTAGAGATGCAGCAACACAGCTTTTTGGCCACCAATACGGCTTCCCTGCAGGTATCTGATTTGGCCCAAGCCAGCATACAGCCTGAAAACTATATTGGGATGCACTTTTTTTCGCCCCTCAATCGCATTCCCTTAGTAGAAATTATTGTGGGCAAGAAAACGGCAGATGAAACCGTAGCTCGGGCCTTCGACTTTGTATTGCAATTGCGTAAAACGCCTATTATTGTGCAGGACCGTCCCGCCTTTTTTGTCTCTAGAGTGGCCAGCACCTACTTTATGGAGGGCATTTTACTGCTCAAAGAGGGGCAGGGGCCTGCGGCCATAGAAAATGCGGGTTTGCAGGCGGGTATGCCCATGGGGCCTCTAGCCTTTGCCGATAATTTGGGCTTTAAGTACATTATTTCGGCCGAAGAGCAGGCGGCCCAGCAGCTAGATGGCCGCTATCAGGCCTCGCCCGCTATTGCTGTATTGCAAGAAATGTTGGCCCAAGAGCGCTATGGCAAAGCTCGGAATGGGGGCTTTTATAACTATAAGGAAGAGCCTGTCCGTTTGTGGGGGCAGCTCAAAGAGAACTTTCCCTTGGCCCAAGAGCAATTGTTGCCCAAAGATTTGCAAGACCGTCTGCTTTTTATTCAGTGCCTAGAGGCGGTTCGCTGTCTAGAGGAAGGAGTCATTCAAAATAGCTATGATGCCAACTTAGGGAGTATTTACGGCTGGGGCTTTGCTCCTTTTAAGGGGGGCGTGATTCAGTTTATCAATGATTATGGTTTGCGGGAATTTGTGGCTCGGGCAGAGGTGTTGGCCCAGCGTTTTGGTCCTCGCTTCAAGCCTTCTGCCAGCTTATTAGAGATGGCCGAACAGGATACTAATTTTCTCTAAGCTCTAGTTTTTAACAGCATGTTCTTATACACGATTAAGCGGCTCTTGCTGTTTATTCCCAGCTTTTTCTTGGTCTCTTTATTGGTCTTTGGCCTGAGTCGATTAGTGGAGGGAGACCCCGTAGATATGGTCCTCAATAAGGGCGGAGAAGAAAGTCCCTTTGCCTCGGCCCAAGCCTATCGGCAGAAAGCCCGGGAGCTGGGCTTAGATCGGCCCGCCTTTTATTTCAGATTGAGCTCGCAGGCTTATCCTAAAGATTTGTATCAGTTGCAACCGCAGCAGCACAGAACCTTATTGTCTCGCTTGATGGACCAATATGGGGCGGCAGAGCATTGTATGGCCTACTACCAACAATTAAAAAATTGGGAGCGCTTATATTATGAACAAAAGGCGGCCTTTAGTTATGAAGAAAAGGGCCAATTGGATCAGCTCAAGGAGGAGCTCTGGCAGCGTTATGAGGAAGAGCCTCTAGATATTTTGCTCGACAGCCTAGCGGCCAAAACGGCTAAAGTGGCGCCCTTGGCCTTGGGCCTAGATAGTATTCGCTATGCTTTGCAGCAGTTGCGCAAGGAGGCTCGGCCCTATGAAACCCTGATTCCCCAGCTCTATTTTTATGGACTCAACAATCAGTATCATGTCTGGATGTTTGGGGATTATCCTTACTTCTCGGCCCCCGATAGTAGCGTACACCATCGTTTGGATAGCTGTTATGCGCAGTTGGGGCAGCTCAATTTGGTCCAGGATAGTTTGGCGCGTTTAGGGCGAAGGCTAGCCTTTCAGTTGGAGCAGCTCGATAGTCAGGCGCAGGCGCCTTTATTGGCCCAAATGGGGCAGTTGGAGCAGCAGCAAGAGCAGTTTAACGAAAGTTACCGACAATTGGCGGCGGAGCGAGACCGTTTGTTGCCTTTGCGGGAGGTCTATGCGAGTCGGGGTTTGATTCGAGGAGATTTGGGCATTTCTTATCAGGACCAGCAGCCCGTTTTGCAGAAGATTTGGGCGGCCTTGCGCTGGACCCTGCTCATGAACTTATTGGCCATCTTGATCTCTTATGGGGTTTCGGTCCCTTTGGGGGTAGAAATGGCCAGTTGGCGCTATCGGCCCACGGCTTATTACTCCTTTTTATCGCCTTTGCAGCTCATTTTTGGGGCGCTTTTGGCCCTTTGCTTCTTCTTGCAATTGATGGAGCTGGTTTCGGGGGCAGTTTGGGCGGTAATTCCCTTGCAAATCATCTTTATTGGCTTCAATTATCGGGCATTTTTAAAGCAATGGGGCCGTTCTTTTGGTCCAGAAATTCGGCGTTTTGCCAAGGCCCTTCTTTCTGGGCGGATGTTAGATATTAGTGAATACAGTCTGCTCTTTCTGCAGATCGTCTACCTTTGGTTTTGGGTCCTTTTATTTTTGAGTTGGGGTCTACAGCCGCTTTGGCTAAAGCTTGGTTTTTTGGTTTTGCCCCTCTTCTTTTTCTTGGGGCCTTGGCGGGGACAATGGCGTTTGTCTAAACAAAAAGGGCTAGAGCTGGTTGGCGACCAGAGAGACAAACTGAGTAGTAATTTTCTCTTTTTGCTTTATTCTTTGCCTTCTTTTTGGCTGGCCAGCTTGCTGGTGGTCTTTCTGACCACCGCCACCTATGGCGCGCATTACGATTGGTTTCCCACCCAGGGCTTGCCCGATAGTCAGGCCTTTTCTTGGGGGCTAGTGGGCGACTACCTCTATCATTTATTCTTGCCCATTTTTGCCATCACCTACGGCTCCTTTGCCTACCTTTCTCGGCAGATGCGTTCGGCCATGTTGCAGGTATTGGCGCAGGATTACATTCGGACGGCCAGGGCCAAGGGCTTGCGTCGGCAGCAGGTCTATTGGGGGCATGCCTTCCGCAACGCTTTATTTCCCTTGATCACCTTATTCAGTGCGGTCTTTCCTAGGGCTTTGGCGGGGGCCATTGCCATAGAGTTAATTTTCGACATCAATGGGATGGGGCTGTTGGTCATTGAGGCCATTCGGGCCTATGATTGGCCTTTGGTATTTGGGGTCACCTTAATGGCGGCCTTGCTCACTATTTTGGGCAATTTGGTGGCCGACCTACTTTATGCTTGGGTAGATCCTCGGGTGAAGTATTAGTTTTTTTGGGGCTGCCCCTTCCGCTAGGTTGAAACCCAGCGCAAAGCGGTGTCGCTTTGCGAAGCTACACAAAATGAGGGTTGAAACCCTCATGAATTATCGGTCGGGTCGGGCTGTTTCGTGGCTCGCAGGTCTGCTCGGCCCTGCGCAGGCTTTGCCTGCTGGGTCTGCGGCTGCGCCGCACCACTGTCCATCCCTCAGCCGATGCGCTGGGCGGCGCCCAGCGCAAAGCGGTCTCGCTTCGCGAGCGTTGTTTTATTATTTTGGACCAAGAAGCGAGCGCAGCGAGCTGGCTGAGGGATAGTAGGGGGTGGCCGAAGGCCAGACCAAGCTTTTGAGCGCAGCGAAAAAGCGCAGGGCCGAGCGAACAGCGAGCCCCCGCATAGCCCGACCCGGCCAAAGGCCGGGGCAGCCCCAAAAAAGCAATCAGAAAGGAAAAGAGAACAACCTAAATCACGCTTTATTCTATTTGGAAAGCTTAATTTTGCCCCTCATCAAAATAGATTGCCATGAATATTAAATTATCAGAGCTCATTATCATTCCCATTGTAATTGCCCTCGTTTGGGTAGGCTTTCGTTGGTATCGTCAGCCGGGAGTGACCTCCGGAACGCCAGCCCCAGAGTTTGCGGGCCAATTGGCCAGCGGCGACAGCCTGCGTTTATCGGATTTGCGGGGACAATGGGTCTTATTAGACTTTTGGGGCAGCTGGTGCGCTCCTTGCCGCCAATCTAATCCGCAATTGCGCCGTCTTTATGACAGATACCATGGGGCCAAATTTACCAAAGGCGAAGACTTTACGATTTTGAGCGTGGGGATTGAGACCAGCAAAGAAGCTTGGTTGGCCGCCATAGAAAAAGATGGCTTAATTTGGCCCCATCATGTGTCGGACCTCAGTCGATTTAATGACCATGTGGCCGCCCTTTATGGCATTAAGGAAGTGCCCACCACCATTTTGGTCAATCCCGATGGCAACATCTTGGGGATCAATATGGACTACGACAATGTGAATGCCCAGCTCTCTCGTTTTTTGGTCAAAGAAGAGGCACAGTAGTGACCAAAATTACAAAATGGACTCTATAGGAAGAATAACGCTTTTAGTAGACCAATAAAAACAAGCATGAAAACTAAATTTTTGCTCCTCCTTGGGCTATTCGCCTTTGGGCCTCAGCTTTTTGCCCAAGATGACAAAAAACCGGAAGAAAAAAAAGAAGGCTGGACCTATGATGCGGGTATCGGTTTGGACTTTGCCCAACTGCTCTTGATTAACCCAAAGGTGGGGGCAGGAGAAAACAAAATAGCTTTTGGTGGAAGTACCACTATGGGCGCCGACTATAAAAAGGGCCGCCTAAAATGGGAAAACAACTTTAGTTTAAACTTTGGGGTACAGCGGCTAGGGGCCAGCTCCAACCCCTTTCAGAAAGCCATTGATGAGCTACGGCTTAGCTCTTTTGCCGATTATAAAATTGTGAAAGACAAACCCTGGGGCTATGCCCTAGACCTTACCTTTTTGAGCCAGCTCACCCCCAACTATGAGGGCAACACCTTGTCTTATCAGGAAGGCATGGCTAGTCGCAGCCCTCGTTCTAAGTTTTTCTCTCCGGCCACAGTAACCATCTCGCCGAGTATCTCTTATAAGCCCGACGACCATTTATCGGTTTTGATTTCTCCCGCCTCCTTAAAAAGCATTATCGTTGCCGATGACTCTATTGCGGCCATAGCCAATGCCGATGCTAGTGCGGGGGTGCATGGTACGCCTTATGGGGGAACCGATCGGGCGGCTTTTATTAGTCGCTGGGGTGTTCGGCCCACAGGCATGACCGCCGATAGTGTACTTTACGCCAACCACAGCATGCAATTGGGGGCCACCATGAAGATCTTGTATAAAAATAAGTTCTTCCTCAATGCCGAGAAAAAGCCTCGTTTGGGAGTGAAGACCTCCTTGACCTTATTCTCGGACTATCTGCACAATCCACAAAATATAGATGTAGAATGGTTGACCACCACCGACCTCTACATCTTCAAAGGACTATCCATTAGCCTGAATACAATTGTCTTTTATGACCATGACGTTCAAGTACAGCTAGATCGGGACAATGACCCCGATACAGGAGTAAACGGTTATGAAAGCACGGGCCGTCGTGTTTCTATTACAGAAAGTTTACTAATCAAGTATAACTTTTTATTCTAAATGTTTGCATCTTCTTAAAAAGCTGTATATATTTGGGCTTTAATTGGGGTGACTTTAAGGTCGCATTGCTATGGCAATGTGGCCTTTTTTTATGTCTAAGCCCATCTAAATCAGCTAGTTAAAAAGAAAGGTTGAGCCAAAGTAGAAGTTTACTAAAAATTACTATCTTAACTTAAAAGATGAAGCCCTACAGTCCCTGGCCTGCTCCCCTGCCCCTACCGCAATGGCCTTTTTCCTTAAAATACAGTCATCGTTTAATGGCTTTGGGCTCTTGTTTTGCCCAAGAAATGGGTTTGCGTTTGGCTCGTCTAGCCTACAACATTGACTTACAGCCCTTTGGTCAGATTTACAATCCATTGTCCCTAGCTCATAATTTGGAGCGTTTACTAAGCGGAGCTTGGCCCAAGGCCGAAGAACTATTTTTGCATCAGGGGCTCTATCGTCATTTTGCCTATCATACAGACTTTGCGCATCCTCAGAAAGAGGTAGCTTTGGGCTTGATGCGGCGGCGTTTTGAGGCAGCTAGGGCGCAGCTTTGGGGGGCGGACTATCTGTTTTTGACCTTAGGGACAGCCTACTACTATAAGCATGAGGGGCAGATTGTCAATAACTGCCATAAATTGCCCCAAAAGCAATTTGAGCGGCAGCAGATGAGTATAGCGGAGGGTTTGGCGGCTTTAAGGCGAGTTTTGGGGGTTTTATGGGAAATCAATCCTAGTTGCCGGATCATCCTCACGGTCAGTCCGATTCGGCATTTGAAAGATGGGGCCCAGGGCAACCAAAGGAGCAAAGCTCGTTTATTACTATTGGCTGAAGTTTTGGAGGAAGAATTTGCGCAGCTGCATTATTTTCCGGCCTATGAGATTTTATTGGATGAACTTCGGGACTATCGTTTTTATGCTAATGATGGGGCGCATCCTAATCAAGGGGCTGTAGATTACATCTATCAGGGCTTTGGGCAAAGTCTTTTGGCCCAAGAAGAGCGGGGGCTAAGAGAAAAAATTACTAAATTGTATGCTGCTTTTCGGCATCGGCCCAACTGGCCCGACAGTCAGGCACATCAAGATTTTTTGCAGCGGCAAGAAGCAAAGCTCGCTGCTTTGAAACAGGCTCATCCGGCAATTTCATGGTCCCAATGGGAGCAGCTATTGGGCCGTTAATCCCTCCAACAGTATGGCAAAAATACGCTCCTATATTGGTTTTGGTCTTGGCATTTTGGCTGTGGCCGCCATCTTCTATTACTTTAGTGATATCATCAGTTGGTTGGTGATTGCTTGGATTGTCTCCTTGCTGGGCTCGCCCGTTATGGATCTTTTGGGTCGTTTGCGGATAGGCAAGTTTCGTTTGCCGGCTTCGGCTAGGGCCTTAATTACGCTTTCCTTATTTCTGACTGTTTTGGGTTTATTTGTGGCCTTATTTGTTCCGGTGATTGTGCAGCAGGGCCGCAACTTGGCTAGTGTGGACTATAAGCAGTTATTAGAAAGCTTAGAAGACCCTATTAACCATAGTTTTGAGCAGTTGGAAGAATGGGGTTTAGTGGCTGAAAACGATTTTTTTGTTGAAGACAGCACCCAATTGCAGCAAGAGCAGGGGCCTTTCCCCCCTATTGTTTCTGTAGATTCTATGGTGCAGCAGCTTAGTGATAGTTTGAACGGCCCCAATATTGAGCTGCATATTACGGTACAGGGCGAGGGGCTAAAAGTGCCAGTTATTGGGGCCGACAGCCTAGTTACGGCGGCGCCTAGCAGTCGGTTGGTCCAATTGGAGCAGCAGGCCTTGCAGTACATCAATCCCGCCTCCTTGCTCAAAACCACCTTTTCGACCATGTTGGCTTGGCTGGGGAACATCTTTGTATTGATTACCTCGGTTAGTTTTATTGCCTTTTTCTTTTTGCAGGAAGAGGGATTATTTGCCAACTTGATCAAGGGGCCATTTCCAGAAAAGTATGATGCTCAGCTAGATAAGACCTTACAGCTCACTAAGAAAATGCTAATTCGCTATTTCGAGGGAATTTTGGGGCAGGTCACTGCGGTTTCGGTCTATGTTTGGCTTTTGCTTTGGCTAGTGGGGGCGCCCAATGCCTTTCTGATTGCCTTTTTTGCGGCCATTATCAATGTGGTGCCTTATTTGGGTCCTTTTCTGGGTTTAATTTTTGGCCTATTGGTTTGCATTTGCTCTAGCCTGAATGTTGATTTTTATGCAGAGACAGTGCCTTTGCTCATCAAGGTGGCCTTAGTGTTTGCCTCTATGCAGGCCCTAGACAATATGTTATTGCAGCCGCTTATTTTCTCTAAGAGTGTGAAAGCGCATCCGCTAGAGATCTTTTTGGTCATTATTGTGGGCTCTAAGCTGGGGGGAATACTGGGCATGGTCATCGCGATTCCGGCCTATACCGTGATTCGGGTGATTGCCTCGATTTTCTTATCGGAGTTTCGTTTGGTGCAGGGCCTTACGCAGCAGCTGGGCATTCGCAATACCTGGGGTGGCGAGCAAGAGGTAGCCCGGCCGGAGCAGGACGATCGGGAAAAGCATGATGACAGCATGGATGCCAATTGGGATTAGGATTTGGGGCCTGTAGGAGGAACCCTACAGCCATACAACAATGCTATTGCTTCGCAATCATATATGAATGAGGGTTAAAACCCTCATAAAAATTAACGGCCTGCGATTTGGGCCAGAGGGTCTAGAAGGAGCGAAGCGACTGGCCTAGCGATGGTAGGCAGTGCGGCAAAGCCGCAGAGCCAGCAAAAACTTGTTTTTTGCGCAGGGCCGAGCGAGTAGCGAGCTGCCGAACGTAGCGCCCGCAGCTTGCTGCGGGAGGCCCCAAAATATTCAATCAAAATAATAATAAACAAATAAAATGAAAGGACTTCGGATTCAGTACAATGCCCCGGTGGTGGTTACTTTTGCCATTTTGTGCACGGCTATTTATATGATCAACTACATTACGGGAGGGGATGCTGTGAGTCGATCGGGGGGGATAATTAACAACTACTTTGTGCTTAGAGGCTTTGATTTTGCGAACCCTCTAGATTATTTCCGTTTGTTTAGCTATACCATTGGGCATGCCAATCGGGGTCATTTGGTGGGGAATATGTCGATCTTTTTATTGATTGCTCCTATTATGGAAGAGAAATACGGCAGTCGGAACATTTTGATCATGATGTTGCTCACGGCCCTGATTACCGCTATATTTCAGGTCTTTTTGATTGGTGGAGGTTTATTGGGAGCCAGTGGGATTGTCTTTATGTTTATCATTCTAGTATCCTTTGCCAATACGGGGGGAAAGGGGATTCCCTTGACCTTTATTTTGGTGCTTATTTTCTTTTTGGGCAAAGAGGTGCTCAATAGTTTAGATAACAATAATATTTCGGAGTATGCTCATATTGCGGGGGGAATTATGGGGGCCTTTTTTGGCTTCAATCTGAATGGAAGCAAAGACCCGAGTCGGGAGCAAATTCTATAAAAACGGGGCCTAAAGCTTGTTTTGATTCAGTGGTTGTACAAACAAAAAAGCCAATTAAAAACTTTGTGAATCTGGATTAAATGAACATCTTTGCAGCGATCAAAGCCCTTTGTGCTATAAGGGACCCTTTTATTCAAATGCAAAATTGACCATTATGGCCACTGAAATCAAAGAGCGTGTAGTCGCCATCATCGCTGACAAGCTAGTTGTTGAACTAAATGACGTTACTGAAGATGCCAACTTCCAGAAAGATCTGGGTGCTGACTCAATTGACCTTGTAGAGTTGATTATGGAACTAGAGCGTGAATTTGACCTCTCTATTCCTGATGAGAAAGCAGAAGAAATCAAAACCGTAGGTGATGCGATCTCTTTCTTGAGTGAGAACCTAGGTTAGACTTATTTGTTTCGATCTATATTCGGAGCAGCCAAAAGGGCGTCGAGCTAATTTATTGGGCTTCGGCGCCATCTTTTTAATACGAACCATGGAAAGTGCTTAGGGGGCTTAGGCTAACTTGGGCATCTTTCTCTAAATAAATATTAGTTATGAGTCAAAGACGTGTTGTTGTTACTGGTCTTGGAACCTTAAACCCCTTAGGGCATAACACGGAAGAGAGCTGGGCCAACCTCCTTGCCGGAAAAAGTGGGGCCGCTACTATCCAACAATTTGATGCCAGCTTGTTTAAGACCCAATTTGCCTGCGAGATTAAAGACTTTAATGGCGCAGATGTATTTGGCCGAAAAGATGTTCGTCGCCTAGATCCCGTTATGCAGTATGCGCTAGTGGCTAGCGACGAGGCCATTGCTGATGCCAAACTGGAAGAGGTAGAAAACAAAAAGCGCATTGGCGTATTTTGGGCCTCTGGTATTGGGGGAATTACCACCCTACAGCAGGAGGTACAAAACTATGAGAGAGGCAGCGGGACGCCTCGCTTTAATCCTTTTTTGGTGCCCAAAATGATTGTAGACGCCTCTGCGGGTAATATTTCTATCCGCCATGGCTTCCGTGGCCCAACTGGAGCCTTTGTTACGGCCTGTGCTTCTTCTACGCACTGTATTGGCCTAGCCTACGACCAAATTCGCCTCAGCAGAGCCGATGTGATGGTTGTTGGTGGCGCCGAAGCAGCCATTAACGCCGTTGGGGTGGGTGCATTTAATGCTCTCAAGGCCCTTTCTACTCGCAATGAAGATCCTAGCGTTGCCTCTCGCCCATTTGATAAGGACCGGGATGGTTTTGTGATTGGAGAAGGCGCCGCCTCTCTTATTCTAGAAGATTATGAGCATGCAAAAGCTCGTGGCGCAAAAATCTATGCCGAGATTATTGGCGTGGCCCAAAATGCCGATGCCTACCATATTACGGCTCCAGATCCCGATGGCCATGGCGTTATCGATGTGATCCAGCTGGCCCTAGAAGATGCCAATATCAAAGCAGAAGATCTCGATTACCTCAACCCACATAGCACCTCTACCGACCTAGGTGATATTGCAGAATCTAATGCCATTATTAAGGCTTTAGGCGATGCGGCCTTTAAGGTGAAAATGAGCGCCACAAAATCCATGACCGGCCATATGATTTCTGCCGCCGGCGCTATGGAGTCGCTCATCTGTATCAAGACCCTCCAAACCGGAGAGATTGCCCCCACCATCAACTTTGAGGCGTTTGATCCCCAAATTGATAGCCGCCTACAAATTACCCCCAATGTCAAACAATCTGCTGATGTGCAAATTGCCATGAACATGAACTACGGCTTTGGTGGACATAATTCTGCCGTGATTTTCAAGAAAATAACAGAATAGTTAGTATATTTGAGCAGCAAAGGGCCTTCATTGGCCCTTTTTTTTTAGCTCATTTTTAATCTTCCTCAGGCCCTTATACCTCTTTACTGTGCTGAAGTCCTATTATAATCTCTATTTCTCTAAGCAAAAAGCATTTGCTCGCGAACTGAAAACTATCCTTGGTTTTCTGCCCAAGCATCTCCCTTTCTATGATAGAGCCTTTACACATAAATCTACGGCCAATAAAGACGAAAGCAAACACAGCTTTGATAACGAGCGCCTAGAATATCTGGGCGATGCCATCCTAGATGCGGTCATTGCCGAGTACCTCTTCCGAAAATACCCCACAGAAGATGAAGGCTTTCTAACCCAAATGCGCTCTAAAATTGTTAGCCGAAAAACACTCAATAGAGTCGGTGCCGAAATGGGCCTAGATGATTTTCTCAAGGCCCGAGGACTACAACGCATTAGCCCCACCGTGATGGGCAATTGCTTCGAGGCTTTTGTCGGTGCCATCTACCTAGATAAAGGCTATAAGGCCGCCCGAAAGTTTATTATCTACAAAATGCTGCAAAATCATGTGGATGTCCACCTGCTCGAACGCATCGATAATAACTTCAAAAGTATCTTGCTAGAGTTCTGCCAAAAGGACCAAAAAAGCCTCAGCTACGAACTCATCGAACAGCAAAAAAATGATGGCAAAAACAAGCATCACCGCCAACACCGCTTCAAAGTAGCCGTCCTGATTGATGAAAAAGCCCTAGCAGAAGCTACAGGCCCCAATAAAAAAACAGCCGAGCAAAATGCCTCCAAACAAGCCCTGATTAAATTAGGGGTGGTCGATAAAAATGGCCATAAAAAAGAATAGGATTTGGGGCTGCCCCGCCCTGCGGGCGGGTCGGGCTGTGCCGCAGCTCGCAGGTCTGCTCGGCCCTTCAGCGCTAAAGCGCTTTGGTCTGGCCCTTCGGGCCACTGCTATCCATCCTTCAGCCTGCGGGGGCTTCGCCCCCTGCAAAACGCAAAAGGAAAAAGTCCATATAGCTTATATATGGACTTTTTTATTTATTTTTGCCCGCTTAAGTTAAGCGTTTAAACCTCTCATTTTGATTAAATACATTCTTTCTGACATTGAAGGGACCACTACCTCTATTTCCTTTGTGGTCGATACGCTCTTTCCCTATTTTCTAGAGCAGCTCCCTCTTTGGCGCCAAAAAATGGACCTGCCAGAGGTCAAAGCACAAATTGAAGCCACTCAAGCCCTTGTCTTAGCCGAAGAAGGAAAGACAATCGATGCCGAACAGGCCTTTGATTATTTAGAAGCTTGGTGCAAAGCCGACCGTAAAGCAGGGCCCCTTAAGGCCCTACAGGGTATTGTCTGGAAAGCCGCCTACCTCAATGGCCAAATCAAAGGGCATCTCTACCCAGAAGTAGCCGATTGTCTAAAAAACTGGAAAGAAAAAGGCCTGGAGCTCGGCATCTATTCTTCTGGCTCTGTAGCCGCCCAAAAACTCCTTTTTGGCTATTCAGAAGCAGGCGATTTAACGCCTCTCTTCAGCCACTACTTCGATACCAAAGTGGGCCACAAAAGAGAAAGTCAGTCTTACCAGAATATCCAGCAAGCCATTGGCCTGCCCGCCCACGAAATTCTCTTCCTCTCTGATGTGCCCGAAGAGCTAGCCGCCGCTAGGGCCGCAGGCTTGCAAACAGGGCATTTGCTCCGGCCCGGAACTGCTTCTAGCCAATTTAAGGGCTATGCTAATTTTAACCAGATTCAAATCGACTAAACTATGTCTGTTTTACCTCAGCCCTTGCGCACGCTCTGGCTTAATGCTCAGGAGGAACTGCAAGTCATTAACCAAATCGTTCTGCCTCATAAAGTGCAGGTAGAAACCCTAAGCACTACCCAAGAAGTTTATTGGGCCATTAGAAATATGCTGGTCCGTGGGGCTCCCCTTATCGGGGCTACTGCGGCCTATGGCATTTGGCTAGCCGCCAAAGCCGCCCCCGAAAATGATTGGAAAAATAGCCTCGCACTCGCCCATGCTTACTTAAGAGATGCTAGACCTACAGCTGTCAATCTCTCTACTTGCCTAGATCGTATGAGAGCAGCCTGGCAAGCATGCTATAGCCGAGTCGAAGCCATACAAGCCTGCCGCTACCAAGCCGACGCCATTGTAGAGGAAGATATTGAGATCTGCTTTCAGATTGGCCAGCATGGGCTCAAGATTATCGAGGAAATTGCTGCTCGAAAAAATGGCCAGCCGGTCCAAATCCTAACGCATTGCAATGCGGGCATGATGGGCTGCATTCGCTGGGGCACCATTAGTTCGCCCATTTATCAGGCCCTAGCCAAAGGCATCAAATTGCATGTTTGGGTAGATGAAACCCGCCCCAGAAACCAAGGCTCTAAACTCACTGCCTGGGAATTTGAGCAACATGGGGTTCCGCATAGCCTCATTGTAGATAATGCTGGGGGGCACCTCATGCAACATCAGCTGGTCGATATGGTCCTTGTAGGCACCGACCGAACCACAAGAGAAGGCGATGTGGCCAATAAGATCGGGACCTACCTCAAGGCCCTAGCCGCCAAGGATAATAATATTCCCTTTTATGTGGCTCTGCCCTCTACCACTATAGACTGGAGCATCAATGATGGGCTGAAAGAAATTCCGATTGAAGAAAGAGATAGCGAAGAGGTCCGTTTTGTAGACGGCCTAACAGAAAATGGACAGTATGAAAAAGTACGCATCTGCCCAGAAAACACCCCCGCTCGCAACTATGGCTTTGATGTAACCCCCGCCCGCCTAGTGACTGGACTAATTACCGAAAGAGGATTTTGTGCAGCTAGCCGAGAAGGACTAGAAGGCCTTTTTCCCGAAAAGAAATAACCAACCCTCCCCTCCCCCAGAATAGCAAAATTATACCACCGGGCCTTGGCCCTACAAAGCATTGACATTATGATTTTTGAATTGAGCCATAAGGGCCCTTTTGAATTTAATCCGGAGACGGTAAAAAATGAGGTAGAGGCTGGGCAAATGGGCAATTTTGCCCTTGGAAAACTGGATGCTGCAGACCGCTTTCATCCGCTCAAAGTTGGCCGCTCCGATACAGATTTGCAAGCAGAGTTATTGCGCTGGGCGCACTTTCCGCAATACACTCACTTTTCTTATCAGTATGCCTACAGCTTACAACAGGCCTACGAGCTAGAATGTAAAAACTTTCATACGGCCGTTAGCCAACTCAATAAACGGGCAGTACATCCAGAGCCCCCAGCGGGCCATGATTTCCGCTGCCCCAACCCCTGGTGCAACCGCTAAACAAAAAGCCTTCTCTAAGCATAGAGAAGGCTTTTTTTGCTAATAAAAATAAGTAGATGTTCCATAACTATAGCGCTGCTCATCTTCATAATAATGTAGCTTCGTCTGAAAGATAATCCGGCTAATTCCATGCTTCTCCAGTAACTTGAGCTCCGAAAAAGTTAAGAAATAAAGTGTTGAGGTCACTTGTACCCCATCCCTATTTTGATTACTTCTAATCTTTCTGTCCCGGCAGTTAATTCGCTGCCCAGCATTAGTCATAATCATAATATCACCCGTAATTACTTCTTCAGAGCCCGCATTTTGAATTGTCAGTAAAAAATAGCCCCGACTGCTGTTTTTTCCCAAACGAGCTACAATTGTTTTATCTCCAAAAGGGCTCTTTAAAGTGCCAATATCTTGGGCCTCCGTAATATCATATTCATGGGTTCCAAAATAACCGCTATAACTATAGCTCTGCGCCTGCCCTTGCAATACAAAAAAGAACATGGCCAAAAAGGTAGGTAGAATAAGCTGCATCTTCATAACTAATTTGCTTTAAAATTATTGAATAAAACAAAGGAAGCTAGCAACTGTCTACTCTAGCTGGATAACTATTTTTTATTTTTTGGGGCTGCCTTACTCTTTGGGTGGGTTGGGTGCTTAAAAGGAGCGAAGCGACTGTGGCCTAGCGATGTGCAGCAGTGGCCTGAAGGGCCAGACCAAGGCGGCTTTGCCGCCGCAGGGCCGAGCGAATAGCGAGCTGCGGAACGTAGCGCCGACGACCGAAGGGAGGCGGAGGCCCCAAAAACAACAAAAAAAGCCACTCCTCTCCGAAGAGAGAAGCAGCTCGATCATCAAAAGCGTCAGTTAGGTAGTTACTTTTTTATTTTTTCACAAAAGGAAGACGTTGGCCGCCTTCTAGCTGCAAAAAGTAAGTGCCTGCGGGCAAATTGGTCAATTCAATGCGCTCAATACGGTCATTGAGTTGAGCGCTCTTGAGTAGGCGTCCATCTAGGCTATAGAGTTGGTATTGGCTATTGCCAGCCACTTTGCGTTCTAGCTGAATATAATCGGCGGCGGGATTGGGATAAGCCTTAATTTGGCTCATTGCCTCTACAAGCTGATTGCTCAAAACCTCAGAAGATTCAAAGGCACCAATATCTCGGCGGCCAATAATCATCATTCCTCTTTGGTCGAGCATATTGCTCATGGGGTCGCCTGCATCTACAGCGGGAGAGCTTGTTCCGGCCAAAATAGCGTGCGTCATTGTGGGACCGCCATTGTTGGCTAGGGGCTGCAAGAAAGGATCTTGGCCAAGCAGGTCGCCCATGCCAGCCATCCAGCTCATGCCGGTAGTATCTTGGACCAGATTATAGCCCATAGAATTTAGCATGCCTGTTTGTAGATAAACATCTTGGCCCATCATGGTTGCTGTATTATTGGCGACAATGCTTGATTTTAGGCTCAAGGGGCGCATACTATTTTGTGCAATTCCACCTGCATTTCCGCTAGCCATATTAAAGGCAACGGTTAGGGCTTCGGCATGAAGCGAGTCGGCATTATAGATACCGGCACCGTCCATAGCGGCCATATTGCCAGAAACTGTAGAGCGGCTGATTTTAGTCATTCCCGTCTGGTTCTGAATGGCTCCTCCATTGGCATTAGCGGCATTATTTCCAGAGAAGGTAGATCCTTCAATCCAAGTATCGCCACCATTATTGTAGAATCCTCCTCCACCATCATCGGCGGCAGTACCAAAGGCGCTATTGTTGGCAATAGTAGAGTTGTAGATATACATCTGGCTATTGCTTTGGTTCCAAAGGGCTCCACCTTCTCTAGCGGCTTCATTATCATAGAACTCCGACTCTTCAATATACATCATCGTTGATCCTGTGATATGAATGGCTCCACCATTACCGGGGGCGGCTGTACCTGCGGTACCGTTTACATCATTGGCATCAAAGGCGCTGTTCATGATCCAGCAGTTGCCATCAATTAGCTCGATAGCTCCACCTGCTCGATTAGCGGCATTGTTGTCAAAGTCGGTATCCATAATTTCAATATCGCCTGCTACAGAAAGTAGTCCACCACCACTAGCTGATGCACCTGTAGCCATATTTCCGTTAATAGAACAATCTTCAATGCGCATATCGCCTCCATTATTAAAGAGACCTGCACCTCCATTATCGGCGGCGGCACCTAGAGCAGTATTATTGCTGATGTTGAGGTCTTGAAGCTGCATATAGCCGCCTCCGTTCCAAAGTCCACCACCTTCGCTGCCTGCTTGGTTGTTGGCTACGGTACCATTTTCCAAAACAGCATTACCGGGTCCTGTAATATGTAGACCACCACCATTTCCGGGGGCTGTACCTACGGTATTATTAGAAAGGATAAAGTTGGTCATCATTAGATTTCCAACCATACCGGCAGTAGAATTATCTTCAATTCCACCACCTGCACGCATAGCCGCATTATTTTCAATACGGACATTTTCGATACGGAGAGTTCCACCCATATCATTGAGGATTCCTCCACCGCTACCGGCAGTACCATCCGCAAGGTTGTTAATGATTTCGGCCATATTGATGATTTCTAGGGTTCCGCCTTGGTTGTAGATTCCTCCACCACCATTATCGGCAGCGTCACCGCTAGCGGTATTGCCATCAATAGAAGTTCCATTGACGAGCATATAGCCTGTTCCGTTCCAAAGTCCACCGCCTTCGGCTGCAGCAGTATTACCCGCAACCATACCGCCAGTAATTTGGGCCATACCTGGGCCAGTGATATGCAAACCACCACCATTTCCGGGGGCTGTACCAGTGCTATTGTTCATCAATTGCACCATATTGAGGCTAATCATGCCGGGATTCGTTGTAGAATTATCTTCAATTCCACCACCTGCACGCATGGCCATATTCCCCATAATAGTCGAGTTGCTGACATTTAGGGTTCCGCCTAAGTCGTTGAGGATTCCTCCACCACTACCAGCGGTTCCATCGGCGCTATTGTTTGTAATTTGCGTATTGTTCGTGATATCTACAGTTCCGCCGAGGTTGTAGATTCCTCCACCCCCATTATCTAGGGCATCTCCAGAAGCGACATTATTGTCAATGACCGTTCCGCTGATGTTCATTTGGCCCGTTCCGTTCCAAAGTCCACCGCCTTCGGCTGCAGCAGTATTGTTGCTTACGGTACCGCCAGTAATGCTCGCCATACCAAAGCCCGTAATATGTAGTCCACCACCATTACCAGGGGCAGAACCTGTGCTGTTGTTATTCAACATACTATTGATAAGGACCACTCCACTAGAGTCGGTACACTCAATACCACCACCAGCGCGCATAGCGCTATTGCCCATAATCATGGCGTTGCTGATATTGATCATTCCTCCCATGTCATTGAGGATTCCCCCACCGCTACCTGCAGTTCCTGCAGCTTGGTTGTTATTGATCTGCGTGCCGTTGATGATGTCAATCTGACCGCCAAGGTTATAGAGTCCACCACCACCATTATCGGCCAAAGGACCGTTGGCTGTATTGTTATTGATATTAACATTAGAGAGGGTCATCTGGGCCGTTCCGTTCCAAAGTCCACCGCCTTCAGCTGCGGCTGTATTGCCAGAAACGGTTCCTCCATCAAAAAGAAGGTTTCCTGCTCCTGTAATATGCAAACCGCCACCATTACCTGGCGCCGAGCCAGTCGTATTATTAGAAAGGGTCACATTTTGTAGCAACATATTAGAAGAAGATGAGCTAGAATTATCTTCAATTCCTCCTCCAGCACGCATAGCGCTGTTGCCTGTGATTGTGGTGTTCTGAACATGTAGCATCCCCCCCAAATCATTGAGGATCGCTCCACCAGAACCAGCCGTACCATTGGCCGAGTTATTCGAAAGGATAGAGTTCATGACGGTCAAGTCGCCCCCTAAGTTATAGATAGCTCCTCCACCACTGTCGCCTGCGGCTCCACTAGCGGTATTTCCATCAATAAAAAGGTTGTTGGCGGTCATGCTGCCGCTACCGTTCCAAAGGGCGCCCCCTTCATTGCCTGCGCTGTTGTTCGTAAAGTCGCTATCGCTAATCATCATTTGGCCGGCGCCAGTAATATGAATAGCGCCCCCATTACCGGGACTAGTAGCGGTACTGTTGCTGGCAAAGTCGGCATCACTAATCTGCACCATACTATTGGCGCC